>NZ_JBIWCW010000006.1:9509-248534 GCF_044761665.1 Peribacillus sp. NPDC097295
ACGTTTCCTTCATAGAGGACCACTTGACCTGCGGGATACCCTGGAGCTGCTGCGGGATCAAACTCTACTGCTCCTTCTAATCCTGCTCCTGTTGCACCGGTTGCTCCTGTTGCTCCTGTTGCCCCCGTTGGACCTGTTCCTCCTCCTACAAAAAGCAATGTATAATCTGGGGATTGACCAGGTATTCCTGTTGGTGACGCTACATTTGCTACATATACACTTCCCTCATACAGGACAACCTGACCTGCTCGGTACCCTGGGGCTGCTGCAGGATCAAAAACTACTGCATCTTCAAGGCCTGTACCAGTCGGTCCTGTTGGCCCTGTTGGCCCAGTTGGTCCAACTCCAGTTATACCGGTTCCTCCAGTAAAGCCTATATAACCACCATCTATATACAGCTCAACACTTTGTTTTACCTCTTGTTTAGATCCAGATTTACACTGACATTTTTTATGTCCGCAATCTTTACACTTTCTTTTTTCACATCTACATTTACTTCGTCCACATTTATGGCATTTTTTACCACTAACCAATTGTGTAACCTCCTTTAAAAACATTACTGTATCTTATGTTCTTGAAGGTAATTGGTTTGGATATATGTCAATAGAATTCACCTTTTTTTTAAATACTCCATATAATTTCACACAATTTATCGATCATTAATACCATTCTAAAAAATACAAGGCAAGCTATAAAAGAGTTGAGTGTAAATTCACCATATAAATTTTTAACTTAGTTGATAATAAATAATCAAAATCAGGAACTGTGGAATTTTATAATAAAACAATGGAATTTATATAATGTAGTAAGAATAGTGGAACCAAATATTTTTTTTAAGTTTAAATGCTTCTAAAATGGATATTATAAGAAGGTACGATAATAATGCAGGTTTTACCATGCTAGGAGGTACTTAAATGGAACGTGGAAAAGTAAAGTGGTTTAATAGTGACAAAGGATTTGGTTTTATCGAGCGTGAAAATGGAGATGACGTATTCGTTCATTTCTCAGCTATTCAAGGGGAAGGGTATAAATCTCTTGAAGAAGGCCAAGAAGTTGAATTTGAAGTAGAATCAGGTCAACGTGGGCCTCAAGCAACAAACGTAAATAAACTCTAATTAACTTATATCACTAATAAGGGGCTGTCTAATAAGTTCCTAAAATAAAACAGGTGGAGAAAAATGAATCGTTTTTCTCCACCTGTTTTTCTATTTTTATAATGTTTCATTGAAAGTAGCTGGCTCAAGCCAGCTATCTTCAGTAAATTATGTGCCATGACTACGATGCCAAACTCCGTTTGGACTTTCGCTAAGCCCCGAAGCAAAAAGTGACGGAACGACCTATTACCCTTGATATGACCAAAAACACTCTTATCTCGATTTTTCGTCGAGCGTAAATTTGTGCATTCGATTCAGACCAAAGGTTCACTTTTGCTTTCGCTTTTAGTTCTTCATAAACTGGATAAACATGCACTTCGAGATTTCCTGTCGCCTTTGTACATTGCGCTTTTAATGGGCAATCCGTACATTCCTCACATTCATAAATTTTAAAGTCACGTGTGAATCCAATTTTATCCGTGCGGGTCGATAACACTTAAATAAAACCTTACGATTATTTGACAGCTGTATTCATCCTTTTGTTCATCGTATGCCCAGTTACTCGCATGACGAATATCTTTTTTATAACTCCGTTTTTGTTCCGTTAAAAAAGTATTGTAAGGAATCAAAGCTTCAAATTCTTCTTCCAAAGAGTAGAGATAGTTTTCTTCACTGCCATAGCCGGCATCTGCGATGACGTTTTTCGGGGATGGTAGCGATGTATTCTTCAGTGCTTCTATATGGGGCTTAAAACACCTTGTATCAGTTGGGCATTTATGTATAATGGATTTATTTTCCATGGCCATTTGAATATTATAACCAGGTTTTAGTTGTCCGTTATTCATATGATCATCTTTCATTCGCATAAATGTCGCATCCGTATCGGTTTTAGAATAACTATTTCGATCGCCAAATAGAGCGTTTTGTTGTTTATATTTCACTAATCGTGGACCTACGTCATCGCGCACTAATTTCAATAGTTTCTTAACCGGACTGAGTTCCCGTCTTTTTTCTTTTCGTACCTGGACATCTTCTTCAAGCAGGATGCCGTTCGTTTCTTTTTCAACTTTCTTCACTAATGCTTTTTCTATTTGAGTTAGTTTTTCCTCTACAGTTAAAGAGGACGTTTCATCTTGAGCAGACAGTTCATGACCTTCTCATTCGTAATGGTCTGAATCTGTTGGTACGTTTCTTCAATTTTTTCTTGCAGCTTCGCCTCAAAATTCGTCGTCGCCTTTTTCCACACAAATGAGTACTTGTTTGCGCTTGCCTCAATCTTTGTTCCGTCTAGAAAATAGTTCTCCATTGTAATGTGCTTTTCTTCTATTAGTTGATGGATCATTTCTTCAAATAGCTTCGGAAGGAGCTTCTCCATTTGTTGTGTGCGAAATCGATTAATCGTTCGATAATCCGGTTTCTGCAAGGCAGCCAGCCACATTGTTGGGATATTTTCTTCAACTAGTTTAGCGATTTCTCCACTCAACTAATGGGATAACTTAGGTCATTTAAAAGATCATAATAAAAAAACTCTGGAGACCTTGTTATCTCCAGAGTTTAAAAAATAAATGATTATTTTACAGCTTCTTTTAATTCTTTACCTGCTTTAAAAGCTGGTACTTTACTTGCTGCAATTTGAATTTCTTCACCTGTTTGTGGATTTCTACCAGTACGTGCTGCACGATCGCGCACTTCAAAAGTTCCAAATCCAACCAGCTGGATTTTTTCTTCTTTAGCAAGTGTAGTTGTGATTGTTTCAAACAATGCATCAACAACTTTTTTAGCGTCGTCTTTTGTTAGTTCTGCTTGTGCTGCTACAGTAGTTACTAATTCTGTTTTATTCATATCAAACACCTCATCCTTTTAATTCTATAAAGTATGTAGAAAACACACCATAACATATTTACTTAAGGTCTGTCACTTAATATGGCCTTAAAAAGGAAATTTATCCCTTTCGTTTATACATTTTAATGCTCTCTGCTTTGCATATTAGGTGTACAGACCCAACTTTACTTTCTTCAATCCTCAAAATTTTGGACACCAATTGCAGTGATGATCCAATAAACTCAAATAGGAACTAGGTTTTTTAATAAGAATTAGTTAAAAATTTATTAAATGAAGCACACTTATCATTTGAATGAATCCTAATTTATGTAATAATAGATGCATTACAAAAAAGTATAAGAACTTGAGGGATTTTCATTGGAAAGTACGGACCTATTACATACAAAAATAGAAATTTTGAGGACAGAATTAATAAATACAGCATTAGACCATGGATTTACCGCACCAAAAACTTTACATATAAGCCAGGAACTCGATAAACTTCACAACTTACTTTTGTACGAACAAGAGTAGCTTAACTATACAGGCTTAGATGTTTAGGAAAGCGACTTGTCTAGACCTCTTTAATTAAAGTCAGGTCAGGTATTACGTCCGCATTAAATAACGTGAAATTACAGCATGGAAGCGAGTAAGGGGCTGTCTCATAAGTCCTTTTTCGAGTAAAATAACGCTAAATTGAAGAGGCAGAATTGTTGTTAAATCAATATGTCTGCCTCTTTCTATTTATTCAATTTAGGCTTAACTACCCTTTTTGGGACAGACCCTTACTTTTTTGTTTATGCAGTTAACTAAATCGTTAGCCCAGTTTACCCACTTAACAAATACGTTCTATAAGGTTAGGTGCATTGTTTTTTGGGGAGTTTACATCCGAAGAAACTTCAAAGGTCTCCATGAGTTGGGAATCAATCGGCTTTAGGAGTTGTTGCAGATATTCTGTATCATGAAATGAAGAATTCAGCCAAATCTTTTCATCCTCAGCCCTTAAAATCACAGGCATCCGATCATGTATACTTGTCATTAACTCATTAGGAGTTGTAGTAATGACTGTACAGGAATAAATCATACCTTGTGGCGATTTCCACGATTCCCAAAGACCTGCCATACCAAATGGTGCGTTGTTCTTTAGTTTTACCCTCATTGGTATTTTTCGTTCTGGAGTCTTCTTCCACTCATAGAAGGAGTCCGCAAGAATTAAGCACCGTTTCTTTTTATAAGCGTTCTTGAAACTAACTTTCTCGGTAATCGTCTCGGCTCTGGCATTTATCATCTTGTAGCCGACTTTTTCATCTTTGGCCCAGGATGGAATAAATCCCCAGCGAAGGTAGCCTAGCCGATTTTTTGTTCCATCATTAATAACAGATAAAACAGAATGTGTTGGCGCTATGTTGTAGCTAGGATGGTATTCATCATTAAATGCGGCCTGTATTTCAAAGCGATCGATGATTTCTTCGATATTCGTAAATAGGGTGAAACGTCCACACATAGTATCACCTACTGTTTCCTATTTTTTAACGTTCTAGAATCTTAATATCGGTGAATGGTTGATTGAACAATTCACTGTTAATCAATAATGTGCCCAAAACTTCCCTTTCATCTTCAGCTTCAATAACATCGGTCAGAATTACCAAACTGCCATTCTTCACTGTCACTTTGTATTCATTCATATAAGTTCTCCCTTCAATAGGTTAGTTAACCGTATTATATACACATGCGGGGGAAGGTAAAAACAAAAAGATTAAACGTTAGTCGTAATTTCTCAATAAAATAGTCCGTGCCGCTTCTTGACGGACTTTTTAGAAATAATCTTTTAAACAAGGATATAACAAAAGGCTATTTATATCCATTTCCTCAGAAAGATTCTCAATTAAGTGCAAAACTTTAAATAAATGCCTTATCAAACTATAGCGTAAATACAAGTGTCAGTTAGTTTGATACCATTGGCGGATAAGTCATCATTCTTTAAGGTCCCTTCAAGTTCAAAACCTAGTTTTTCAGGGATAGAACGACTTTTAAGGTTTGTCGATTCACATCTTATTTCTATTCTTTTAAATTTTAAATGGTTTATTCCGAATTTAGTTAATTCTCTTACAGCTTCTAACATATATCCATTTCGACTAAATTTTGTATTAACCCAATATCCAATTTCACATTTAGGTATGTTCCAGTTTACTCCCTCAAAACTCGTTACTCCAATAAATTCATTGGTTACTTTATTGAAAATTAGAAAGCGAAAACTCTCTCTTTTAAGGAAGTTAATATGAGCTTTTCTCAGATTGACTTCTGTTTCTTCAATAGAAGGAAGTTGTTGTGCAAATGGTAACCAAGCTTTTAATTCGTTATATGAATCTTTTATTGCCTCATTGACAATACTGCCGTCCCCTGATTGTCTTGGTGCTCGAAGCATTAGTCTTTCTGTTTCTAATTGGAATGGTATATCGAATAAAAGTTGATGCATTACTTTAATCCCCTTTTTTTAGATTAACATTAAAAATTTTATTAACTCGTATTCAACAAAATGTACATAAAAACCTTCAACAAAGCCTATTGATTTATTCTTCTACCAAAGCTCTGTTAGTGAAATAAGATATAACGAAGTCAATTAATCCAAATACTATTTGGATGATGCTAAATATCAGTTGTTGTCCTGTTCGTAAGTACCAATCTCCTATCAACCTAGTTGATACAACCGTACAGAAGAAAAGCAAAGCACCCATAGTTAAGGTCATTATAAATATTATTATTTCTTTCTTTATAAATCCCCAAATAGATGCAAAGGCATTTCCCATTCCAAAATTAAGCATTCCGAATAAAGCAAGCTATCCCAACTATTAAATGGCAATTTACCTATCCACTCAGCTGGAAATGTATCAAAAATCCCTCTTCCTAAAAGAATGGACACACCCATAAAAAAAAGCTCCTAAAGACAAAAAAATTTAAAAATTCAAAATATTATTTAGTAACATATTTTAAATCTCCTTTCATTCCCACTTTAAATTTTCTCATTTAACAATTCTTTATCATACACATGGTAGTACTAATACCATACTTTAAATATCCATAATTGCCCACCAAAACTTATGACAGATTATCAAAAAAGAGAACCCTTTATTTTAAGCGAGGTACCCTTAAGTATCTCCCACAGCAATAGCAAAAAGAGTTTTTCAAACTAAACCCAGAACTTTAACACCGTCTAACCGTCTAACAAAAAAAAGCCCGATAAAGTCAAAAATGGCTTTATCGAGCTTCTTATTCAATATTAGGACTTCTATCTTTTATCTTTTATTTGGTGATGGACCCATCATCATCGGGATCTTCAATATCAGTTGGATCTTTTTCCAAAATAACCATTTTTTCCTTTTCGTTCCACGTCACTTTATACCCTGTTGCTTTTGCAGCTTTTATAACGGGTAAATATGATTTTTCATTTGGCTTATAGGTTTTTAAGTCCTTTGAGTCGATTAGACCTAAACCGAGGAGTAATTTATCTGATTGAATATAAGGTTTACCATCTATTACCTTCATTTGTTTCGCTAAATAAGGAAAAGTTGCACCATTTACTTTTACTTTGAACGGTCCCGCCTTATTCGGTATTATATTAGGGACTTGTTTTGACGTATAAGATACTTTATCCACACCAAGAACAGTACCTTCTCTCGTATTATCTGCCCCTCCATACATTTCTCCACTTTCAGAGTCAAATATGACGGCCTGTACGTTTCCAATATGTTGTGGTACTTCTTCATAGACATGCCCTTTTGCCATTAACTCCAATCTAGTATTTTGATTGACTCCCGGCTCCCATCGAACAGTGGGATAGTTGGCCGAGTAGATGCGTGGCGATAAGATGGCTTCTTGAATCGGTAATCCATGATCGATCACATTCATGATTGTCTCAGATACCGACGCAATAATGGTCGCCCCTCCAGGAGAACCAAGGGCCAGGAATGGTTTGCCGTCTTTTAGGACAAAGGTTGGTGCCATACTGCTTCTTGGGCGTTTCCCTGCTTCTACCTGATTGACTCCTCCTGGTAAAGCATCAAAATCAGTCATTTCATTATTAAGCATAAATCCATAATCGGGCACCATGATCCCCGAACCAAACACCTGTTCAATCGTAGTGGTATAGGAAACCATATTCCCCCACTTATCCATCACTGAGAAATGGGTGGTTTGTCCTTCAGGATGATTTTCCTCCACTTTTGGCATAGAAGAGGGTTCTTTACCTTCATATTTCCATGGGTCGCCTTCTTTAACGTCTGCAACCGATTGATTAGGATTAATAAGTTTTCTTCTTTCTTTAATATATTCTTCATCCAAAAGTCCTTTTTTAGGAACTTCATAAAAATCTTCATCGGCCATATAGGCTGCACGGTCAGCAAAAGCTAAATGCATTGCCTCAGTTAGATGATGAAGGTATTCAGGAGAATTGATGCCCATGTTCTTCACATCGTAACCTTCCATCAATTCTAATATTTGTTGAACCGTCAAACTACCTGAACTGGGTGAAGCTGCACCCACAATTTCAAACCCTCTATAATCCGATTTAATCGGTTCTCTTTCTTTAACCTCGTATCGTTCCAAATCATCCATGGTCATGACGCCTTCCCGCTCTTGAACTTCATTCACGAGCGCTTCACCAATTTCCCCTGCATAAAGTGCATCAGATCCTTGTTCTTTTATTAATTTAAACGTCTTGGCAAGATCCGGTTGGATGAGCGTATCACCTTCTTTTAACGGTTCTCCGCCAGGAATGAACACATTTGCTGCCGCTGGGTTATTTTTAAGCTTCGCTTTATTTTCCTCGATATATTGAGCCGCGGACCAGTTTACCTTTACTCCTTTTTCCGCTTGTTTGATGGCAGGCTTTATTACTTTCGATAAACTCATCGTGCCATATTTCTCTAGTGCCATTTCTATTGCTTTTAAAGTCCCTGGAACCCCAACTGCCTTTCCAGTTACATGACGTTTACTGAACGGTATCACTTTTCCGTTTTTATCCAAAAAAAGCTCAGGTGTAACATTTTGTGGGGCCATTTCACGACTATCAAGCATGGTTATTTCATTTTCCTTTTTATTGTAAATCATAATGAAACCACCGCCGCCAATTCCCGACATCATCGGTTCAACTACATTTAGCGACAGCTGAATGGCTGCAGCTGCATCAACAGCATTTCCACCTTGTTCTAAAATCTTTCTTCCTGCTTCAGCAGCTATTGGATGGGAAACGGAAACGATTCCTTTTTTTGTTCCTGGTTTCATCGAATCGTCTACCCCAGGCACGCTGGCAATAACGGTTGAAACAATAAAAAAGAAACTGAATGTAACTAAAACTAAACTCTTAAGATAGGTCATACATAAGTCCCCTTTCAAACGGATATCGATCCTTTTCGCTTAAGAAAAATGAAACTCTTCTTCTGGTTAAGAATCTATAGGTGGAGACAATCCCTATGTTTATCATTGAAGAAAATTTAATTAACTTATCAAGGTTTTACATACCATCAAAAGATGGTGATATTTATTATATCAATCAATATATATGATGTTTAAATAGACAGAAAAGGAAAATCCCCCCTTCCTTATCTTTATAAATGGTAAAGACGGTAGCATTATTCCTTACTACACACTCACCTCCTTAACTGATAAATGATGTATTTAGGCTATGCCACCGTCTTCATCCTTATAAAGTATCTTCAATCAATTCTCTCAATGTTATGACCATTATCTAAAATAGTGGGCAAATTCTTATTCCCTTGCTTCTTAAAGTATTGTAAGGCAAGCAATATCGCAAACGAAGTTAATCCAATGATGTCTGTTATGGTTTCAGGATAGATTAATAGCAAACCAATTATGATGGCAGTGATTCTTTCTATCCAGTGCATTCCACGTACCCAATAACCGATTACACCAGCACCAATAGCGATCATGCCAGTCATTGCCGTAAAGACGACCCACACCACTTCCATCCATGTTGAATCAATCATCAGCATTTGTGGGGATAGTACGAAAATGTAAGGAATAATAAAGGCCGCTATGGCTAATTTAGACGATTGTATCCCAGTCTTTAAGGGATCCCCACCAGACACCCCGGCTGCTGCGAAAGCGGCTAGTGCCACTGGTGGTGTTATATCCGCAATAATACCAAAGTAGAAAACGAATAGATGTGCGGATAAATCCGGTACACCCAGTAAAATGATGGCAGGTGCCGCAATGGTAGAGGTAATTACATAGTTAGCAGTTGTCGGTGAACCCATTCCCAATACTAAGGCCGCGACCATTGTAAGCATAAGTGTTGGTATTAAGTAGCCACCAGCCAAATCGATTAATCCATTCGCCAGCTTTAGACCTAGCCCTGTCTTTGTGACAATCCCTACGATAATACCAGCGCTTGCTGTTGCTGCCGCTACGGCAAGTGCTGTACGAGCTCCATCGACTAATGCATAAATGATATCCATAAATTTCATTCGTACATCTTTATTAATGAAACCTACAACAATCGAGATAAGAATGGAGTATAAAGCTGCATGCGTTACCGTTATATTTGACATGAGTAATAGAATAATCGCGACGATTGGAATCAATAAATACACCTTTCCAATCACTTCTCTTTTACTAGGCATTTCTTCTTTTGTTAGACCACGCAAGCCAAGCCTCTTCGCCTCAAAATGCGTCATGATCCAAATGCCAGTAAAATAAAGAATGGCTGGAATAGTGGCTGCCTTTGCAATATCCCAATACGTAATACCGTTGCCAATAAACTCTACCATTAGAAATGCTGCTGCCCCCATTATTGGTGGCATTAATTGTCCACCTGTTGAAGCAGAGGCCTCTACTGCACCAGCAAATTCCTTCTTATAGCCCAAGTTTTTCATCATGGGAATCGTAAATGCTCCTGAGGTGACCACATTTGCTACAGAACTTCCGCTGATGGTTCCTTGTAATGCACTAGAAAAAATCGCAACCTTTGCCGGTCCCCCGACTCTTCTACCTGCAATTGCAGTTGAGAGATCATTGAAATATTGGCCAACCCCGGTTCGAATAAGGAAGGAACCAAACAATAAAAACAGGAAGATGAAGGTAGATGATATTGCCAACGGAGTTCCCAATATCCCTTCTGTAGAGAAGAACATCGTCTGGACCATCCGTTCAAACGTCAGCCCTCGATGTGATAGAAAACCAGGCATATATTGGCCAAACAGCCCGTATAAAATGAAGAGAACCGCAATAGTGGTGATAGGAATGCCTACAGCTCGCCTCGTAGCCTCTAACACTAGTAAAATGGCTAGTAACCCGACCGTGAAATCCAGCGTACCTAAACGGCCAACATTCATGACCAAATCTTCGAAAAATAATGGCCAATAGGCGCCGACTCCGATACTAAGAACAGCTAATACAATATCGTACCATGCAATTTGAAATTTTCCTTTTTGTCGTTTCTTCCGATTTGCAGGAAATAATAAAAAGATTAAGGATAGCGCAAAACCTAAATGAATCGTTCTTTGAATTTGTGCTGTAAAAACACCAAAAATGGCTGTATACAATTGGAATAAAGAAAAAGCTAAGAGGCCGATAAAAGCAATGTAACCCAACATCCCTTTTAATTTTCTCGTCCCTGCTTCGGGATCGTATTTCTCTAAAAGTTTCTGTTGTTCTTCTTCCGTTAAGTACTTCACTTTTTCTTTATCATCGTCCATTCATATTCACTCCATTCTTTTGTTCCCAAAATGAGATTTTTTTCGATGAAACCCTAATCCATGTTCCTGGCTTAATAAACTTTGAAAACGGCATTGTTTGATTTTTATAGATTAAGCGATGATTGGCTACAACTTGCCCGACCCTCAGATCGATATATTCAAAAGTCCGATCCATATTTTTAATAAAATACGTTCCATCTTTCTCTTCAAATACTTCCCGACCCTCCGCATTAGAAGGCATGCCGACTGCAAAGTCATCGTAGGCAAGTTCGGTTTGTTTAATTAAATTGTCTGATAGGTGATAGGTTTCGAGCACTTCCGAGAGGTGGATAGAATGTGTATATTCTATTTGAAAGGTTTTTTCTCTTTTTAAAGGTAGATAAGCAAATAACTCTCCTTGATCTTGGTAGGAAAATGCGATGACTTGTTTATAAGGTATGAAACCAAGTAAAGCGATGAACAGTAGTAGAAGTATTAAAAAGACCATGTATTTCTTAAAAGGCTTAAATCGCATAAATACCTCCACACTTTAAGAAACAACGAGATCGATAGCGAACTATCGACCGTCGAAGGATTTATTTGGTAATTCCTTTTTCTTCAAAATATTTAGCTGCACCAGGATGTAGTTCCATTTCCCCTAATCCTTCAAGTGCCGTTTCAGCCGTAATTAATTTACCTTTTGCATGTGTGATTTTATCCGTATTTTCATACATAGCCTTAGTCATTTTGTAAACTAAATCCTCATCGACGTCTTCTCTAACTACTAACATAGCTTTAACCGCAACGGTCTTTACATCGGATTTAATCTTATAAGTTCCGCTCGGAATGGTATCCTCTGCATAATACGGATATTTTTCAACTAATTCTTTAATTTTCTCATCTGCAATAGGAAGGACAATAATATCATTTTGTACCGAGAGTGCCTCTACTGCACCAGTTGGAGTACCAGCTGTTATAAATGCTGCATCAATATTTCCAGCTTGGATTCCATCCGTTGACTCATCGAAGGAGAGATTTTGCGCTTTAATATCTTTGTCTGATAATCCATGAAGTGCTAGAATTTGCATGGCATTGATGTACGCACCTGATCCAGGTGCCCCAACCGATACTTTTTTCCCTTTTAGATCCTCAACTGATTTAATTTTGCTTTTAGTTGTTGTTACAAGTTGTACAGTTTCTGGATATAAAGAGCTGATAGCCTGGATATTATCAATTGGATTTCCCTTGAACATTTCTT
This sequence comes from Peribacillus sp. NPDC097295, assembly GCF_044761665.1. Classification (NCBI taxonomy): domain Bacteria; kingdom Bacillati; phylum Bacillota; class Bacilli; order Caryophanales; family Bacillaceae; genus Peribacillus; species Peribacillus sp. NPDC097295. The sequence goes on from NZ_JBIWCW010000006.1 coordinate 21,374, forward strand.
TCGCTTCAACGGCATAGGCTGCAATATCGGTTTGTGAGAAAGCTATTTCAGCTTCTCCAGCTCTCAGCGTTTCCATATTTTCTGCTGAAGCACCAGATGTTTGGGGTGTAATGTTCGCATTGGTATTGTCGGTAATGATATTTCCAATTTGCCCGCCTAGTGGGTAATATGTACCACCAGTTCCTCCTGTTAAAAGACTCAAGTTTTGCCTTTTATCGCTTGATGCTCCTTCATTTCCCTTGCTACAAGCTGTTACCAGTAATAGTGCCAGGATCATTCCGAATAAAAAAAAACTTTTAAATCCTTTCATAAAACCCCCCCTTTTTCATTTTTATCATCTCTTTATGAGACGATATTATTAGTATTCTGTTAGCAACCCTTATTTCCTTCATTTTGAATATGGGAATTTAACCCATAATACACGTTCTTTTTCTTGCGATTTCTCGTTTGGTTTTTATTTTACTAAATATTCAGTTTTTCATATTCTCCTTTAAAGATAATATTGACTCATCCTTTTGAGAAATATATTATTGTTATAAACTTATAAGTGTAAATTATATAAATCCATTATTTACGGGTAGTAAAAAGTAATTTAAATACTGCAGTATCTAACTAAAAGAGGAGTGATTTTATTAATTTCCTATCCCTTCGTTATTTTATTGAAGTTTCAAACCACCTTAGTTTCAGCAAAGCCTCCAAAATCCTTCATATTTCCCAACCTGGCTTAAGTCAACAAATCTCATCATTAGAAAAACAACTAGGTTTTAAACTTTTAAATCGTACCACAAGAAAAATCACATTGACTGAAGAAGGGGAGTATATTTACAATAAGCTCGCTCCTTCATTTGATGACATAGAAAAGACGGTAAGCAATATCGTTGAAAACAAAATTGTCCCCAAGCCAAAAATGAAAATTGCCACAATACCTTCAGCTGCTAGTATTTATATACCGAATTTATTAAAGAAAATACTTATTGAATTTCCTGAAGTCGAAGTGGACCTTCAAGAAACTACTTCCGCAAGGGCTGTCAAGCTAGTTAAGCATAAGAAGTATCACATCGGGTTTATTCGAACACCCATTCATACTAACCTAATGGCTAACGAAGGGATAAACATGATTGAATTCAAAAAATCTCCGTTGCAATTAGTCGTTTCTTTCGATCATTGGCTAGCTCAAAAGGAGTCCATACAACTACATGAAGCAAAAAATGAACCTTTTATTCATTATCATCCGATACAAGCCCACTCTCTTCAATTTCTTTTGGAAAAGGCATGTTCAATCTCTGGTTTTTCGCCAAAAAAATTATGTGAAGGATCGGAGCTATTAACGATTGCCAATTTAGTTTCAAATAATTTAGGCGTGGCCCTCATGCCTAAAGACATGATTGATCTATTAGGAACCAAGAAGGTAAAAGCATTACACATCGAAAATATCAATCTTTCGAGTTCGATATCTGCTGTTTGGAAAAATTCTGAACAGACGCCTTTCTTGATCAATCAGATTATCCATACCCTACAAGCAAACCCTTCTTCTTGATATGTAGAATGCCTAAAATGCTAGATGTCTAAAGAGAATCATAGTGTAGCTTATCCCTTTTATAAGCAAGGTTTATATGTATATAAAAACATCCTATTTTTGTTATGCCGCTTTCAATGTTAGCATTTTGTTAAGAAAACATTGAAAGGATGATAATAATTGGCAAATGAAATTTCTAAATTTTCCGTATTCGGATTAGGACCTATTGGCATGGAAATTCTTCGTAGTGCATACCTTACGAATCCTCATTCGATTATTGGTGCTGTAGATATCGATCCCCAAAAGGTTGGAAAGGATATTGGGCTGATCATAAATGAAAATAAGATGAATGTACATGTGGTCTCCAGTATTCATGAAGTAAAAACCAGTGTAGAGCATCCAATTGCCCTTCATGCGACTGGTTCCAATGCAAACCAAGTTTGGCCACAAATCAAAGAGCTTCTAGACCATGGATTTTCGGTGGTGTCCACGTGCGAACAGCTTTCTTACCCTTGGGAGCGCCATTCTGCCCTTGCCAAAGAGATAGATAGTTATGCAAAGAGCAAAGGGCTGAGTGTCATTGGGACTGGTATTAATCCAGGATTCATCATGGATACCATGGCGATTTGTTTTTCAACCGTTGTTACAACGGTAAACAGAGTCCTTGTCAACCGTAAAGTGGATGTTTCGAAACGCCGTCTTCCCTTACAAAGAAAAGTAGGAATCGGTATGACAAAAGGAGAATTTGAGGCACTGGCTGAACAAGATAAAATCGGCCATGTTGGTCTTGAAGAATCTGTTAGATTAATTGCATATGGGCTAGATTGGGAACTTACTCGTGTAAATAATACCATTGAGCCAACAATTGCTACCGAAGATATAACCGTTCCACTTACGTCTCTAAAAAAAGGGGCGGTTAGTGGACTACACCAAGTATCCAGAGCTTTGACCTCTACCGGAAAGGAAATCTGCTTGGACTTGACCATGTCTGTGGGAATTAACCAAGAGGATGAAATTATTATTGAAGGAAACGAAACACAGAGATTAATCATACCAAATGGAGTATTCGGAGATACCGCTACAGCCTCCATGGTTATTAATACAGCTAAACAAATTGATGCGATTCGAAAACCAGGGTTACTTACCATGGCTGACATCGGTCTGCCAAGAAACAGCCAGCAATCTGAATTTATTTCCATCTAAAGTCTAACAACTCATGCTTTATTTCTAAGTAGTTGCTATATGCATGGCACATTTTACAAAAACAATAAACGTTTCGATTCTTTTCAAATTTTGGATTTTTTGCATCTAAAGAAACCATATTCTACCATTTATTTTCACTAAATTACCCTGCTCAACCCTCATTTCCCCAGACATAAACCCCCGGCGACTTGCCGGGGCATTTTTATATATGAAGGCTCTCAGTATACTCCAACAGCCGTTCCGCCAATTTCTTCGGCGTGTTCCGGAAGGCATCACTTGTACTTCCGGCCATGTGTGAGGTGATGGTCACATTGTCCAACTGCAGGAATGGACTATCGTTACCCAATGGCTCATGATCAAAGGTATCGATGGCCGCTCCGGAAATTTCTTTATTTTGCAACGCTTTAATCAGGTCGTCTTCCTTAATCAGGCCTGACCTCGCTGTATTGACGATGATAGCCGTTTCCTTCATTTTTTGAAAATGTTCAAAACGAATCATATTTTTTGTTTCTTCCGTCAGCCGTCCATGCATTAAAACGACATCCGACTGAATAAGTAACGTATCGAGGTCAACTTGTTCGAAGTCGGTATGGCCTTTATAATACGGGTCGTGGAATATGATGCGTGCATCAAATCCGCTTAAGAAACGTCCTACGAGTTGTCCGATGTTACCGAAACCGATTATACCGACTGTCCTTTCATCGAGTTCCGGAACGTAGGCATCGTTAGGAAAATCCTTTCTCCATATCCCTTGTTTTAAAGCGGAGTGGGAACGGGCAATATTCCGTAATTCTGATAGCAACAAGCCGACTGTAAATTCAGCGACACTACGGGCGTTCCGTCCTGGTGTATTGATGATTTTAATGTTTCTACCTTTCGCCAGAGTCACGTTTACGTTTTCAGTCCCACCACGGAGGACACCGATTACCTTCAAGTTACTAGCAGCATGGATTAAATTCTCATTAATAGGGGCAAATTGTGTAATGATGATATCGAATTTCTCTATGCCCTCGAGCAAAGTTTCCGGTAACTCGATGACCTCACTCCCCCCGTTCTCTATCCTCAAATTGTCTTTTTGCAGCTGCTCCAAATTCTCATGTTTCCACTCCCGAACAGTAACGTCTATTCCGGCATCAGCTAGTTTTATCAAGCCCTGTTCCATCATGCCTTTTGGAATGAATAAATCAGCGATGGCTAAGCATTTCATTATTGGACACTCCTTTTCCGTAATTTTTCTATACTTTTTAACGCATTAACATCCCGCCTGTGGCGTCTAGAGTTGCGCCCGTGATGTAATTTGCCTTTTCGGAGACTAGGAAGCTAGCAATATCGGCGATTTCTTTTGCTGTAGCTACTCGACCAAGCGGAATGCGATTTACATAATAGTCTTCATTCTTTTCAAGTGATTCTCTGATCATGTCGGTCTCTACAATGCCTAACGCAAGGTTATTTACATTGATGTTATTCTTCGCTAGTTCACGGGCAAGTGATATTGTGAATCCAACCATCCCAGCCTTGCTTGCCGCATAATGGGCGTGCCCGGTAGTCGATCCATGAAACGCAGCCTGCGACGTGATATTCAAGATTTTCCCTGTTTTTTTGCGTTCAAGGCAGTGATTGGCAAATGTTTTACATGTTAGAAAGACACTGGTCAAATTGATCTCGAGCGTTTCATTCCACTCCGTCAAGGACATATCCTTCACAAAGCTCGTTGGCCATACACCGGCATTATTAATGAGCAAGTCTACCTCACCGAATTGCTTGATGCTCTTATGGATCAACTCAACAGCTGCATCGGCTTCCGCCAAGTTCACTTGAAAGGAGACAGCTTCACATCCAAGCGTCTTAACCTCCTCAATCACTTCTTGTGCTTTTTCTTTATTGCCTTGGTATGTTAAGACGACGTTGGCACCTTCACGCGCTAAAGAGAGGGCAATTTCGCGGCCCACTCCCCGGGAACCTCCCGTGATGATTGCTGTTTTTCCTTGAATACCTAAATCCATAGTGTCATATCCCTACCTTCCATATTTTATCCATATAATTAAGTGTTTCTTTATAGCGATTATACTTCTCGGCATACACTTTTGCTTTATCCGGATTCGGTTGAATAATGCGATTCACATTCACCATTTTGACGGCTGCTTCTTTAATAGATTCATAGTGTCCCTCCATTACAGCGGCACACATTGCAGTACCGAGCGTACCATGTTCTTTCACTTCGACGATTTCAAGCGGGATTTGCAAGGAATCCGCAAACATCTGAAGCCATACGTCTGATTTGGTTACTCCACCGGCAATTCGTGAGGTGTCTGGTTTATCAGCATACTTAAGCAGTCGCTCGATATGGTACATATGGCTGAACACGATACCTTCGTAGACCGCTCTGACGAAATGCTCCTGCTTATGCCAACTATTCATGCCGATAAAACAAGAGGTCGCATTCGGGACCGAGTTTGACCCGAACAGGAAAGGAAAAAAGAGCAAATTACTATCCTCCGGGGCAGTGGAAGCCACCAATTCATTGCAAAGATCATACACCGACCTACCTTGCTTCTCATATTCAAGCTTCTCCCCGACCATGAACTTATCAATAAACCATTCAAGATTGCTCGCTGATGTTGGGCTAGCTTCCGTAGTGAGCCAGTAATCAGGCAAACAATAGATTGACGTCATGAATAAATCTTTGTCGATGACTGGTTTTTTCGTGATGTATTCATTGATGCTCCATGTTCCAGCGACGATGCATAGCTTATTTTCTTCCACTAGTCCCGAGGCGATGGCTGAAGCGGCAATATCGAAAATCCCTCCGGCAACCGGGGTCCCTTCCCTTAGCCCAGTTGCTTCCGCAGCTTCTTTAGTGATGTAGCCGCATATGTCTGTCGATTGTTTAAGTGGGGGAAGCTTCTGCATGATGTTCCGTAATCCGAAGAAATCGAGCAATTCCTCATCAAAACATTGATCCCTCACATTCAATAAGCTCGTTCCTGAAATATCTGTCAATTCCAAGTAAGCTTTTCCCGTCAACTTAAAACGTATGAAGTCCTTAACCATGAATATATAATCTGCCTGATTGATTACAGCTTGATCATGGTCTTGCAACCAAGCCAACAATGCGACTGGCTGACCTGCCCAAACGGATTGCATCGTCTTTGGAAGCACTTCAGTCTCGAAACGTGGATCTGCATACCATTCATCTATATACTTCTTTGCTCGGTTATCAGTAGAGATAATCCCGTTATATGGAGACCCTCCATCTTTCATCGCTAGATAAAGACCGTTTCCGTGACCAGTAATAGATATACCAACAATTTGTCCTGCATCTATCTTCGAAGTCCTCAATACTTCTTTGATTACCGTAACGTTGGCTCCCCAAAGCTCATCGATGTCCCGTTCCGTATGAAATGGCTTTGGCATGATCATTTCTGTCTTCTTCGAGGCAATCTCGACTTCTTTTCCAGTCAGTGTGTAAAGAGCTGCTTTCGTAACTGTGCCACCATTATCAATACCCAGCAAATACTTCTCCATTACCTTTCCCCCCTTAAGCAAAAATGACACAATTCAGTAACCAACCATTTAAGTGGAGTCAATTCATCAACTAAGTTAGCGAGTTCAATAGTCTTGCTTATTTATTAGGGCCGAAGGAGCCAGTATTATCCGAGATGGGCAAAACAGATTGCTTCCACTACTGGCCAACCAGGACCGATGACTGTCATTTGCAAACCGTACCGGGAAACCATTCAACAAATGTTTCAATCCATGTACTTCCACCTTCAATAATTAAAGGGTTAGTATGCCTGATACATTTTATAGGCTTCCTCAGCTGTCCCGTTCCGGTGGACGATTACATTTAATGCAGCTACAATACCAGCAGGATGCCTATCTTGCGTAATATTGCGTCCAACGGCTACCCCCTTTGCACCAACGTCCATACAGTGTTTGACGAACATAAAATAATCGAGTATGTGGTCAGTTTTTGGTCCACCCAAGGCCAGCACGGGTCGCTGCGCCCTTTTTACGATTTCAGCATCCCCTGCATCCCCTGTAAAACGGGTCTTGATAATATCTGCACCCAGCTCTGTCCCAAGTCGCGCACCCGCAGCAATCACTTTCGGCTTACTGGATTCCTCATTCGTAACCGCATAGCCAAAGGGCAGCGACTCACACATAAATGGTAAGTTCCAATAATCAGCTTCACGGGCTAATTCCCATGCAATTTGATGGGAAGTTGCTTCGTTAGGGGCGCCCGGAAACGTCATAGATATGATTCCATCTGCCCCCATCTTGAGTGCATCCTCAACGGTTATTAACCCCATTGTATTCGGCACACTCGAATCAAATACTCCTGTCGATAAATCTGCACGGATTAGCATCCCTACGCCTGCAAAGGAATCGGCGTATGTCTTTGCCAGGCCATAAGTGACTAGTACTGCATCAAGGCCACTTTCAATCATCTTTGGCAATTCACCAATCGTGTTATCGATCCCGGTGGTATTCGTCGAGAAGTAATGCCCATCAAGCGCCAGTGTGATAGACTTTCCATCTCGTGCAAATATGTTACCCATTCTTCTTGTTTTTGACATGCAATCTCTCCCATTCCTTTAAAGTAAAAACAAAAAATCCTCACAAATCATTGACAGCCTGCTGTCAACATTTGTGAGGATTCGCCTAGTCACATACCAAATTGGTACTTATATTTTGTTATCCGTTTAGCGTATTATTCTATAAACTTTATACATTATATTCACTTTTCTTATATATATTCGATTATTCTACTCATAAAATGAAAATGCCAAAATAAAGATTTTTCTTAAGAAATTAAATTAAGTCAATGATGTCTTATTAGGTTGAAGTTCCGGGTTTTCACTAAATTCTTCAACCTTTAGGGGTTCGTCATCAAGATAATCCAAACGACGATTTTTGGTTTCTGGAAATACCCAAGCCCAAATTGCCAATAAGAAGAATAAACCGGCTCCGCCTAAGATAATTGGTTCATACCCATACACAGGAAATACTGCTACTGTGATTAGAGGAGGAATTGCTGAAAGCCCGCGTCCAATTTGGAGAGCCCATGAAATCCCTGTAGCCCGCACGTCTGTGGGGAAGATTTCACTAAATAATGAACCAAAAACAGAGGCTCCATTTGAACCAAAGTATAAAAAGAAAATAGGCACTAAAATCCATAATGAGTTAATTAAACTAGACCATGTAAAATAAAGGGCGATACCACCAATGGCCGCAACTAGGCCTAGATAACTTAAAGTTATTTTTCTTCCCCATTTGTCTGCTGTATAACCTATCCATTGAGGAAAGATCCATGGTACCCCTCTTCTCTGTATTTACTATAATTGTATACATTTATACCATAATTCATTTAAATGTGTTATTCCACTCGATGTAAGCTTTTCACTCGAATATATTTTTAAAAACTAGGCTATCTAAAAGTTGATTATAACATTATGGAATCGGCTAGTATGAAAGATTTTAAAAGTGTGAACTTGTGCAATTTCCTTTGAACATCTTTGAAAAACTTGTTTTAAAGAAAAACGGGGCTGTCTCATAAGTCCTTCTTCGAGTAAAATAACGCAAAATTGAAAAGGCAGAAATGTTGATTTAACAACATTTCTGCCTCTCTTTATTTATTCAATATAGGCTTAACTACCCTTTTTGGGACAGCCCCATTTTATTGTTGTGTTCCCAATTTTCCCAAACTGGTTCCTAACATGTCCGTTTATAGACGAATAGAGCCATAATGATGTCGACCCTCAAATAGAAACGAAATGATACTTTCATAATAAGGTATAAATTTTTTTAGTTCAATTAGCTTTAAGATTTCATCTTTAGAAGCCCATTTCGCTGCTTGGACCTCTTCAGTCTGTAACGTCAATGCATTCAAATCCAGGTCATATTTAATCAAATAATAATCATCGAATCCACGTTCAAAATTAATAGTAAATTGTGGACGTATTTTTTCAAAGTTATACTGAATCCCCAACTCCTCGAATAACTCTCTTGAAGCTGCCTGCTGACTTGTATCGCCTGCAACCGCACTACCACCACAAGTGATATCCCAGAGGTTCGACCACCCTTGCTTAAAGGGCTGACGTTGCTGAATGAGCATTTCTCCTTTTGAATTAAATATACATACGTGTACTATTAAATGAAACTCCTCTAGTGTCAGTTCATCTCCACGAGTTATTTGTTTATTTATTTTATAACGATGCTGATCATATAAATCCCACTTTTCCATTGTTAAACTCCTTATATAATTTTTTTGAAACAAGATTCCAATAAAAAGCAAACATCTATATTCAATGAGTTTGGAGCTTTAAATCAATCTTTACTTCTACTATAGCCTGAAACTAAAATAGTTATCATCATTCAAACTAATATTATAGTTTCCCGTACCAAATTTTGGACAGAAACCATCCAAAAAAAAGAGACAGGTACAAATCCTGTCTCAATTCATCAGATTAAGCGTGAAAATTCATCCCGTCTGTTGTTGCTTTTATGACTCCTGTACGGACGACAAAGTTTCCAAAGTGCTCGCCTTCCTGCCGCTCTTTCGCATAACTAGAAAGCAGGACACGCAATTCGCTTAATATTTCTTCTTCGCCAATATTTTCGCGGTACATTTTACTGAGTCGGCTGCCGTCAAAGGCCGCTCCGAGATACATATTGTATTTGCCAGGCGCTTTCCCGATAAAGCCAATCTCCGCAAGGGCCGGCCTGGCACAACTATTAGGACAGCCCGTCATACGGATGGTAATCTCTTTGTCCCGCAGACCGTTCTCATCAATAATGCTCTCGATTTTCTCAAGTAAATCCGGTAAATAACGCTCAGCTTCCGCCATCGCCAATCCGCATGTGGGAAGAGCGACGCATGCAAGTGAGCTGCGACGAAGCGCTGAATAATGCTTGCCATCCGTCAAACCGTATTGTTCCATCAGTTCATTGATTATTTTCTTTTTTTGACTGGAGACGTTGGCAATGATCAGATTTTGATTGGCTGTTAACCGGATATCCCCTGTATGGACTTTCGCGATTTCACGCAAGCCGGTCATCAGCTTGTAATCATCAAAATCGGCAATACGGCCGCTTTGGACAAACAGGGTATAATGCCACTTACCTTGCACGCCTTTCACCCAGCCATAGCGGTCCCCATTATGATCGAAATGGTATTCCTTGGCTTCAGCCAAGTTCCAGCCAAGACGGTTTTCCAGTTCGGCTTTTACATTTTCCAAGCCAAGTCGATCAACCGTATACTTGAAGCGTGCATTTTTTCGGACGGAACGGTTCCCATAATCCCGCTGAATCGTAATGACCTTTTCCGCCACATCCAGAATTTGGTCTGGTGTACAAAAGCCGATTACCTTGGCAAGCTGAGGATATGTCGCAGTGTCACCATGGCTCATGCCCATGCCCCCGCCTATCGCTACATTGAATCCGACAAGTTTGCTATCTTCAACGATTGCAATGAAGCCTAAATCTTGTGAATATACATCGATGTCATTCGATGGCGGAACAGCGATACCAATTTTGAACTTCCGTGGTAAATAGAGTGGTCCGTACATCGGCTCCACTTCTTCTACTTCCGGTGTTCCGACCACCTTCTCTTCATCAAGCCAAATTTCATGATAGGCCCTTGTTCGCGGCAATAGATAATCACTCAACCTTTTTGACCATTCATAAACTTCCCCATGAATGTCAGATTGATAGGGATTCGAGTTGCACATGACATTTCGGTTCACATCACCGCATGCAGCAATCGTATCGAGCATGGACGCATGAATATCTTGTATCGTTTTTTTCATATTCCATTTTAAGATGCCATGCATTTGAAACGTCTCACGTGTTGTCAGCTTTAACGTGCCATTGCCATATTTTTGGGCAAGTTCATCCATGACAAGCCACTGAGCTGGCTGTGCCACACCACCGGGCATGCGGACTCGCAGCATGAATTGATAGGCTGGTTCAAGCTTTTGTTTCTGACGTTCATTACGAAGATCCCGGTCATCCTGCAAGTAGCTGCCATGATGTTTCATTAAACGGTTATCATCATCCGGAATTCCGGCACTGATACGGTCTTGCATGACTTCCATGAGCGTTCCGCGCAAGTAGTTGCTTCTTTCTTTTATCTCCTCGACGTCACTTGGCGGGCCGTCAGGTGCTTTTAATAATGATCTTAGAGGATCCACCATATTAATTATCTCCTTTCAATCCAAACTCAATATACATCTCGCTGATATCGTTTTTCCTTTTGCATGTCGGTAAGGTAGCTTACCGCTTCCTCGCGGCTCATGCTTCCTTCTTTTTCGATAATTCCAATAAGGGTTTCATGAACATCATGTGCCATGTTTTTCTCATCTCCGCAAATATAAACGGCCGCGCCTTCTTGCAACCAGCCAAATAATTCAGCACTATGTTCAAGCATCCGGTTCTGCACATAGACTTTTTCATCGGTGTCACGCGAAAACGCAACATCCATCTTCGTTAACACACCTGTTTTCAGCCATTTTTGCCATTCGGTCTGGTAAAGGAAATCCGTCACGAAATGCTGATCCCCGAAAAACATCCACGATTTACCTTGCACGCCCGCTTCCTCACGTTCTTGCATGAACGAGCGGAACGGAGCAACACCTGTTCCTGGTCCAACCATGATGATCGGTGTATCTGGGTTACTCGGCAGCTTAAAATTTTGATTGTGTTGAATGTAAATCGGCAAGCTCTCACCAGGTTTTAATCGTTCCGCACATAATATAGAACAAACACCGTTCCGTTCACGCTCATGTGCATTGTATCGAACTGCTCCTATAGTCAAATGGACTTCATCCGGATTTGCGGATAAAGAGCTTGCAATCGAATAAAGGCGGGCCGGCATTTTCCGAAGAGTGGAAACGAACTCTTGTGCCGAATCCCCCCACTGACCGAAATCGCGGATTAGATCTAGCAAATCCCTTCCTTGACGGTATGCTTTTAATTTTTCTTCATTTCCAGGAGATAAAAGCTCCCTTAAATTTTCATTACCTGAAAGCTGTGCAACCTGTTCAAGAAGCGATTTCGTCAATACGGTAATTTCCAAATGAGATGTGAGTGCTTCTTTAAGCGAAAGAACATCTCCCTGTTTGTTTATGCTCACCTTTTCTTCGGGCTCCCATTGAATTTCCTCAAGAATAAGATCCACCACAGCAGGATCATTTTCCGGATATACCCCAAGACTATCACCAGGTTCGAATGTCAGTCCTGATCCTTCCAATGACAACTCAAGATGACGAGTTTCCTTATTTGAGCCACGGCCATTCAAGTTGAGATTTTCCAACACTTCCGCTTTAAACGGATTTTTTCTCGAATATACTGATTCACCAGTAACTGATTGCTCGATAGGGGTAACAATTTCCGATTCCCCAGCCTCGCATAAGCTCGCAATAACACCTTCTAGCCACTCCGTTGCAGGTTCATCATAATCCAAATCGCAATCAACGCGCGGATAAAGCCTAGTGCCGCCAAGCTCCTCTAACCGTTCATCGAAATCTTTCCCCGTCTGGCAGAAAAACTCATACGAGCTATCTCCAAGCGACAAAACGGAAAAATGGAAATCATCCAGTTTTGGCGCACGCCTACCTTTAACAAATTCATGAAATGTCAAAGCATTATCCGGCGGATCGCCTTCACCATGCGTACTGACAGTGATAAGAAGGTTTTTGACCTTCTTTAAACTATTCGGCTTGAAATCACTCATGGATGACGTGACTACTTGAAATCCTTTCTCTTCAAGCTTCTTAGCCGCTTGTTCAGCAAGCCTTTGGGCATTGCCTGTCTGAGATCCGTAGAGAATGGTCACTTCTTTTGATATGGTCTTTTCTTGCTGTTTAACAAGAAGTTCTTGGGATGGTGCCTCTGTTACTGCTGAAAAAGACTGGGTCGCAGACAAATAACCGCTCAACCAAACTTTTTGTGTTTCTGTCAAAGTTGGCAATAGGCGATTAAGCAGATCTGACTGTTCTTGATTAAAAGGACTGTTCATTACCTGAAGTTGCAACGATTTCCACCTCACAAAAGAATAATAACTTTACACTTATGTATAACGAATATTCAAATATTTATCATTGTAGATTCTTTTCCTATTAATCTTTTATAAAAACATGACAATACTTAAATCGACAAACCATCTTGAAAAGACAGGTTTATCAGTTCCTGCTAATTCTATATATTTCTAGTTAAACTTTACCAGATGTAAAATTATTAGTAAAATATATATATATTATTAAATCTATTAGTATTACTTATAATGAGGTGAGATTTCTTGTATTACGATGCATTAAAAACATTTGTAACCCTTGTGGAAGTAAAAAACTTCACAAAAACAGCTGACATGCTTCTAATGTCACAACCAAATGTTAGTTTACACATAAAAAAATTGGAACAAGAATTCCAGACTAAGTTGCTTCTACGGTCTCCAAAATACATAAAAATCACCCCAACTGGCGAGATATTATACGAGCGAGCAAAGCAGATGATTACCATTTACGAACAAACGAGACGAGACATCGAAGAACGTCATAACACGATAAAAGGGGAATTAAAGATAGGTGCCAGTTTTACAATTGGTGAGTATATACTGCCTTCTTTACTCATCGATTTGCAAAATGACTATCCTGAACTTGTGCTTCAGGTGGTGATCGGTAATACGGAAGAAATTGTCCAATCTGTCCGGTTATATAATGTAGATATTGGTTTGATTGAGGGCCAGACCAATGAAAAGGAGCTTTCCGTTCACTCTTTCATGCAAGATGAATTATTTATTGTTTCATCCAATAATCATGAACTAGCCAGGAAAAAAGAGCTTACGATTGCCGACTTACAAAATCAAGCCTGGGTCACCCGAGAAGTGGGGTCGGGTACACGTGAATACCTTAACCACCTTATCCGTTCAAATGGGCTGAAGGTCAAGTCGCTTCTTACCATAAGCAGTAATCAGGGAATCAAAGAAACACTCATTAAAAATGGTATGGGGCTCTCTCTCTTATCCAGTAGTGTCATCGAAAGAGATGTACAACATAAGACACTGTCTATACTACAGCTAAAAAACGAGACTTTTCCTCGAACTCTTTCCTATGTGTATTCACCTATTATGAAAGATAAGAGAAACGTCCAAACTTTCATCAGTGCATTAAAGCAAAAATGGCCCACAAAATTGAATGAACTCAATGACCAAACAACTGACAATACGTAAGAAAAGGGCTTCCATCAGTCGACACGGATGGAAGCCCTTCTAAACATTTTAAGTCAGTATTTATTTCCGGAAACATGATTCTATAAATAAAGAAAAAGAATGGTTTGAAAAAAGAGCAACTCACTTAGACTAGTATTGCTAATTCCTCATTCACTTAACTCTACTCGTTTATTTAGTAACGCCTTCGAATTCTTCAATTGTCTTATTAAATGTTGACTGAGTTTCTTTGACTATTTTTTGTAAGTCAACTGTTATTTTGCTAACCTTCCCAACTTCTTTTGTAATATTTTCCACGTTAGAATTTACATGTTTAATAGCATCATCCACATTACCAGCCATTTTTCTTACTTCGTCAGCTACAACCTTAAAACCTCTACCTTGTTCTCCTACACGTGCCGCTTCAATGGCTGCATTTAATGCTAGAACATTCGTTTGCGAGGAAATATTGCGTATATTTTTGGCTACTTCACTTATCAAATCAGTTTGTTTCTTTAGTGATTCAACTGCCTGTATTTTTTCAGAAGAATTTTCCACGACTATATTTACTAATGCAGCGGGCATTTCTTTCAATTGAGAAATGATCTTTATTGTGTTATTTTCACGTTCAGTGATATCGGTGACGATTTTAAGAACATATCCTACTTTACCTTCTTCATTTAGGATTGGAATATAAGTTGCTTCAAACCAAAATAAACTTCCGGTTTTACCAACCCGCTGAATTTTTTCTTGAAACTTTTCTCCCTTCCCAAGATTATCCCACAACTTTTTATAGCCACTGCTATTCTTAAAATCTTCAGTACAAAATTGTTCATGCACCATATTTTTCATTTCATTGACTGTATATCCTAAAGTCTTTGCAAAATTTTCATTTACCCAAATCACTTCTCTATTTAAATTAAATTCTATCATTGATAAATTCAACTCTAAAGCAGCTAAAACGGAAGTTTCATCTAATATTTGAGTACTTTTATTATTTTGTAAAGACAGGTTCATATATAAAAACTCCCTTTTATTAAGACTACTTTTCATTTTAGAGCATTTTGGTATCTTCATCCATTTTAAACTCTCTATACTATATATAACTTTCACAAATGAGTGAAAATGTAGATGTAGTGTTTTCAAGGTGTCGGCCCATGTTTAACTCTCTGTTGGAACAAATAAACCAACGATCCCTAAAATAGCAAACAAAGTAAACCCAAACGGATAGGATGTCATTTCTATTGTTTTTCCTGCAAAGAAAGAGCCGAGTGATTGACCAATCCCTAAAGATAAAAACGATAAACTAACACCTTTTGCTGGCGAATTCTTAAAGACTCTTGTTGCCCACACAATAAACAAACCAGTAATGAGTATATACGAAATACCAAATAACCCTGCCGAAATATAAACGAATACGTCGTCTGAAAGATTCAACATTGCAATTGAACCTAACAAAACTAAAAGAATTAAACGATAAGACCATCCTAACCCAACTCTCTGTATTAAACCTCCTGCCACTCCTCCTACGATACCTGCCGCTCCCATAACAATCCAAAATACAACACTTTCTTTAGTCGTCATATTATACTCTGTTGTTATAAAACTTCTTGAGAACGTCCAGAAAATAGAAGAGCATATGCCTATTATCAGGGAAGCGGTTATCAAGAATTTTGCTCTTTTTATTACTGATAACCAGTTTGTGTTATCATAAGAGTCCTCTTTTTGATCTTTATTAGATGGAATAATATAATAATTCCAAATGAGGACTATAACTGCGATAAATGAAAAAAAGAAAAATGACAGTCGCCATTGCTCCGTGAATAATAATACGATGGGTCCCGTAAAAATTATCCCAAAGCTTGTCCCACTATTTATCCAGGTATTTGCCTGGTCAAGCTTTTCTCTTGTAAACATGTTTGTTGCCATTTGACTAAGAGCTGGAGAGGCTAATCCACTACCTATGCCTGCTACAAATACAGCTATCGCCAAATGGACGAATGAATTTGCAGTAGCTATACCTAATAACCCTATTACGGCAGTAAGACCAGCTAGATTATTCACCTTACGTTGTCCTAACTTTTTAATTATGAACGATGAAATAAATAAAGCAAGTGAATAGGAAACGTACCCTGTAGAACCAACAAAGCCACCATCACTTTCTCTTAATCCAAGCGTATTAGATATATTGGGAAGAAACAACCCAAAACTTAATCGGGCAAGCGCATATGTTACAGCAATCATAGCTATACTTGGAAGCACTATTCTCAACATTTCAAAACCACCTATTTTTGGTTTAAGGGATTGCTTATCTTTGAAAGAAACTATTCTGTAGACCTAGTCACGCCAAGGATAAGAGATTCCAGAAGGAAACATATTTCGAATGAAGATGTCATCAAAGCTTTAAAGGTCACTAAAATCCAAAAATTCTCAACTAGTTCAAGATTATCACACTAAAGTCTTTATTGTTACAAAAACGGAGTAGATGAATGTACTGACCAAATATCAAAAACGTGTACCCCCATATTACGCAAGAAAAAAAGAAGCTTCCCACAAGTATGATTAGCTCATGCGCAACTCCTTTTAATATCTTCAATGTTAGCAAAATGTTAGTATTCCACTCTTATCTTCCTTCAAAATTCATTCATACAAAATGTTCCAAAGTAATGATGCAAGGTTCAAAGAGAGTTAATATTACTACTTACAAGCGCTAAAAAAAAGCACTGGTTCCCAATTCTTCTTCTATTAGAAAGCTGATCTATGCTGGATTAAACTGTTTTTAATTCCATATGGGCTATTTCATTAAAATTTTTTCCGTGAATCTGTATGTTTTTAAAAAAAGACCGCCAATTGGCAGTCTTTTAGGTACTAGCGCTTGCGTTAGTTCATGAAAACAATATCTAATTTTCCAGTTACTTTGCCAGAAGAGTATCCATCTTTCACGTCAACATAAAATTTACCTGTTTTCATACCTGTGAATAACGACTTACCACCTGCTAAGCTCTGATAGACTGTGGCGTTTCCAGTTTTAGCATTCACGAGGCGAACCTTTATCTTACTATAATCAGTTAATTTCTCACTTCCAGTAGAGGTCTTTAAATAGATTGGAGAAACTAGTTCTATTCGTATGTTACTGCCTTTGTTAGGATTATAAATCTCACCATCCCATTTTCCATCTTCTGTTTGAAAAGAATACCGTGGAACACTTGCTTGAGCAGTAGAAGAACCCACTACCAATCCACCAACCAGGACGAACAAAACGGCACTAACGATTACAAAAAAACGTTTCATTCCATCACCTCCTTTACCATTTAATACCATGGATATTATCACTATAAACATAATTTTAAAAAAATTATTGAATTCAACAACTTTTAGTTCCATCATCTGCATCGTTTTCTCACTGAACTAAGGCGTAAGTCTTGCATCCTTCTCCCCTAACTTTTTGGCTTTGATATACGTTCCATGATCATAGCTACCTTTTGCCTGCTAAAAAATCGGATCATTTGAGCCATAAGGTAATTGTTACGGCCATCGATAATATAGCTGCGTTCCTGGTCAATCCCGCGAATTCCAGCCCGTACAACCTTCTCCGGAGTCGAGAGCTTTTGACCCGCCCCCATCTCCTCACTGCCAACCGCATCGAAAAACCCCGTCTTGGTTGCACCTGGGCACAGTGCGAGCACGCGGACGCCTCGCCCGCGCGTTTCCGCCCATAGTGCCTCAGAGAAGGACAATACAAACGCTTTGGTAGCCCCGTAAACTGTAGAATATGCACATGGCATAAACGCGGCCATCGAAGCCACGTTAACGATGACTCCATCCTCTCGCCTCAGCATATTAGGCAGCAACCGATGCGTAAGATCGACTAACGATGCCGTGTTCAGCATAATCTCTTCCTGCTCGCGCTCAGGATCTAATTCCTCGAAACGGCCATAAGTGCCAACGCCTGCGTTGTTGATGAGAATATCGACCGACAAACCCATTTCAGAAATTTGTTCGGCCAGTTGACGCGGGGCATTTGCTTTGGATAAATCACAAACCAAAGCATATGCTTTCACGCCATACTGGTGGTTTATTTCCCTAGCCATTGCATCCAGTTTATCCTTGGAGCGCGCTACCAGAACGACATGACAACCTCGTGCCGCCAGTTCTTTGGCATACGCTTTCCCGATCCCAGATGATGCACCGGTGACTAGAGCTAGCTTGTTTCCATAGGCATACTTGTTCACGAACCAAAACCTCCTATCGACATCACTTCTCTGTCGTAATACTTTAATCATACTGTCGGTAGAGGTTATTAACCACATCATATCTATACTATTAGCGGGATTAACAGGCATCCATTCTCGGTGGAGGTTATGTCTGTTGCTACAGACACTTTAACAAGATATAATAATCGTGCATAAGAAAATTTGGTTAATTTTGTTAGTTTCGATTTGTATTCTCACATAGATTAATGGGAGGTCATACATGTGAAAACGAATCATTCCTCATCGACATTGGGTGAATTCATTAAATCACGCAGGGAACGGTTGCAACCTTCAATAGTGGGGATAAAGCCGCTTCCCGGACGAAGACGGACCCCTGGGCTTCGAAGAGAAGAGGTCTCGTATCTCGCTAATTTAAGCGTGACTTACTATACTTGGCTGGAGCAAGGCAGAGAGGTTAATCCGTCGCCGGAAGTACTGCTAAATATCAGTAACGCGCTGAGGTTGGATGAAGACGAGAAAAAGCATCTCTTTGATTTGGCAAATGTAGACCCGGCGAGCGCAGGTGCAGTGCTAAATAGCAAAAGATCAGATAGCGGATTTTTGCAAACGATCGTTGATCAATTGCATTATCCTTCTTTCGTCACAGACGAAGGAACAGATGTTATCGCCTGGAACCGGGCAGCGGAACTGATAATAGCCGATTTTGGTAGTCTGCCGATAAATGAACGGAATATGATGAACATTATGTTCTTTAATACGGATTACCGACAAAGACTGGTGGAATGGGAGGGGTATGCCCGATACATGACGGCGATGGTGCGAGCAAACTTAGACCGTTATAAGGATAATCCATTGTATATGGAACGGTTCGAACGTTTGAGGATGGAAAGTGAAGAGTTTGTGCATTTCTGGGATCTCTATGAAATCAAGCAAAGGAGGGTCGCAACTGCTTTATTTCGTCTTCCAGACTCACTGGAGATGGAGTTCGTAATCCATTCCGCTTCTGTAGTCGATAACGACCCAGGCCTGCACTGGTGTTTCTACGTTCCGGCACCCGGATCAGGGACCGAAGAGAGTTTATTGCGTCTACTGGAGCGAGACAATAAGCGGTATTAGGATTCAAGCCCGCAATTGATGTCTCAATCTCAACATCCTTTTCAAAGAACTTGTACACATTTATTATGTATTGTTTTTGTAGTATGCTTCAGAATTAAATGGAACGATATTATTAATATTATTGTTGTGCTGGGTCATATAAGAATCCCTGAAAATAAAATTTTCAATGAAAAAATGATTAGTTACCGTTTCAGCTTGTCCACTTGAAAAACAATTATTAAAAATAACTAGTTTAATTGATGCATATCGTTATTTTTAATTGTGTAACTAACTCTTCAGATAAAAGACTTGATTTCCTTTCTGTGGATTCATGATTGTAAGCCCCTTTAAATTCTTGAAAAGTAAAGAAGCTTCTCAAAAGTTCGCTGAACTCGTGAGAAGCCTCCGTTAAAATCCTCAATGTCAGCATAATGTTAGAGCATTCTACTCTCATCATAATCTAAAGCCCAGTCATATAAGGGATTTGAGGGCGTGATTACATCATCCCCCCTATGATTCGTATAAATACACCCATTCATTGGAATAAGTAATGAACGCAACAGACCTGCTATGAGCTATTGAAACCCTCTGGCTTCAGTTATCCTTCAACACTCTTGCAATTATCAATATACTTGCTTCCCCATTCTCTTCGGAAAGGTGGGCATAAAATTTTTTAACTTTCAATGCAGCATATTAATTTCTTCATTTGTTGCCAATGTTACCTTCATAATTTACCCCTTTGTTAATTTTGTATCAGCAATATGTTACCATTTTATTGCACTAAACTGTCCTGATAAAATGAAAAACACTATTAGTAAACTAGATCTTCCGAAATGCGACAAAAAAAAGCCAACAGGTATCTGTCAACTTTATGTTTTCCTATTATAACTAACGAATTTGTTACTAATGTTATCTACTAATACCTTATATGATATTCTACTTAATTCTTTATCCAATATTCGGTACAATCCTTATTTCGCTCCATGAATTTATAATCATAAGAATCATTAGCTATCCAAATATACAGCCTGTAACTTTGATTACCGAGTAATCATCGATACAGGCTTTTTGTCTTAATCATTTACAACTGCTTTTCGAGGTTTTTATTAGATGCGCCTATAGTTAATGTTAAATACTTCCTGGAGGTAATGCTATAAAAAAAGGAAAAACATAAGGCTATCGAAGCAATAATAAAGACAACAACTATGCTATATCGCTGTCCCAGTATCCCCATCATAAGAGTTGATATTCCGAATGTTGCCATTGTTAAAGAACTCTGAACTGCATAAACCTTAGCTAAAAGCTTATCCCTAACTAAACTTTGGATGATTGTATGAATAGAAATCATCCTCAACTCTTCGAATAGACCAAACATACCAATCAGTATAAGAGAAATGACGGGATGTACATTAAGTCCAAACAAAAGAGTCATTAGAAAGACCATACATCCTCCAATTAATAGAACATTTCTAATATTTTTGTTAATGAAATCAGAGTGTCTATATGCAAGTATTCCGGCTAGAAATAATCCGAATAATAAAGAGGTGTTTATATAGCCCCACCACTCAGTTCCTACCCCAAGCCTTATGTCTATAAAAGGGTATAGAATGGACGATACCCATACTGGACCAGCTATAGAACTAAAAATTAGCGTTAAATGGAGGACACGTAGGCTCTTATCACCTGCAATTATTCTCCAACCTTCAAACAACGAAGGCAATTTACTTGCCTTTACTGATGGTTCTTCAGATGTTTTCTTTTCTTTGACTTTAACAAATGCCAGTAAGCAAGTAGATAGTACATACAAACTAAACGTCAATATTAATAACCCATTAGTATGCAAGAATGCTGCTAATATACCACCTGCGGCCCACCCACCCATCTGAATGAATTGATATATAGAAGACATTAGGCTATTTGCTTTTAATAAGTTTTCTTCTGAAACAAGTTGAGGTATCAATGCACTACTTGATGGGTTAGCGAAACTATCTAAAAAAGTGATAAAGAAAATAATTATATAAATCGTTACAATTGTACCTTGTGTTAATAATAATGATACGTACAGGGTTAGCATAAGTAAGAAACAAGTTTTAATAAATTGAGAGTTAAATAAAATCGTTTTTAACTTATACCGATCTATTAGAAGTGGTGCTAATAATCCACCTAAAAATCCTCCAAGCATATTTATTGCAGGAACCAACGAAACATAAAATAAAGAATGGGTTACATTGTAAACACTTGTTATAAGCGCAACAATATAAAAAACATCTCCAGCATTAGCTAAAGATTGACCAGCTAGTAGAACTTTAAATGATTTATTCTTCAATGTAAACAACCCCTCTTATTCAATAATTACGAATGATGAGAAATATTGATTTACATTGGTTTCACTCCTTTGAATTTTTAAGTTGCATCTCCGAATATTTACATACAGAATCAAAAATGGGTTAAAATGGTAATAAATTATTAATCCAATCATTTAAATAAGAGGGAGTTATTTAAGGATTAATTTGTAAAATTAGTATTATAATAGTAACATAAAGTTTTTTTATAAGTAAGTGTCATACTTGTAAAATTATCCTGCCCCGTTAGTTGAAGCAGAAAAACCCTTGTTACTAAAGAATGTCACCTACTAATGATACGATTCACCATAACGCATCAAAATGTGGTTTTCCATGTCAGGACAAGAAATCAGACTGTTTTCATATAAACAATTAATAATTACCGTTTTAGCTTATATCACGTCAAATCTTTTCTATACATTGATACTAAAAGTGCTTTCTGTCTTATAATAGATAAAAGGAGTTTCCTCCAGTCTCTGAGTTTATAGTCACTTACTCAATTCGGAATTATGGAGAGGTACTCCTTTTTCTTATTTAAAAGACAGGATAACGCAAGAATTAATAGTATTAAATTCAATCATTTAATAAATAATCATAGTTATAGGAGGATTTGATTGTGTCGGAAGAAAAGAAATACGGCAGTGTTTTATATAAAGCGGTCGAGATAATGGATTTTTTAAGAGATATTGAGGCTCCCGTAAGTCTTATGGAGATTTGCAAGGCCTTCACATTGAATAAGGGAACTGCTTCTAAAATTATGAACTCCATGTTGGATTTAAACCTTGTCATCAGACATGAACAAACGAACCGCTTTACATTGGGTAGCCGTTTGATTGGATATGGTGCAGCAGCTGCTAGACAATTCAATATCGAAACGCTAGCAACACCAGTAATGGAGGAACTTCATTCGAAAATTGGAGAGACCATTCATTTAGGAATTGAACAGGGGAGTCTATTTTAAATTTAGTGATTATCGCTAAAAAGCTCTCGAGACCTTCTCGACAGCCTTTTAGCGATATAATGGTTTCATTGTTTGCTTGTTTGTTTTTCTTTCTTTACTCCCACCAATGCTTCTGTTCACTGAACCTAACGTCCCATAGGTTCGCGTTCCCAGAAACAGTAATCGAAATTTCGTTTACATTACTATATGTCATATTTGTTTTAGGATTCATCATGTGAAAAAGTGGAACGATTATTTTTTCTGCTTCTTTATTCCATGTTTCATCTCGCTGAATTATTCGGTTTCCATCTACCTCTATCGTAAGTTCTCCCTTGGAATCACCATTGTCTGAAATGCCAAAATAAGCATAGAGCGTTACATCTTCCTTGTTCTCCAAGTTATACGTGTATGATTTGCTTTTGCCATCTTTACTGGTATACACGTTCAGCTTGGGTTCTATTTTCTTCCCTGCTACAGTGAAACTTGAAAGATTTCCAATCATAGGAATGATTCCGTTCAATTCCTTCACATCGTGTAAGGCTTGAATCGGACCTTCTCTTTTTGCCACAACATAATCAACCGTTTCCGAGATCACGATTACTCCAACTAGAAGAACAACAATAGAAAGGACAGAAACAATAAGCTTTTTAAGAGATAATTTTGAAGAAAATCCAACTTTATATGCGATAAATCCGATTGTAGCGCCTAGTGTATTTACAAACACATCATCTAAGTCAAAACTACCCAAATGGGTTAAAGCCTGGATTGTTTCGAGAAAGAGGATAGACAAGACAAACAAAGAAATGAATTTCCTGAAACTCACACGATACAACAGAGGAATCAGGATTCCATAAGGGATAAACGTAGCAATATTTCCGAAACTGTATATCCAACCAAAATCTAGTCTAGGGAAAGAAAGTGGGACTCCTTCTGGAACGAAAATAAATGTGTAACCATTTCTACTAGATAATGAAAAATGTTCTAATCGACCAAATGCAAGATAGAGAAAATAGAAAATTAAAATGGTATAAATAATAGTTCCAACTAAGATACGTTTCCTTAATTTTATATCCATAACGCCCCCTTATATTAATTATACATTTTTGTATGATTTTACTATAATTGATGCACAAATTCTATATTATTATTATTCTTTGCTTTACTCCACTGTTGAGTTATTTTCAAAATATTCTCTCTCGTTCATTTGTTTCTCATTATACCGTACAGTCCAAACACACTTTTCTTCTTGAACAATCATTTCCCTTTAGTTCCGCAAGAATCAAGGATATTTTCAATTCTCCATAGAGTAATAGGTTATTACAGAACCGCTGTAGAAAGATAATATAGTATCCCCTTCCCTTATATTGTTATAGTCTTAGAACAACAATTATCAAATATGGCACAGCTTGCAAGAGATACCTTCATTGGTCTTTATATTATTACTAAATTCCTTGAATACTTCTTAAAAATGCAAAAATTTCAATAAACGTTGATTTGCATACGCTTATTGAAATTAATTTATATACATATGAAATTCTATAAACCTTACCTATAGCTCAATATGGACTGACATAATAAATAAATTGGAGAGGTTTTTGAATAAAAACATGATACTCTGTGCTTTGGAAAACACACCTTTCATTTTGAATGATCCGGTTTCCGTTAACCCCCTTTTAATCTATATCATTATGAATATATTCTTTCAATCCGCCACAATTAAAATATCAAGGTGCCTCGCCTCTCGTAAAAGTTGGGCCACGATCGATCCTTGTATGATTTCTTGCCATCTTTCTTTTGCTGAATGGCCAATGATGATTTGGGTGGCTTTTTTGTCTTGTAATTGTTTAGTGATTTCACTTACCACCGATCGCCTGTTGGTTGTTGAATACATTTCGAATTGGCCACCTAATCGTTTCGTAAGGCTTCTGATTTTATCCAATATCAGCTGCTTTTCATTAGTTAGTGAACGTTGGTCTTTAACATAGACTACATACCACTTCGCTTTGAGTCGATAGGCAATTCGGAAGCCCCTCCTAATTAAGCGCTCGGTTTCTGGTTTAAGGTTGACGCAAACAAAGATGACTTCCTCTTTTCTCCACGGTCCCCTCACTCCTTCTTTTCGCTTGAATGATTCCAATCTGTCATCCACATCATCTGCCAGTTCACGTAGTGCAAGTTCTCTCAATGCAATGAGATTACGAGTCTTAAAAAAGTTGTTCAAGGACTGCTCGACCATATCCATGCTATATATGTTCCCCTCTTGCATTCGCTGTCTAAGCGCCTTTGGGGAGACGTCAATTAATTCAAGCTCATCCGCTAACTGGAGGATTCTGTCCGGAACAGTTTCTCGTACGCGAACTCCTGTAATTTGCTCTACACTATCATTCAAGCTTTCTACATGTTGAATATTCATGGTAGAAATAACGGATATCCCAGCCTCCAGGATGCTCATCACATCTTGATAACGTTTTTGATTTTTACTTCCCGGCACATTGGTATGAGCCAATTCATCTACAAGCACAACTTCAGGATTGCGGGTGATGATGGCGTCAAGATCCATTTCCTCCAGCACGACGTTCTTATATGGAACCTGTTTCCGGGGTATCATTTCTAACGTGTCAACTTGGGAAGCTGTTTCTTTACGACCATGTGTCTCTAATAATCCAATAACAATATCAATTTCATTTTTCTTTAACTGGTTGGCTTCCCTCAGCATAGTGTACGTTTTTCCTACGCCTGGCGCAGAACCAATATACACCTTCAATGTCCCTCTTTTAACTCCTTGTATTTTTTCTTTCATTTCTTCAGGTGAAAGTCTTCGATAAGGATTCTTTCTCTTTTTCTTTTTCTTTGATTGAACCGCAGGTAATACCCTTTCTCCTCCTCCTTTTGCGCGGTCCGCTACCACGCAAATATCAATGTTTTTAGTTTGGCTCAATATTTTATTGACTATTGAGCCATGGATTATTTCTTCCCATCTCGTCCTTTTTGATTGCCCCAGGATGATCCGGGTTATATAATGCTTCATTGCATAATCAACGATCTCTTTAGCGATTTCGCTGCCGCTTATGATTCTTTCTTCGAACTTCCCCTCTAGTTTTTCCGTGAGTTTTTGTATGGAACTTTTAAATAACGATTCTTCTTTAGACAGGTTTTTATCACTTGGAATAAAGCTGACAACAACTAATTCCCCACCTAACCGTTTGGCTATTTGATCTCCTCTCCGTATTAAGATGGAGCCGTTCCAATGATATTGTACACAGACCAAAATCCGTTCAGAAGCGCCTGTTGGTCCCATTAACCCTTCCTGTTCTCTATGTTCGGTGAGATCCTCTTCTACTTCCCCAGCTAAAAACCTGAGTGATAGTTCCCTTAGGACTGCTAAGTTATCTCTTTTAAAGAGTTTCACATCGATATCTGTTCGTGCCTGTGTTTCCACAATTTTTCCTTCTTGGAAACGTTTGAGGATTGCTTCAGGCGTAACATCCAAAAGTCGTACTTCATCAGCTTGCGTCAACGTATTTTCGGGTAAGACCTCACTTACATGGAGGGGGAGATTCAGAAGATGTTCCGCAACTTCCTTCACCCCTTTCAATTCATATATATTTATTGTTGTGATGACACTTATTTCATTTCTGATTAACTCCATGACATCTTCTAATCTAGTTGGATTTTTAGCAGCTGGTCGGTTTTTGTGTGCTAACTGATCGACTAATATCACTTCGGGGTTCCTTTTGTGGATTTGTTCCATATTTAAGTCTTTCCTTATAAATCCATTTTGCTCCCACTCAATGGTGGGGATTACTTCTAGGCAATCCACTTGTTCCATCGTGATCTTGTTATTAGAATCACTAATGATCCCGACTACAACATCAATACCACGCTTTTTCAACTCATGTCCTTCAAGTAGCAAATGATAGGTTTTCCCTGAACCGCTAACAGACCCCAGAATAATCTTCAAGCGGCCTTTTTTGATGTCAGAAATGGACTGTAGAATTTCATCTGGCGTTTTCCTTCTGAATTGTTCTCTCAAAAAACCCCCTCCAGATTTCTTTCTAGATTAATAGGGAAGTGAAAAGCACTTCCCACTCTCGCTTATTTCAATTCATCCAAAGTAATATTCAGCTTCAAAACATTAATATGGGATTCGCCAAAAATTCCATTTGAACGATTTTCCGTCTGTTCTTCAACAAGGTTATATACAGTCTTTTCAGGTATTCCCCTTTCTCTTGCAATACGAGGGACCTGAACGAGTGCTCCTTTCGGAGAGATATTTGGATCAAGACCCGAACCCGAGTTTGTCATTAAGTCAGAAGGTATTTCCTCTTTTTTTATGGTAGGATTCTCTTTAAGGAATGTAGCCATTTCTTCTTCCGTTCGTTTTATCATTTCTTCATTGGACGGTGAATAGTTTAGCGACCCTGAGCCTGCGGCGTCATAGTTTATGGAAGAAATACGCCCATGAAAATATCCAGCGCCTTCAAAAGATTGACCGATTAACTCCGAGCCGATAAATTGCCCTTTTTCATTTTTAATTAAGCTACCCTCTGCTTGGGCAGGCATCAATACTTGTGAAAGACCCGTTATGAGTAACGGATAGGCCATTCCACATATAAACAATAAAACCAATACAATACGTATATTTTTCAACATATCTATTCTCACCCTTATATTTGATTTAAGCTAATCCGAACAGTACAAGAATTACGTCTATACACTTGATGCCAATGAAAGGGACGATCACCCCGCCCAATCCATAAAGAAATAGATTCTTCGTTAACAGCCTTGTAGCACTCATTGGAACATACTTTACCCCCTTCATCGCTAACGGGATCAAGAGCGGGATGATGATGGCATTGAATATCAAGGCAGATAATATCGCACTTTGAGGTGTGGCCAATCCCATAATATTTAAAGCTTTCATTTGAGGAATAGCTAACATGAACATAGCTGGTATGATCGCAAAATATTTAGCTACATCATTTGCAATACTGAACGTTGTTAATGCTCCGCGTGTCATGAGTAACTGTTTTCCTATTGCCACCACCTCAATGATTTTAGTAGGATCTGAATCCAAATCCACCATATTGGCGGCTTCTTTGGCTGCATTAGTTCCTGTATTCATCGCTAAACCAACATCTGCCTGTGCCAAAGCAGGGGCGTCGTTCGTTCCATCCCCTGTCATCGCAACAAGTTTTCCTTCCGCCTGTTCACGCTTAATCACGGCAATTTTATCTTCGGGCTTGGCTTCAGCAATGAAATCATCGACCCCGGCTTCTTTGGCAATTGTTGCCGCCGTTAAGGGGTTATCGCCTGTACACATGACGGTTTTGATGCCCATTTTCCTCAATTCATCAAATCTTTCTTTCATACCCGCTTTTACCGTATCCTTTAAATAAATGACACCCAATACCCGAGTTCCTTCTGCGACAACGAGTGGTGTACCCCCTTGGCTTGCTACTTCATCACTAATATCTTGCAAATCTTTGGGAATCTTTCCTCCCTGTTGCTTTATATACTTCTTTATTGAATCCACCGCACCTTTTCTGACAATCCTCCCATCAGAAAAATCCGTCCCGCTCATCCTGGTTTCTGCGGTAAAATCAATGCCTTCCGACTCGCCTTTTTCTAATTCTTTTTCAAGCAACCCCGATTTTTTGACAAATTCGACAACAGAACGTCCTTCTGGGGTTTCATCGTGAAGGGATGAATAAACTGCGAACGTATTAAGTTCCTTCTGACTGACACCTTGCACTGGCAGCAAGGCAAAAGCCATCCGGTTACCGTGTGTGATCGTGCCTGTTTTATCAAGGATGATAGTATTGATATCTCCAGCTGCCTCAACGGATTTTCCAGATTTAGCAATCACATTGAATTGTGTCACTCTGTCCATTCCGGCGATTCCTATAGCTGAAAGAAGACCCCCTATCGTCGTTGGAATCAAACAAACCAGCAATGCAACCAAAGTGGCGATTGGCAATGTCACTTTTATATACGAAGCAATGGGGACAAGTGTTACGCAAACAAGTAAAAAAACGAGTGTCAAACTCACAAGTAGTGTGCTAAGGGCAATCTCATTAGGCGTTTTTTGCCGTTTAGCCCCTTCCACCAAGTTAATCATTCGATCCAGAAATGACTCCCCGGGATCACTGCTCACTCTAATTTTTATATAATCACTGATCACTTTAGTTCCGCCTGTAACCGAACTAAAGTCCCCGCCTGGTTCTTTTATGACATTTGCGGATTCACCAGTGATGGCTGATTCATCAACAGCAGCCACTCCTTCAATGACATCACCGTCACTAGGAATTAAATCGTTGGCTTCTACTAAAACTGTGTCACCTTTACGCAGCTCTGTGGCATCGACAATCTTTATCGATCCATCTTTTTGAATTACCTTTGCTTTCGTATCTTGCTTTGTCTTTTTTAAACTATCTGCTTGTGCTTTTCCCCGACCTTCAGCCAACGCTTCAGCGAAATTGGCAAAAAGGATCGTCAGGAACAAAATAACCGTCACCGCACTGGTATATCCCCTATCCGGTATCCCCCCAAATAAATGAGGAAATATGGTGAGAAAAAGAGTCAAGACAAACCCAATTTCCACGACAAACATAACAGGATTTCGGGCCATGGTTCTGGGATTTAATTTTTTGAAAGCATCTTTCATCGCTTCAAAAATCATATCATTATTATTTACTTTTCCATTATGCTTCGTATTCATCGGTAATACTCCTTTTCATCATTTATCTAAATGTTAACCATTCTGCGATAGGGCCCAGGGCAAGAACTGGGAAGAAAGTCAAAGCTCCAATAATTAAAACTGTACTTAACAGAATGACAAGAAATGTACTATTATCTGTTTTAAATGTCCCCATCGTTTCTGGGACACGTTTTTTGGCAAGTAATGATCCACCAACGGCAATCATGGCAATCATGGAGAAATAACGGCCAAATAACATGACTAACCCAGTGGAAATATTCCAAAAAGGTGTATTATCTCCTAATCCTTCAAACCCGGATCCGTTATTCGCGGCAGATGAAGTAAACTCGTAGATAATTTGTGAAATCCCATGAAAACCTGGATTAGAAATGGCCTCTGTCCCCATTTGTGTTGTTAATGCAAGAGCAGAAGGCACCAAGATGATTATTGGATGCAAAAGAATTGCCATGGCTATTAATTTCATTTCCATTCCTTCAATTTTCTTACCTAAAAACTCAGGTGTACGTCCGACCATGAGCCCCGCAATGAATACAGCCAGAATTGAATACATGAGAATATTTACCGTACCTACACCATCACCGCCAAATACGCAATTCAACATCATCATGCCAAATGGCGCAATGCTCCCGAGCGGCGTCAGCGTATCATGCATATTATTAACTGTTCCCGTGGTCGCTGCTGTCGTAACCGTTGTAAAGAGCGCACTCTGAGCAATGCCAAAACGTACCTCTTTACCTTCCATGCTGCCACTTTCTTGCGATAGGCCTAACGCTTCCAATTGGGGATTTCCATTTTGTTCACTAAAGTAATTCACACAAAGGAAGGCAAGTAACATAAGTCCCATCGCTGAAAAAAGGATCCAACCCTGTTTTCTACTTTTGGCCATATATCCAAATGTCAATGGGAGGGCAGCAGGAATGAGGATCATCGATAAAATTTCTAAAACATTCGTAAAGGCATTAGGGTTCTCAAATGGATGCGCCGAATTGGCACCAAAGAATCCACCACCGTTAGTCCCTATATGTTTGATAGACTCCAATGCGGCGACAGGTCCCCTTGCTATATTTTGAGTCGCTCCTTCTAAAGTAGTAACAACGGCTGTAGGATCAAGGGTTTGTGGTACTCCTTGCGAAACAAGAATCAAACTGACCAAAACAGAGAGTGGCAAAAGCACCCGAATGATGGATCGAATTAAATCCACGTAGAAGTTTCCTAAACTCCTCTGGCCGGTCAAGCCCCTAAAAAAAGCGATGCATAGGGCAAGACCAGTAGCAGGTGTCGTGAACATCAAGAAGATGATGACAACCATTTGTGATAAGTACGATAGACCGGATTCTCCACTATAATGCTGTAAATTGGTATTCGTAAGAAAACTTGCTGCCGTATTGAAGGCCAGTAAAGAATCCATGTTAGCGATCTCGCTTGGATTCCCTGGCAATAGTCCCTGAAAACGTAAGATCACATATGAGATAATAAACATGACTAAGTTACTCAAGAGCAATGCCTGTGCATATTGCTTCCAATTCATATCATTTGTCTTGATTCCAGATAGTTTATAAACGCCTCTTTCTACCCACCCAAACACCCGATCATGCCTTGTAGTTTCAAGGGAAAATACCGTTGTTAAGTATTTAGCCATTGGTATTGCTAGTAAAATTACAAAAAGCAACACCACACTGATTTGTAAAAAATCCATTTACATTTCCTCCGTTAACGTTCTATTAATATTTTTCCGGGTATAGTAAAGCATGAATTAAATACACGGTTACCGCCCCTGCAATAAGAAACAACATATACTACTCTCCTTTTTTCGTTATAACTTTGTTACAAAAATGAATAAATCCACTGAAAAGAAAAAAGGGTGCCGACATAAGTAAAATCGTTACAAATTCCATTCAAAAACCCCACCTTACCTTTGTTTTGAAGAAACCTTCGATCCACCTCCTTCACTAACAAGTAGGACAGTCTAACTAGTTAAAAGCCAGTTAAAGCTAGATGTGCCTGGTTTACTACAGATTACACAATCAGCACCCATTCTTTTGTACTCCTTGGAATATCCGTAGCAACTCGTGACAATAAATAAATGGATTGATTCGTACACCGAAAACAGTGCAAGTAGTTTTATCCCATCAAATAGAGAATTAGGAAATAGGTAGATAAAGTGATTTGGTTCTAATTGCTTAAACGGTAATTTCAAAAAAATGTTCTTAGAATTTCCTAACTCATAATCAAAGATTTGTAGATTACGTGTATCCGTATGACTTTCATTGATGCTATCCTTTACTGATTCAAATAATTTCCCCTTGCCGACCACAAAAACTGCACTCACTTTCTTTCACCCCAATTTTCAATATCCAACTCCCCGCCGTGCTCATCCGTGCAGTGCCACCAATTAAAAACATAAAAAATAGACCAATGTATACTCTTTCTCCTAAAGTTCGCCATTGTATATCCATCAAAGTTTCGGGATTGAAAAAATTCACGCCAAAACAAGAAAGACATGCAAAAACAAACATAATCAGTGGAGAAAAAATACTCATTGGTCTACTTATCGCCCAGCAAGCTTTAAAGCTCTCTTTGCGATCTGTCTTCCAAGAAACCTTTTCATAAATATAGGCATAATAAAAAGACCTACTAAAATGACAGGTTGCTATTTTGCTATACATACAACAAAAAAGCCTCCTGAATTAAGGTGGTCTTATGACCTCCTTCGCTTTAGCCGACGAAGTTAGCTGACGGGTAGGATGGCGAAAGAGTATCACATCCCTTCTGCAAAATGCAGAATTAACCCCATAAATAGTGGGTCCTCCGTTCTCAATCACTTGAGATTTGGCCGATATCAAATTGTTATTGATGAGCATATTCTACGCTCATTACCAAACGTTTGTAAACCTAAAAAAAACTTCATATAACCAGAAATAACGTCGTTTTTAACCATTTAAATCCATTTTATTAATCAAAAGCATCATTTCCTCTATTTTTCTATTTTTTTCTAACATTACCATATAAACTCATAATTCCATTGACAAAAACTTGAATTCGGCTTTATGATAAGTCCCATATATAACCCATGGAGAAGTCGGAGGCATTATGCTAAATCAAAAAAAGAAAATTGAAGCCGAAATTAGTGCAGCATTCATTAAGTTCCAGCGTGATTTAATCGGCAGAGGTCCACAAGAAGTCAAAACCTACATAATTAATGACATGATCATCACACGTTTCAAGGGAGTTTTGACTATCGAAGAAAAACATCTTGTCAGTCAGGATTCTGGAAAGAAGCTTGTAAAGAAAATGCGCTCTCTTCTACGTGAAATGTACAGTGAGCAATATGAAAAAATAGTCGAAGAACTAACAAGCTGTAAGGTGCTTTCTTCCCATAGTGATATTAGTACCAAAACAGGTGAAAGAATCGAAGTTTTTATTGTTGATAAAGATTTGGAAAAACACTTAGAAAGTTCCAAATAACATGTTTACAAAACAATAAACCTAAAAAAGGCAGAAACGTTGACGAACAACATTTCTGACCTTTTTGAAAAAAAGACTTACCGATCAATACCAAAAATCAAAGCTTCACCCGTTGGAGACGAAGGGCATTAAGTACAACAGATACAGAACTAAAGGCCATCGCAGCACCTGCAAGCCACGGTGCAAGAAAACCAAAAGCCGCTATCGGTATCCCAACCACATTATAAGCAAAAGCCCAAAATAGATTTTGCCTGATGTTCCGCATCGTTTTTCTGCTCATGAGGATGGCATCCGCAATGCTATTTAAATCACCCCGTATAAGCGTTATATCCGAGGCTTCCATGGCGACATCCGTTCCCGTCCCGATAGCCATTCCGATATCAGCGAGAGCGAGTGCCGGTGCATCATTGATTCCGTCCCCGACCATTGCGACCTTTCTTCCGGACGCCTGGAGTTTTTTCACTTCTTCCGCTTTCCCTTCTGGCAACACCTCCGCAATCACTTGATCAATCCCGACTTGGTTTCCTATCGCTTTAGCCGTCCTTTGATTATCCCCCGTTATCATGATGACCTGAATGTCCATCGCTTTTAACCGATTTATGGCTCTTTGAGATGTTAATTTAATCGTATCAGCCACTGCTATAAGACCTGCATATTCTCCATCAATACTAGCAAGCATCGATGTTTTCCCTTGCCCTTCAAGGTCTTCCATCAAAGCTAACGCTTTAGTAACATCCACTTGGTTTTGTTTCATCAATTTACGGGTTCCCACCAATAACACCTTTTGGTCCACGACCGCTTTCACACCAAAACCTGGTATAGCCTCAAACTCCTGAACATCCCCAAGTGGAATTTCCTTTTCTTGTATGCCTTTCACAATGGACTCCGCAAGAGGATGTTCAGATTGCTTTTCTGCAGCTCCGATCAGAGACAAAAACTGTTTTTCATTCATTCCATTATCAATGATGACATCCGTCAATACGGGTGTCCCGTTTGTGACGGTCCCCGTTTTATCTAAAATAACCGTATCGATGTGGTGAGTCGTTTCCAGGTGCTCGCCACCCTTGAATAAAATTCCGAACTCTGCTGCGCGTCCAGAACCAGCCATGATTGAAGTTGGTGTAGCCAAACCTAAGGCACACGGACAAGCAATGACCAATACTGCAATCATCGTTTCAAAAGCTGGCGTAAATTCACCCGGATTCACCCAGATTATCCTTACGAGGAAAGTTAAAATTGCTAGGCCAACAACAATCGGTACGAATACGCCGGAAATTTTGTCTGCCAGCCTTTGGATCGGCGCTTTCGAGCCTTGAGCAGCTTCCACCACCTTAATGATTTGCGAAAGAGCCGTATCTTTTCCGATCTTGACAGCTTTCATTTTTAAGAAACCATTTTTATTCAATGTGGAACCGATCACCGTGTCCCCGATACTTTTATCAACTGGAATGCTTTCTCCTGTTAACATGGATTCATCGACAGCGGAATTGCCTTCGATTACTTCTCCATCCACCGGAATTTTTTCACCGGGTTTAACCAGGACCATGTCTCCCACGATGACTTCTTCAAGAGATATCGTTTGTTCGACTCCATTCCTTAGCACCAATGCCGTTTTGGCCTGAAGCCCCATCAGCTTTTTAATGGCTTCCGAAGAACGCCCTTTGGCCCTGGCTTCAAAAAGCTTGCCTAGGAGGATGAGTGTGATCAGTATCGAACTTGTTTCGAAGTATAACTGTGCCGTATGATGATGTGCACCAATAGAAAGGGTTGCTTGGTATACACTGTAAAAATACGCAGCAGATGTCCCCATTGCGACCAAAACATCCATATTCGCACTTTTATTCTTCAGTGCCTTATATGCACCTACATAAAATTGTCCACCGATTATGAATTGTACGGGTGTAGCGAAAGCCATTTGCACCCAGGGATTCATCAAGAAATCTGGCATATATATGAACGAAGTGAAGCTAAAATGCCCGACCATCGTCCATAACAATGGCAATGATAGAATGAGCGAAATAATGAATTTCCTCTTTTGCTTTTTTATTTCTTTCTGGCGATAATCCACCGCTTCCTGCTCATTCTCCTTGATTAACGCCCCATATCCAAGCTTCTCGACTCGCTGGATGATTTCCCGAGTAGAAGTCTGAGAAGGGTTAAATTCAATGGTCGCATTTTCAAGCGCAAGATTCACAGTAGCCGCGGAAACGCCTTCCATCTTATTAAGTCCTTTTTCTATTCTATTGCTACAGGCCGCACATGTCATACCGGTGATGGTGATTTCTTTTTTCTCCTTGACCACGTCATATCCCAAGTCTTGTATTTTGCTCTCCAAATCCTGGACTCTTACCTTTTCAGCGTCATATTTAATTGTTGATTTTTCAAGGGCTAGATTGACGGTAGCTTCCTCAACGCCATCCATTTTGTTTAACCCTTTTTCAATCCGGTTCGCACAGGCCGCACACGTCATTCCAGACACTTGCATGCTGGTTTCCTTTATACTCATATCCTCCCCTTCTTTCCTATACCACCATGGGGTATAATAATTCACAAAAAAGAAGTGCTCGATAAAAGCACCCTTACAATTTATTCGACATCGTATCCTTGATCATCGATTGTTTCTTTAATTTCTTCAAGAGTAACCTTTTCCTTTTCAAAAGCAACTTCTACTTTTCCAGATTCAAGAAAGACTTTTACGTTTTCTACGCCAGTAAGCTTACCTACATTACTTTCCACTGCATTCACACAATGTCCACAAGACATACCGCTTACGTTTAATGTTACTTTTTCCATTCCATTCACTTCTCCTTTATTTTTTCATTAATTTTTGTATCGTGATCAGCACTTCATCTATGACTTCAGTATCTCCATCGTTCAACCTATTCACGACACAATTTCTCATATGACCTTCCAATAAGATCTTGGCCACACTATTCATGGCGCTTTGAGTCGCGGCAATTTGGGTGATAACATCATCACAATACGTATCTTTTTCTATAAGACCTTTAATACCACGGATTTGACCTTCAATCCGATTTAACCTGGTCGTTAAGTTCTTTTTTACTGCATCTGAGTGATGACTCTTCCGGTCCTGGGAAGGATTGATACAGCATTCATCTTCAATGAAAAGGTCCTTTTCTTCTATTTCTTTATCCATCCTCATCCCTCCTCAACAACAAGATACCATACCCCACTACCCTATGTAAAGAATTTCAACTTCTTATGAATCTGTACTATTTTACTCTTTACTTACTTAGGAATTCTATTCAATATAGATACATAAACTCATTGCCAATAAAATATGGTAGTAGTCATTTGCGGGAGGTTTAGAAAGTCACATCCAGTTAGAAAAATGACTTTAACCGCTATTGAATTAACCCACTTGAGTTGAAATGGGGAACTTATTTCTCAAATCTTACTAGTGTTTTTTCAGGTATTTCAATTTGGTCAATATCAAAATTAGTGATTTTCAGGGTTATCGTATTTTCTCGCTTATCCGCTTCTTCCCCACCCATCAACTATACAGTTCAAAAAAATCACCTTCTTCAAGGTAGCTGTCCATAATTTCACATAGTGCAATCAGCTTTTCTTTCGATTCAGCACTATTTTTTTGTTCACATATTCCGTAATCTCAATCACCAAATTGCTTGATACTTCATAAACATAGGATGTAGGAAATTGATGGACCTTTACATTTAGTCGGTCATACTTATCTGAGAAACAATTGCCAATTATAATTAATTTATCTCAATCCTCATCACTAAGTGGTATCTCTACATTACACCCGATATAACTTGCTAAACTCATTTTCACTCTCTCCTTTTCACTTCTGACTATTTTCACTAGCCCATTCTTTTAGTTGAAAGGCATCCTAAAAAATCATATCACCCAAAAAAATACCCCTTTAACAACACTTACGAAAATTGCCTTTTAAAAAAGGTTTGGAATTAAACTGCAAACCCTTGTAAAAGTCTCCTGTTAAAAAAGTAAGGAGCTGTCTCATAAGACCTTATTAAACAAAATAACGCAAAAGTGAAGAGGCAGAAATGTAGTTAAATCAACATTTCTGCCTCTTCACTTTTAATCAATTCGGGCTAAATTACCCCTTTCGGGACAGCCCCATTAGCATCTTTTATCTATTGTTCTTTAGTTAAAACCGTTTTAGCGATATCTTTATCTAAGCCTTCAAAATCATGATAAGCAATTGTCTCATATAACTCGCTACGAGTTTGCATATCTGACAAGGATTCCTTTTGTGTGCCCTGATTCTTGATTTGTTCAAACACTCGCTCATAGGCTTTTGCCGCTACACGAAGAGAAGATACAGGATAAATCACCATCTGGTAACCCATGTCATAAAATTCTTCTGCTGTATAATATGGCGTTTTCCCAAATTCGGTCATATTGGCCAACAATGGCACATCAATTCGTTGGGCAAAGTGTCGGAACTCTTCTTCTGATTGCAGTGCTTCCGGAAATATGGCGTCCGCTCCAGCTTCGACATAGGCATGCACTCTTTCAATGGCAGCTTCGACTCCTTCTACTGCCCGTGCATCCGTCCGCGCCACGATAATGAGTGAAGGTGCAACCTGTTTAATTGCCTTGATTTTTTGCTGCATCTCTTCTGTAGATACAAGCTTTTTACCATTTAAATGACCACATTTCTTCGGGAGGTCTTGGTCTTCTATTTGGACGGCTGCTATTCCTACTTCTTGCATTTCTCTAGCCGTACGGGCCACATTCAGCACCCCACCAAATCCTGTATCGATATCCACTAGTATCGGCAAATCTGTAGCACGGACAATATCTCTTGCACGTTCCGCCACTTCTCCAGAAGATACAATACCTAAATCGGGTAAACCTCGGCTCGCTGTATAAGCGGCCCCAGATAAATATAGGGCATGGAAGCCTGATTCCTTAGCTATGAGCCCTGCCATTGCATCATGCGTACCTGGAATTTGTAAAATGCCTGATGCTTGTATTAATTGCAAGAAACGTTCTGCCAGTTCTTCCTGTGATGATTGTTTATTTACTATCCAAGCCACTGATAAGCCCCCCTTAGATTAAAAATAAATTCACAAATTCGTTTACTTTTAAATTGGATAATACCTTTTGGTTTAAACATGCTTCTTGAATTTTCTTTTGTTGTTTTTGTGAATAATGGGTACTAATGTTATCAGTGAATTTCTTAATAACCTTTGGAAACGCTTCTTCTCTTCTAAAACGATGACCAAGAGGATATTCACATTCCACAAGTTCCGAAACCGTTCCATCTCGATAATGGATTTGTACAGCATTAGCGATTGAGCGCTTGTTCGGATCAAGGTAATCCGTAGTATATTGTTTATTTTCCACTACCACCATTTTATCCCTCAGCTGATCAATTCTTATATCTCTGGCCGCTTCGTCTTCGTAATGGTCTGCCGTAATATTTCCATAAATTAAACCAACAGCAGTGATATATTGAATACAATGATCACGGTCCGCAGGATTGTTTAATGGTCCTGTTTTATCGATGATACGAATAGCTGATTCATGTGTTGTGATGGTGATCTTTTCTATTTCATTCAAACGGTTTTTAACTTCATCGTGCAATTCCACTGCACACTCGGCAGCTGTTTGCGCATGAAATTCAGCTGGGAAGGATACCTTGAATAACACATTCTCCATTACATACGAATCTAATGAACGAGCAAGCTTCAGTTCTTGTTTATTGAACAAAACATCTTGAAAGCCCCATCCTGGTGCTGAAAGAGCTGTCGGATATCCCATTTCTCCTTTAACAGCCATTAAGGCTAAATGAACACCCCGGCTTGTTGCATCCCCAGCAGCCCATGATTTACGAGACCCTGTATTTGGTGCATGACGATATGTACGGAGACTGGAGTTATCAATCCATGCATTGGATATGGCATGAATAATCTCTTCTCTAGTACCTCCAAGAGCTTTTGTAACAACAGCCGTCGTCGCTACTTTTACGAATAAAACATGATCAAGCCCCACTCGATTCAAACTATTTTCTAATGCTAATACACCCTGAATTTCATGTGCTTTAATCATCATTTCAAGAACATCCTGCACAGTTAGTGCTTGTCTTCCCTCCGCAATATTCACTTGGCTTAAATAATCCGCTGTTGCAAGAATACCTCCTAAATTATCAGATGGATGTCCCCATTCGGCAGCTAACCACGTATCGTTATAGTCCAACCATCGAATCATACAGCCAATATTAAATGCTCCTTTGACTGGATCCAGTACATATGAAGTACCTGGAACACGTGTGCCATTTGGTACTACTGTCCCTGGGACGACCGGTCCTAATAATTTGGTGCATTCTGGATATTGAAGCGCTAAAATTCCGCAGCCAATTGTATCAAGTAACACATAACGGGCAGTCTCGTACGCCTCTGTACTAGTAATCTCTTTATCTAACACATAATCTGCAATTGTCTCTAATAATACATCCGTCTGATTAATTCCATTCACCTTTAACATTTTTTCATTCCCTTTCTATACAAAGTCATTTATTATTAGAAATGGTCGTTGGTCAGAACGACCATTCGGCGAGCTGATAACTTACATTTTTTTAATTGGTTAAAATAGTGTGGTTACGACGCTCGCCTATATAATTTACACGCGGCCTAAAAAGTCGGTTGTTTGCATGTTGTTCAACCACATGAGCGCATAATCCTACTGTTCTAGCACTAAAGAAAATCGGTGTATAGATTTCAATTGGTAGACCTAGCATGTAATAGACAGGTGCCGCATAATAATCTAAATTCGGGTAAAGACCTTTCTCTCTTACCATGACATCTTCACCAGCTTCGCACATTCTATAAAGGAGATCATCTCCTTTATTGTCGCAAAGTTGTTTTAACGCTTTTTTCATGATAAGCGCTCTTGGATCCATCTTCTTCATATAGACACGATGACCAAAGCCCATTATCTTTTCTTTATTTGCTAATTTCTTTCCAAGCAACTGTTCGAACTTTTCAACTGTTCCAGCTTCTAAAAGCATGTACATGACCGCTTCATTTGCTCCACCATGTAAATTGCCTTTCAACGAAGCAACAGCTCCTGTTAACGCACCATACAAATCGGATTGTGTAGAAGCAATTACCCGAGCTGTAAACGTAGAATTTGGCATTTCATGTTCGCTATACAATAATAAAGATTGGTCGAAAACCTTTTCTTCCAGTTCTGTTGGCACTTTACCAGTAATCATGTAATAGAAATTTGCACTGTATGATAAAAGTTTATTTGGAAGAACAACCTCTTGCTTATTCAACACTCTATAACTATTTGCCACAATATTGGGAACTTTCGCCAATAGTTTGTAAGCGCGTTCTTTATTGGCCGTAGTTGAACGATCATCAAGCTGCTGTTCATAGCCGGCTAATGCGGAAATCCCTGTTCTTAACGCGTCCATAGGATGTGTTTTCTCTGGTAATAGTTTAAAAATCTTTAAAATATCAGTCGGTATTTCATATTCTTCCTTCAATTTATTCTCTAGGTACGCTTTTTCCTCTGAGGTTGGAAGATTATCATTTAGTAACAGATTCACAATATCTAAATATTCTGCATGATCAGCCAATTTAATTAAATCGTATCCTGCGATTACAATTTCACTTTGAACCGTATCAAGGAATGAGAGTCTCGTTTCTGACGCTATAATTCCATCCAGCCCAGGTGAGTAGTTTTCTTGTATCGACATTTTTACTCCTCCTATCCAAATTAACTCTTAATTGAAAGCGGTAACATTTTACCTCGATGATTGATACATACTTTTAAATCTCTTTTCACCCATCAGGAATAGCCTAACTGTCCTTAGATAAAATTGGGTCATAAAAAAACAACTTCCATTGGAAGTTGTTAATTAACGAATCGTTACCTAAATAAACATGATAATTCACAGTAATTATTCATGCCAAGTAATCCGCAATTAACACCTCCTATCCTCGTAGGTAATTGATGCATGATTATTCGGCAGGTCTCCTGGCTTATGATCATCACTTTTCGAACCTTCCCGTTTCTATAAGCATAGAATCAGTGGTATTTTTCGAATCGCTCCCAAATACAGTTGCGGGACAGCATCGGAATCAAACCGATTTCCCTTTTAAGCAAATAAAGTGAATCATTTTATTCGCACCAAATAATTAACATATTTAATTTTCTACTTAAATATACCAAATATTTTAAATATTTACAATTTAATATTTAAATTCCAAATAGGTCTTTCCATGCATTTTAGAAATATTTTGTATTAAAGTAGTAAAATATGTTGTTTAATCAGAAAATTCTGCATTTTAAATATTTATTTTAGCGTTTTATCTCATGCTCTGAAAAATGCTGGATGGACACCTTAAATCATTTGTACCCTTTTGATATACGCTAATGCTACGATTATTTCACTTCTATTGGACAAACAAGAGGCTGTCTCATAAGTCCCTTTTTTGAGTAAAATAACGCAAAATTGAAGAGGCAGAAGTGTTGTTAAATCAACATATCTGCCTCTCTTTATTTATTTAATTTAAGCTTAACTACCCTTTTTGGGACAGCCTCTTGTTTTACGTCTCAATATCATTATATTTACGTTTTCTAGTAAAACAGTTTTATACCCATATCGTTACCAAACAAACAAGCCAACAATCATGGCACTGAGCATGGAGACTGCCATTCCACTAAGCAAAAGCTTCCAAACATTCCTTCCGATGATGCTTGATCTTTCCTCGTCAAGAATGGAATTGAATGTTCCATAAATCATGCCGACCGTACTGAAATTTGCAAATGAAGTGAGGTACGTCACTGCAACAGCGACTGTATGTGGTGCCATACCGCTTATCTGATTCTTCAAATCCAGCAGGGCCACGAATTCATTGGTGGCGAGCTTGATACCCATTAATTGAGCAACATACATCGTATCTTCCCAGTTTAATCCAAACAAGAAAGCGAATGGACTAAAAATAACCGAGAAAATCTTCTGTATCGTCAACCCATCTACTGCAAGTCCTAATATACCATTCAGACTGGCAGTCAACGCGACATACCCGATTACCATGGCCATGATGACGATGACCATTTTGACTCCAACCAGCATACTGTTTGAAATCGTTGAAAAGAAGTCTTTACGTTCCTCTTTTGTTGGGATATACACGACATCGTCCTCTTTACTGACAGTAACGGGATTCAACATATTGGCAATCAGCAAGGCATTTAAACAGTTTAAGGGAATGGCTACGAACACAAACTCTGCCGGTACCATGGATAAATACGCACCGATGATGGAACCACTTATACTACTCATACTCATAATTCCGAATGTAAGCAAACGTTGGTCTTTTAAAGAAACAAGTTGCATCCGTATTACGGCGAGAGCTTCAGTGTTTCCGAGAAACATCATCTGGATAGAAAAGAAGCTTTCCAGTTTCGGTAAACCCGACACTTTTGAAATAAGCCAACCGACTTTATCTATAATCCAAGTCAGGATGCCGAAATACGAGAGAATATCAAAAAACGTAATGATAAAGATGATTGGCATTAAGGCACTGAAAAAGAAATCCACTTGTTCATTGGCCATAACAGAAGGGAATACGAAAGAAATCCCTTCATTTGCACAAGCAATCAACCAGGTGAAGAAAGTAGCAATCTGCTTAATGACCCATGTTCCGATTGTGGTCGATAACATGAACCAGGTAATAAGCAACTCAATGACCAACAAGGTAAGAATGATTTTCCATTTAACATTTTTCCTATTTGGCGAGCACAGGTATATAATCCCCATGACAACCAAAACCCCTAGGATATTCAACAAGAAATACAAACGATCACCCTCTTCGATTTATCTTTTCCTATTGATTATTCATGTATAAAAAGCCCTTATTTTTCATACTTTCAGCCACTGGACAGAAAGTATGAAAAATAAGAGCTTCTTCTAAAACTAAGTAGTTGTACTACGATTAGGTCAGGAACCTTTTGTAAGTAAAAACGAATAACTTACAAACGTAGCTAAATACCTGTTTGATCTCTATTATCCATACTTCCCTGTAGTCCGGCTTTTATGGCAGCCAGGTAGAAACTATCAGACCATTTCACTGATATTATACAAGGATATTTTTTAACGATTTTTCATAGGATTGGATATCATTTTATATGGGATTATTAAGTAATACAATATATTTTTAATTAGTCATAATTATTTTATTAGTATATTTCTTCAGATAACTAACGTTAAAACTTTAATCCTACTATTATTCTCCCTTTCATCTATCTTATGATGCTTATTTTCTTGAATAGCATATAAACTCTTCATCTACACTCAATGACTATCAAAATACCCAATAATGGATATGGGCAAAAAATCATCTTCTTTGTCATGAAAAATCCAGATTTCTAATTAATTGAAAATATCTAGGTAATAGGTAACAACCTATGCTTCCATTATATTTTTTGTAATATTTATGTAATATAAGTAATGAAACTTTAATGGATATAACAGAATTTTTTTCTATTTTTAATACTTTACTGGTTTAATTACCTTATAATATTATTGCACAATATAAATTGTGCAATAATATTATAAAATATCAGGAGGAATTTTCCTTTTTATGAATAGCTCAAAAAAGTCTTTCATCATCGCGGGTTCTATCATAGGCACCCTATTCGTCAGCAATTCAGCATATGCAAGCACTTATCATGTAAAATCCGGCGATAGTTTATATAAAATCTCAAAAGCAAATAATACAACGATTCAAAAATTAAAGTCTCAAAATCATTTAACTAGTAATCTAATATTTCCAGGACAGGTTTTAAAAATTAACGAATCTTCGACAAAAAGTACAGTTTCAACAAAGAATCATGTCGTTAAACTTGGCGACACACTAAGTGAAATTGCTAAAAAATATAACCTTTCGCTAAGTTCATTATTGAAATTGAACCCTAGCATTTCCAATTCAGACCGAATTCGTATCGGACAATCCATCATTGTTTCAGGAAAAGCTACGACTGCTAGTACTTCTGCTACAACAAGCAGTTCAACCAATACATATAAGGTTAAATCAGGAGACAATCTTTCCAACATTGCACAAAAATATAACACGACGGTCAATGCTTTACTTTCTTTAAACCCAACCATCAAAAATGCTAATGCTCTCCGGATTGGACAATCTATTAAACTATCAGGAAAAGCTACGACTACTAGCACAACCGCTACAACAAGTAGTTCGACCTC
This sequence comes from Peribacillus sp. NPDC097295, assembly GCF_044761665.1. Taxonomy (NCBI): domain Bacteria; kingdom Bacillati; phylum Bacillota; class Bacilli; order Caryophanales; family Bacillaceae; genus Peribacillus; species Peribacillus sp. NPDC097295. Next base: position 65,303 of record NZ_JBIWCW010000006.1, read on the forward strand.
AACCTATAAAATTAAATCAGGAGATAACCTTTCCAATATTGCAAAAACATATAAAACGACGGTCAAAGCTTTACTTTCTTTAAATCCTTCCATCAAAAATGTGAATGCTCTTCAGATCGGTCAGTCTATTAAAGTTTCAGGAAAAGCTACGACAGCTTCCATAGGTAACACGACGACGACTGTATCATCTGCATCTGAAGTGGACCGGGTCTTAACCGCTGCTAATAAATATTTAGGAGCTAAATATCTTTATGCGGCAAGCACATCACGCACCGACGCGTTCGATTGCTCATCCTTTACTATGAAAGCATTCCAAGCAGCTGGAATTTCCTTGCCTCGTACCTCAACCGGCCAAGCTCAAATGGGAGTTCCCGTATCTTCTTATTCTCTGAAAAAAGGAGATTTAGTATTTTTTGATACTAATCGTGACGGAGTAATCAACCATGTAGGGATATATGCAGGAAATAATCAAATGATCAATGCTTCTACCTCTAAAGGTGTATCTTATGCAGATATTAACAGTTCATACTGGAAACCTCTTTTTGTAAAAGCAGTACGAATTCTTAACTAATTTATTTACTTTACCAATCGCATCTTCATTACCTAAGTACGCCTCAAACATTAAAATATTTGAGGCGTACTCTTTTTATTCTCTTTGCTCACGTTCCTTCTCTCCCCTTACAACCTGGTATTTAAAATCCTTTCATTTCCTAACTTACTTCTTTGCCTTTTAACACGTTATCATTACATTTCTGAAATAATTAGGGTATGATAAGTTACATAGATTATGTTTGTTCGAAGAGTAACAAACCAGCTCTTTCATTTAAATCGCATATCGTAGCAAGTAGGAGGAAAGACGTTGAATAGTTTTATTGTCATGCAGGGTACTACATATCAAGAAGAAAGACATTTAGGGATTATTTGGTCCCCTCAAATAGATAAATCCGGATTGGTTCCACACTCATCTAAAATAATCCAAGAAATCAAAAATGGTGATCGCATTTTCCATTATGTAAAAGGATCGATTGTCGCCATAAGTATTGTGAAAAAGGGTTGTCAAGAAGATATAAGACCTCAAAGAATTCGAAATCATAAGATGGAAAATGGATATCTGGTCGAAACCGAGTATCGCGAATTGGAGATTCCCCTTAATATTCGGGACCATTTTGATGAAATCACTCAGTATCTTCCTATTAAGTATTCAGCATTCCAGGAGGATGGCACCGGAAATTCTGGTTATTTATATCCCTGTAACGAAGAACTCACACTAAAACTTTTAGAATATATTAGTATGCTTAACATATTTAATGCCGATGAAGATCAGTTAGAGCTCTCTGTCGATGAAGTCATTGCAAAAGAGCGAAATCCCTTACAAGCACTTCTCGCCGAAACAGAATCAGAAGCCAAAATGAAAATTCGCTGTGGTCAACAAAAATTCAGAAAATTGGTTATGCCTCTTTGGAATCATCATTGCCCTCTATGTGGAATTGGAATGGCTGCCCTACTAAAGACCAGTCACGCTAAACCTTGGAAGGATAGTACGGATGAGGAACGCCTTAATCCTTACAACGGTCTAGTGTTATGCTACAATCATGACGCGTTGTATGAAAAAGGCTTAATCACCTTTGATGGTCAAGGTAGAATACATATTTCTCAGCAGATTCCTGAGGAAGAATATGATATGTACCGATTAGGAAAAAGCATAAAAATCGCAATTCATCCTGAAAATAAGCCATACTTTAAATGGCATAAGAAGAATGTTTTTGTGGACAATCAAAAATTTTAAACACCTATAAACTGATTCCCTAACATGGGGCTGTTTTTTCCCCATGTTAGGGATTTTTTGATTTCATTTATTCTATCGAGCTTCATGGTAGACGCTTATTCCTGCTATGAATAATATGTGGATACCTTCCTTACGTCCTGATTTTTTCAGAAATCTTTACCTTTTTGAAACGATGTCTTGAAAAATCCCCTAGTAAATAGTTCCAGCGGAATAATTGATATAAAAATCGGGATTTGTCCAATCAAAAAAGGGTTTAATTTAATAAGATAATGTAGTGTTTTAAAAAAGGGGGTAAGAAATTGAGTTTTAAAAGGTTCTGTGATTTTTGGAGAAGATGTGTTGGTTGTACAGGAGCCACGGGTCCAGCTGGCCCAATAGGAGCTACCGGCATGACTGGGATCACGGGTCCTACTGGAGCTACTGGTGCTACAGGAGCTACGGGGAATACAGGAGCTACCGGTATTACTGGTGTTACTGGCGCTACCGGAGCTACAGGGAATGCAGGATTTGAATTTTCTGTACCATCATCCATATTCATCCCTTCTCCCGGCTTAATAACTGTGACCAATGAAGAAGTTGCTATCACTACTCTTACTATCTCACTCTTCCAAGATGCCGTGGTAGTACTGCAGGGGCAGGTAGGATGGAGCTCTCCAAATTTCTTTAATTTAGCAATGGTGTCACCTAACTTTTTTGATTTGGCACTGATATGGAGGATACGTAAGGGCATCGGGGGACCAATCATTTGGGAAGGTCGCGATGGCGCCAGCTTTGAATCTGACGAACAAGCTAGATTCTTAAGTTCCATGTTACATGTCGATTCATCCCCTGGATTGGGTTTCAACACGTATGAATTGACGGCACAAGTCGATCCTGTATTGAGTCCAGATTCTACTGCAGAGATAAATGGACCAGTCGTATTTATCGGAAACGCTTTTCCGGTATAGAAATCTCCTAAAGAATTCGCTAAGTATAAGCAGTAAAGCAAACTAAAAAAAACCACGTTCAGGTTGCACACGTGGTTTTCTTTTTGCATTCGGTCTTTAAATTAACCTTTCTTATTTATTAAATCGGCTAATTTTTGACCAGAATGTCCATCGATATAAGAATCAGCTATGAATCGATTTCGTATAGAATGATAAATAGCCCTATGTTCACTAGCATGATAATAATTCTTTATTACTTCAGTAAGCTTAGTAGGATCTTCTTGTATATATTCACCTAAGATATCGAAATAATCATAGTGACGATTACTCTTTAAGAAATTAAATATAAACACAGGTTTATTAAATAGTATACTTTCTAAAGCGACTGTAGATAAAGATGAAACCACGCCATCGCTATGAGATAATAATTCGTACAAATGATTATCTCTAGCAGTATACACTTGTAGGGAGTCATATTTCTCTTCTAGCTCTAAATACATTCCGTATTTCTTCTTTCCCATTTCCCATGGATGCGGCTTTATAATAATTTGGAAATTGGACTCATTTAAAATACCATCCATTAGAGCTTCGAACCTGAGTACATCCAGTTGTGGACCAGTAATCACCAATAATGTTTGCTTATTAGGATCAAGACCATATTTTTTTATCAAATCCACTTTCTCCGTTGCTGTATCCATGAAAATTTCATCAAATTTAGGATGCCCTAATTCAGCCACACGTTCCTTGGAAAGCCCTCTTTTTGCATACCAGTTTTTCTCATAATCACCGTAGACCCCGACTATGTTGGTGAAAACCGGCATAAAAGCTTCTTCCCCCATCAAAATCCCATGCTGCAAACAAACGCTCCTGATACCTTTTGATGATCCCACGATTGAAAGAGCTCTGCTTTGCATATCTTCAGTCGTCCCAACAACGATAGAGGATATCTCTTGTTTTTCAAAAAGGTTGAAAACCATCCCGAGGGTATTGACGATTTGGGGAATCCGCTTAATGAAAGTCTGTTGAAAGAATTCATTTCCAAACGCGAGATGTGTGGTGAATGATTCAAATAGATTGGTTGCCTCTTTTACAAGTTTATCCGATTCCTCATGATTTACTTCTACATATTTCCCCATGTTTTCGCATGGAATCCCATAGATGTGAGACCCTTTTGACCGAGAGAGAATAAGCGTTTGACCAGGGTCAAACTTATTCATATACGTTTGCTCAGGAATCCGCGTATAATCTGCATTGATTAAGACTTTACCTTCCTTGGGCTTAACCATCCATGATTCCCTAATTTTTTCTAACCATTTTTCAAAGTATGGTTGAATCTTCTCCTGATCTAATTGTGCAGCATTGATATTCAAATGAAAGTTTTCTTCCTCCATTTTCATTTTAAGTTCCGAATCAATTTGTTGATAAAAGTTAGTTAACAATACAATAGGGATTTCTCTGAATTTCAAGTGACTGAATGTTTCTACAAACTCCTTATACAATGTCCAATAGTTTGATAGATAGATACTCATCCTTTCTCTCTCCGTCTACGGGCCCTTATGGATTCTCTAAGTTCTTTACAGGTTCTTTGAGTGGGTAACATTTGGGAAAAATCATTAGGGTTATCATTGAATAACTGGGCGTGGATGGATTTAGGGGTTATATAGTTAAAGTCTAGAATCTCATTGATGGGGAAAAATGGCCAGAAATGATTGAGTCTCCAAAAGAACCTAGCATCACCTGTTCTATAAAATTGCGGATCCTCGTCCCAGTGCGAACCAAACGTTTCTTTGATTTTAGGAAGAATGGACTTACGATGCATGATCGAACAATGATCAGTCATGCACGAAGCAAGCCATGATATAGATTTAGCGGGTCTGACAATTTGGTTCGTTACTTCTCCTTCTTCATTCAGATGAACGGTTTTGGAAGCTGAGTAGACAATCATAGCTTCAGAATGTAAATCTAAGAACTCAACCATCTTTTCAATTTTCTGATTGTGATATATATTATCATCGGTCGCATACGTAACATATTCTCCCTGCGCCAACTCCAATGCTTGATTGATTAGAACAGCATATCTAGTTTTCTCTACCCTTTCCTCGAGTGTTTTGATATCACTCCTGAAAAATTTAACCCTCTCATCATCTAAAAATCCACCTATGACACTAAGTGTTTCCTCATTGGAGTTATCATCCATTATAAATAATTCAAAATCCTGGAAAGTTTGCCCCAAAATCGAACGAATGGTATTCGCTACGTATTCTTGTTTATTATAACTCGTTAGAATCACTGTAACTTTTGGCAAATCCCACACCCCTTTTTAAAAATTCCATCATTACTTTGTCTTCTCAAATTCGATTAAACTGACAAGTCCTATAGGATATCCCAATTAATGGGGGTTCCTGCTTTAATCTCTTTCACCACTTTTTTTCCTATTAAATTCTCGTAATACTTAGGTGCTAACCCATACCCTGGTCGGATGATTCTTATATTTTCCTTAGTCAACATATCTCCGGCCTTTACGTCCTTAACAACATAAATGGACCGTCTAAATTTCATGGACTTTTTTTCCGCTTCGGTTGGGCCGTAGCTCACCTGTCCCAAAGATTTCCATGCTCTTTGCGTCTCCTCCACCAATGCTTTCATTTCATCCGGTTCCATGGAAAATGCTGCATCTACACCACCATCTGTTCTTGAAATGGTTAAATGCTTTTCAATGACAGTCGCTCCAGTTGCGACGCTCGCGATGGAAACTCCGATACCAAGCGTATGGTCGGATAATCCTACCTGGCATCCAAAGAGATCTTTCATGTGTGGGATTGTCGATATATTCGTATTGGAAGGAGTAGCTGGATAAGTACTCGTGCATTTTAATAGTACAAGATCTTTACACCCGGCATCTCTAGCAGCACGGACTGTCTCATCTAAATCAGCAAGTGTTGCCATACCGGTAGAAATGATCATGGGCTTACCAGTAGAGGCCACCTTCTTTATGAGGGGGATGTCATTATTTTCGAATGAGGCTATTTTATACATGGGTATATTTAGATCTTCTAGGAAGTCAACCGCGGTTTTATCAAATGGAGTACTGAAGGGGATGAGTCCTAAATCTCTGCATCTTTCAAAGATTTCCTCATGCCATTCCCATGGTGTATAAGCTTGTTGATAAAGGTTATACAGGTTATTCTTATGCCATAAACTACTTTTATCTTCAATATTAAAATCTTCATTATCTATATTTAAGGTCATCGTGTCTGCCGTATAAGTCTGGATTTTCAATGCATGGGCCCCGGCTTTTGCTGCAGCCTCCACAATTTCTAAAGCTTTTTTCAAGGATTGATTATGATTCCCTGACATCTCCGCTATGATAAAAGGAGGATGCTTCGGTCCAATCATTCTTCCTGCAAGATTGATATCTTTCATATGATCACGCCTCTGCTATGAAATTCAATTTCAATGTTCCTTTATACTTTTCCCATTCTTCTTGTATGATGGAAAAACTATTTACATCGATAGATTGACCTTCTCTAATAAGAGTATTCTCTAAACGATTATCATGCTTAAATCCTAATTTCCGATGAAGCCCTTCACTTTTATTATTACTGGATAAAACTTCAGCAATGATTTTTTTCATACCTAATTTATGAAAAGCATATTCCAATCCCAAATACCCCATTATCGTACCTGCTCCTTTAGGAGCATGGGTTTCTCCAATATAAAATCCCCAGACACATGTTAGCATTTGTTGGCTACATTTTTTGAAAGAGACAAGACCTAAGGGTTTTTCTTGATAAATGAAGAGACGATAATACTCCATTTGTTCCTTCAGTACATCTTCAAACCATCGACAATGATCTTCATAGGGAATGAGGTGATGATTATACATATTCATACGAATATGCTCCATATTTCTCCATCCATAAATCATTTCCCTGTCTTCTTTTGATAAAGCAATTAATTGATAGTCCATCTTATTCATCCCTAGCTCACTATTTCTTCTATCATCGTTTGATGACTCACATGGAGGTCTTTCATAAAATGATGGGACAAGCGTGACATTTCTTGGCGGTTCACTTCATTTTTTATCATATCGCTCAATTGATTCGCTATAAAACTCTCCTCCACCTTTTCCTTATCCCCTAGATAATTGATGATTTTCTTTTTATCTAGGGCTTTACAGATCTCCACCTGATTTTCAGCAACGCTCCATACCATAGAAGGTAAACCAAGGTAACACCGTTCCCATGTAGTTGTTCCACCAGACCCGATGGAAAGGTCAGCTTGACACATGAATTCGGCGATATTAGAAACCTGACAATGAACATGTACATTATCATACCGCTTGTAAATCGTTTCAAGCTCTTTTATATGGGGATTGGTTTTACCCACCACCACATCCACATGGATATCATCTCGTCCTAGCTTCAAAAAAGAGTCTATCGCTCTTCCCGTTTCATTCGTTTGATCTATTCCACCAAAAAAAACCAAGATCCGTTTCACAGGCCCATTTCGTAGTTTATGCTTCTTCCACTGTTCGTGAAATTCTGCTCTTAATAAAACGTACCCCGGTCCTAAAAACAATTTACAATGCGGGGGTACTAAAGAGTGATAACGGTTTTGATAGTCCTCATAAAAATTTTGATCAAGTAATAGATTACAATCATGCTTACGGTCCGCTAAATCATCGATGACCATGATTTTTTTTGAAATGCCTTTAAATTTCATTTCCCATCTCTCGTCAATCGCATAATGATCGATGATTAGCAAGTCCACAGTTTCCCGCTTTAGGATTTCCATGGTTTGTTCAGCATCCACCTGTAATGGAACACCTAGCCAGTTCAAATATGGCGAGAGATTTCGGATATTTCCATTCAAAATTCGGGAAGACGGGAGCCGGAAAACTTCGAATCCATTTTCTTCGATAAGGTCGCACAAATGCCCGGGATGTTCCCTGCAAATGAAACGGACCGTGAACCCCAGTTTGTTTAAGCATCCTGCAAGAGTCAGGCATCTCATTACGTGGCCTGTTCCGATATCTAAAGAAGCATCGACACGGATATATGCATTCATCATTCACGCTCTGATTCTTTCAAAGTGAATACTTCCTTTTGTTCAATGTGGGAATTAATGGAGGACCATTCTGGTTTATCCTTTAGCAATTTGGTGATATCTTCGAGTGTAAAGTCTTCCTTTTCATACAGATGTTCAAGCAACCTGGTAATCAGCTCCAAGTCATCTTCTGTGTCAACCGTTAAGCGTAAAGAACTAAAATCGGTACCATTCAAAAAGGAAGCTAGTTTAAACTTTTTAGGATGGTGATAGATATAAGGGGTTACATGCTCTCGATAAGCGGCTTCTTTAGCTTCCTTGAATGCTTGCGCAAGCGCCTTCATTGAGAAAACCTCCACATCGAAACCTCGAGGGTACGTTCTTACAAGGGTATTGGAAACATAATCATATTTTCCGACATCTGCAAGAAATTCTACTAGAGCTTGGTCAATCGTATGAGGATCGATTAATGGACAATCAGCGGTAAGTCGAACCACAATGTCAGTCTGATGCTCAGTAGCCGCATCAAAAAACCTTGTCAATACATCATCTTCCGGCCCACGAAAGATTGCAACCGAAAGTCTTTCACATAGGTCTACAATGGGCTGTTCCGTTTCCTTCGTAGTAGTGGCCACCACAATTTTATTAATCAATCTTGCTTTCCCTATCCTTTCCAACTGGTACTGAAGCAAAGGTTTTCCTTGGACTTGCTTCATAACCTTTCCTGGTAACCTTGAAGATCCCATTCTTGCTTGAATTATTGCGACTACTTTCAATCCTTTCACCTTCTAATCTTCATTTAGAATAGCAGTCTAGAACTTTTTTAACAGCTTTGATCACATCAACTACGTCCTTTTCTGTCATTGCCGGAAAAAGAGGCAATGTAATGATTTCTTCATACAGCTTTTCTGCATGCGGACATAGCCCTTTTTTATAACCCAGATCTTGATAATACGGCAATAAATAAACAGGAATATAATGCACATTCACACCGATGTTTTCCTGATGGAGGGCATTATATATTTCTTTTCTGTTTCCCGTTAAATTCTCTAAATGTAACCGGATTACATACAAATGCCAACTAGAACTACCCTCTTTATTTGTATGAGGAATGGTAATATCCTTTATCTCTTTTAGTTCATCATTGTACATCGAGACATATTTTTTCCGTAGGTTTAAAAATTCATCTACTTTCTTTAATTGGCTCGATCCAAGAGCTGCCTGGATGTCTGTCATTCGATAGTTATAACCTAAAAACTGCATTTCATAGTACCATGGTCCATGATCTTCAACCATTTTATCAGGATCGCGTGTAATGCCATGCGAACGGAATTGTAATAGTTTTTCATAATACTCTTTGTCATCCGTTGTAATGATGCCACCTTCACCCGAAGTAATATGTTTAACAGGATGAAAGCTAAACATGGTCATATCACTTTTTGAACCTATCTTTTTCTGCTTATACGTTGCTCCGAGTGCATGTGCTGCATCTTCAATGACGATCAGATCATGCTTGTTGGCTATCGCATATATTTCATCCAATGGTGCAGGATTTCCTGTAAAGTGTACGGGAATAATTGCTTTAGTTTTCTGAGTGATTTTCTTCTCGATTTCATTCGGGTCTATATTGAATGTTTTTTCATCGATATCAGCAAAAACGGGTACCCCACCTTGGTATAAGATACAGTTTGAACTGGCTGCAAATGTTAGTGGGGTAGTAATGACCTCATCCCCTTCCCCGATACCAGCTGCAAAACATGCACCATGTAAGGCAGCAGTTCCATTGGAGAATGCTACAGCATACTTTGCTCCAACATAATTTGCTAACTCCTGTTCGAACGTAGAAATGAAAGGACCTGTCGTCAGGTAATCTCCTCTTAATACCCGAATGACTGAATCGATATCTTCCTCATCAATCCATTGTCGACCATAAGGGAGAAAAGTTTCTCTTATTGGTCTTTCCATCCATTTATCCTCCTCCTTCCATTAGCTGTTCATCAGCCTTTACTCTTGCACTAACTTCTTCAACTCTTCTACAGATAGCCAATAGTCATTCGTATTGCTTATATAACTAAATCCTTCTAAGACCGGTTTTCCACCTTTCAATGATTCTGAATCCCACCATGGAAATTCAGGTTGAATGATGTAAAACGTATCGAATTCCAATGTACGACGTGCATCATCTTCAGTGATCATGGCTTCATGTAATTTTTCACCAGGACGGATTCCTTTGATTTCCACTTTACATTCTGGTGCAATTGCTTTTGCTAAATCCGTCACTTTCATACTTGGTATCTTTGGTACAAATATTTCTCCGCCTTTCATCCTTTTCAGGTTATCAAGAACAAATTGCACGCCTTGCTCCAAGGTTATCCAAAACCTTGTCATTCGCTCATCGGTAATCGGCAGTTTTCCTGTCGACCTGATTTTTTTGAAAAATGGAACGACGCTTCCCCGACTTCCAACGACATTTCCATAGCGAACGACGCTAAATCGGGTCTCCTTATTTCCTGCATAAGAATTTGCGGCCACAAATAATTTATCTGAGGCCAATTTTGTCGCTCCATAGAGGTTGACGGGGCTCGCTGCCTTATCAGTACTTAAAGCCACCACTCTCTCCGCCCCTCTATCAATCGCAGCCTCAATAATGTTTTGGGCTCCATGGATATTTGTCTTAATCGCTTCAAATGGGTTATATTCACAAATGCCCACATGTTTTAAAGCGGCAGCATGGATAACAACATCGACACCTTCAAATGCCCGAAATAACCTCTCTTTATCCCGTACATCACCAATAAAAAAACGAATTCTTGGATCTGTATATTCCTGAGCCATTTCATACTGCTTTAATTCATCCCGACTGAATATAATCACTTTCTTGACATCCATTTCTAGCACCTTACGAACGAACTTTCTCCCGAACGAACCAGTTCCACCAGTTACTAAGATTGTTTTATTTTTCAATGAAAACATTCGATACCGCCCTTTATTTAAATTAGTTGCTTAAGGATGTACTGAACTCTATGGGAAAAAGTATGACAATCCAGCACCCTATCATAAGCTTTTTTGCTAAATTGATTTCTTTCGTTTTCCTTACCGATATAATATTCAATCAATTCCAAGCATTCAGCATGATCTCTATACGAAACAATTTCATCAGGATGAAAATGATTCTTTAAATCGGTTTGATTAGATATGAGTTGAAAGCTGCCACTAGCTGCTATATCAAAAGTTTTATTATTTATACTTTTATTGATAATCCCTATAGTGTTACGATTTTTTCCATAATCGAAAGCTCGATGAGAATTCAAGATGATTTTTGAAGTGATAAAAAGGTTTCTTACCGATTCTGGGGCAACCCACCTATTGATGATGTCTAACCTTTCTTTGGGCTGGTTGGATATATGTTTTTTCCACCGGGGTCCCACAAGAATCAATCTATATTGGGTTTTATTCAGGATGTCATTTGCTAATTCAATCCTATCTGGATACGGATAGCCAACGATGCAAACGTCATATGAGTATGGGGCTTCGCTGTTAGAAGGCTTATACAGGAATGGGTCGGTTCCTAAGGGGAGAAAGAAAATTTTTTTACCGGGGAACTTGTACCTGTAGTGCTCGAAGGCTCCTACATCTACAGTAAACACATAATGAAAGTTCTTAACCAATTCAATCGTCCTATCCATATAGAAAGGATCTTCTGTCAGCCAAATACACAGAACCGACCCACTTTTTTTGAGGCATTCCATCAATGCCTCATTCATCATGAAACCAACAAGCGTTATAATGAAATCAGGATTAAAATCTCTGACCGCTCCCATTATTTCTTGTTCATGAGCTGGTTTTATTGTACGAATGATATGCCCGAAGCCCTTAAATTCTTTCTCTATGGCTTGTTCAAAATGTGGGTAAATTCCTCTATAGCCTGACGAGATCATTAGGATTTTCATGAAATAGGATACTCCTTTTGATTACTTACCTAAAAAGCTATAAGTAGGAACCAATATATCATCGAGAAATTCAGTCACTTAAGACAAAGTTGGTACTTTACGGCCTTTTAACGTTTCTAATCCATTTTTTCAGTTCTTTGTAATGTATTCATCATTGAAAGATCATGTGTGGACAGATTTAAAAGAAACCTAAAATAGACATGCTGTGATGAATAAAACCCATTGAATTTGCATTCGAAGAAAAAATTAAATAAGCGCAACCATCAATTCGTTTCATGACGACCTCATCATATATATGTGGATGCTCGAAAATTAATTGTTGCAAAAGAAATTTGCCGACTACCTCAAGTAAACCAGGCATTGACAGCAAGGATCCCCTAGACAAACATGTTATGTACGGTGGCTACATCGAGGCTGTCTCAAAAAGGGTAGTTAAGCTTAAATTGAATAAATAAAGAGAGGCAGAAATGTTGATTTAACAACACTTCTGCCTCTTCAATTTTGCGTTATTTCACTCAAAAAAGGGACTTATGAGACAGCCCCTTTTGTACTTCTGTAATTTTGATTCATTTTCCCCATTATGAGCTCATATTTTATGCGACGTTTTTCTTTGCTTTTGTGGAACTTTGCCGATTAATCAAATAAATGCTAAGTAAGATCAGGACCATGCCTTCAAGGAGGGAAGTAGTGAATGGCTCACCCAAGAATATGGTTCCTATCCCTACCGCTATTAATGGAACAAGAAAAGTAAAGGATCCTACTTTGCTTGCTTCCCCGGAACTCATTAGATTAAAATATACCGCGGTTGCTAACGCCATACTGAAGATCGAACCGAAAATTATACAGAGTATGTAAGGCCTATTCCACACGATATTTGAAACATTTTCTACCGCCATGCCACTTCCAGTTAGAAATGAACCACCAATGATACTTTGCATTGCAACCAGCCACAATCCATGCACTTGCGTACTTGTCTTCTTAACATAAACGACACCGAATGCCCAACCAATCGCCGTGATAAGTGCTAATAGAATGCCAATATAAGAAATATTACCGTTCATTCCATCCAAGCAAACTAGCACTACTCCAAGAAACCCGATCATTAAGCCAACTATTTTTATAACAGATAAAGTTTCCTTCAACCACATCCATGCTATAAGAACGACTAAAACTGGTTGAAGATAAACTATAACAGAAAATAATCCTGAGGGTAAATATTGGAGACCAATTGTTTGGACACCATTGAAGATGATGGTGTTGAAGAATGCAACGATTACATAGATGTACCAATTTCTTTTCCACTGTATTTTCTTCCATTGAGGAAGGAGAGTGAGAGCTAATAGTAATCCGCCTAATAATGTTCGCATACCTGCATAAAGCAGTGGTGGAGAATATTCGAGTGCCACTTTATAAACAGGCCAACATAAACCCCAAATCATCACAACGAAAGCGATACTAATTGCTGTTACTGGTCGAGAAACTGTATTCATCCTCTACCCCCCTAATGGTAAAATATTCCCCGCTATATGTCTTGTTAATCTATGAAGATTGAAACCCCATTTTCCAAGAAATTTGTTTAGCTGCCTTCGTTACTTTTTCAATCAATTGTGGTAAACGGTCTTCTGTAAAACGAGCTTCAATTCCTGCTACGCTTATACCGGCAATAATTTGATCTTTACCATTAAATATGGGTGCGCTGACGGATTTTGTGTAATTTTCAAGTTCGGATGATGTGATGGTATAACCGTTTTTATTCGACTCTTCCAAAGCCTGCCTTAGGATTTTTTTATCACTGATTGTCCCAATGGCGATTGACTTTAATTCGACTTTTGCTATGTAAGATTCCCGCTCTTCTTCCGGTAAATGGGCAAGAATGATACGAGAGTCACCTGCATAAAGGGGGGAGCGCCTACCAATCGAAGTATATAGACGTACAGGCTGCATCGTATCCACTTTTTCTATATACATGGCTTCATCCGCATCCCTTACAATAAGGTTCACAGCCTCTTCCACTTCATCTCGAAGTTCTTTCATAATTGGGTAAGCGATTGTTCTGATATCTAAACGCTCACTCACTAGTTGCCCAAGCTGCAAGAAAATAATCCCTAGTGAATAATTTCCATCATCATCTTTTGTCAAGAACCCCATCTCCTCTAACGATACAACCATGCGGTGTAGGGAAGTTTTGGGAAGGTCGGAATAGACCAGCATTTCATTAAATGATAGTTTAGGATGATTCAAGAAAAGGGTAAGAATTTGCATCGATTTTACTACCGTTTTATTATGCGCTTGCATGCAATGTCTCCTTTCTTTACGTTCACTTTTACTATCATTTTATTATAAATCATGGATATAATTAAGTAGAGTCTCATTCCCAATTATGTATGAAAGAATAAAAAAAGAAAGTGCTCTCAGTGTAAGAGATACTTTCCTATAACGCTGATGTAGATTTATTGATTTAATTCTTTCAAGGCTAATGAAATTGAAATCTTCAGATTTTTTAGTATTTGTTCTTTTTGAAGATAACATTGCTCGGCTTCTCTTAAAGACACTCTGGAAAACTGAATGGATTCTCCTGGTTTAACTTGAGAAATAAATGGTATATCAGCCGTAATTACTTGAGCAATTTTAGGGTATCCTCCCGTTGTTTGGCTATCCGCAAGTAAAATGATAGGATTCCCGTCTGGTGGAACTTGAATCGATCCATTTGTTACTGCCTCTGACAGCAAATCCCGCTCCTCTTTAAAATCCATTGAAGGACCTGATACTCGATAGCCCATCCTATCAGACTGGTTGGATACTTTAAAAGATTCCTTTTCAAAATCATCTTTACTGGAATCCGTAAAAAATTCATACTGACTTCCTTGTATAAATCGGATAACAGGTTTGCTTTCGGGCATAAAATCTTTACCATTAACAAACCATTTCACTGTAGAGAAATCATTGAACGCGCGCTTCTCTAGATTAAGAGACTCTGCATTCATCTTTATCACATCATCTGCTTGTAACGCTCTTCCCTTATATCCGCCCAGTCCTCCTCTTAAATATGTGCTTTTACTATTCATAACTGGAGAAATGGTGAACCCTCCCGATACAGACAAATAAGCCCGACAACCCGATTTACAACCTCCAAAGGCAAGAATTGCATCCTTTTTCACAAGAATAGGCCTCCACATTGGAATAACTTGGCCATTAACGGTCGGTGTTAAATTCCCACCCGTTATCGCAATTAAACAATCTTTTTCTATTTTAAGAGTTGGTCCCATTAAGGTGATTTCCAGAGCGCCCTCTCCTTCTTTATTGCCAACCAACATATTCGAAATTCGCAGGGAATAGGGATCCATTGCTCCACTTACGATGACTCCGTGCTGCTGATACCCTTTCCTTCCAAGATCTTGGATACTCGTTAATAATCCTGGCTTAATAACACGCATGCTCATTTTAACTCCTCCTTAAGAGCCATTTCTTTATACTCTATAGAAGTAATCGGAATGAATTTCACTTTATCTCCTGCTTGTAATAATGTCGGTGGGGATTCATTCGGTAAAAATAGCCTGGATGGTGTTTGACCAATCAATTGCCATCCTCCAGGTGTGGAAATGGGGTATACGCCTGTTTGCATGCCTGCAATTCCAACGGCCCCCTTAGGTATGCTCATTCTGGGTGATGGTCTCCTAGGCGTCGCAATTTTTTCAGAAAGTCCTCCCAAGAATGGAAAACCTGGTGCAAAGCCAATCATATAAGCTAAGTACTCTCCATTCGAATGGATATGAATGACTTCATCAGTTGTTAAATGATTGAAACGAGCCACGTGTTCTAGGTCTGGCCCAAATTCCCCCCCATAGCATACCGGTATTGTAACCGTTCGTTGGGCCAAGTCTTCATCTTTCTTTACATGCTGTAATTTCTTTTCGATGATTGTCCGAACCACTTCATACGGTGAAACAAGTTCGTCTTTACTCTTTTTCTTTTGTTCATTATAGATCATTAGCGAATTATAATAGACTGTCAAGTTAGTAAAAGCCGGTACACATTCTATGAAGCCTATAAATGGTTCTTCTTCAAGCATGTTCATGAATATTTTTATCTTTTTATGAATGTCAGCATTCATTTCATTTCCAAATGCAATCACGATAGCGGAATCGCCTAATGGAGAAAGTACACCTTTAATATGATCTAAAAGCTTTTCCGGCATAGAACTCATCTCTTTCCGTTTATTATAGAACACCCAATTTTTCGTCACGAATATCCGTTATGAACATATGTCCTGGTGCATGTGTAATCATAAGCGCTGGTTTTGTTTCCATGGCGATGGATTGAGGTGTCACCCCACATGCCCAGAAAACAGGAACCTCACCTTCACGAATGGTGACGGCATCCCCAAAGTCAGGTTGAGTAATGGAAGAAATACCAATTGCCTCCGGATTTCCGATATGGATCGGTCCACCATGAACAGCCGGGAACCGCGATGTAACTTGAGCAGCCCGAACGACATCTTTTTGAGGGATAGGACGCATGCTTGCTACCATGTTCCCGTGAAATATACCAGCATCTATACAAGGAATATTTGTTTTATACATAGGCACATTGCATTCTTCTTCAATATGGCGAATGGGAATATCATTGTTCAACAAGGCATGTTCGAATGTGAAGCTACAACCGATTAAGAACCCCACCATGTCGTCTTCCCAATAATCTGATATATCCGTCACCTCTTCTACCAATTCACCATATTTATAGATTCGATATTTCGGAATATCTGAACGTATATCACCTGCTTCGGCAGCAAACTTAGGAATTGGTGAACCAATTTCGGTCACATCCAATAAAGGACAAGATTTAGGATTTCGCTGGCAAAACAATAAAAAGTCGAATGCATGCTCTTTTTTTAGGATGGCTAAATTTGCTTGCGCATAACCATTAGCCATCCGAGCCGTCGGTTTAATCCATTCATTCTTACGAATCATTGAACGTAATTCAGTAGGGGTTGCTTGTGAAAAATCAATCATATACTAGACATCTCCTATACATACTGGATATTTTTAAAAACCAGTTCGATTCATTATGCTTAAAATAAGGATGGAAGTTGAGTAATTAATGTATAACCACCCATTAATGCCATAACCACTACAACGAATACACCCGAAATCGTTAACCATAATGGATGTTTATAATCACCCACAATGTTCTTTCTATAAGCAGCGATTAATAGTGTTCCAAGAGCTATCGGTAGAATAAGACCGTTTATTGCCCCTACCACAAGAAGCACTTTAACGGGTTTACCAATTAATACAAAGCAGATTGTGGAAAGAACAATAAACCCAATGATAATCCAATTAGCTTTTTTCTCTATTTTTTCACTGAATGTTCTGATAAATGAAACGGAAGTATAAGCAGCACCTACAACTGAGGTTATCGCCGCAGCCCACATAACGATACCAAAGATTTTATAGCCAGCATTACCGGCAGCAAGTTGGAAAACGGAAGCCGCAGGGTTTTCCGAATCAATTTGTAAACCTTTAGAAACAACGCCTAGAACGGCTAAAAATAAAGCAATTCGCATAACGGTTGTTATTAAGATACCTACTACTGAACTTTTTGTAACTTCTGGAAGAGCACCAACACCTTTAACTCCTGCATCTAATAGACGATGTCCACCCGCAAAGGTAATATAACCACCCACTGATCCCCCAACTAACGTAACGATTGCAATGATATCAATCTTATCGGGTGCAAATGTCTTCAATGCCGCTTCCCCTACTGGTGGAGAAGTTGTCCATGCAACGTAAATCATCAAGCAAATCATTACAAAACCAGCGATTTGTGTAAATCGGTCCATCGCTTTTCCTGCTTCTTTCACAACAAAAATTAAAACGGCAATGACGGCACTGATCGCCGCTCCAGTTGTTGGAGATATCCCTGTCATCGCATTCAATCCAAGGCCTGCTCCAGCAATGTTCCCTATATTGAATGCAAGGCCTCCCATAACGATGAGAGCTGCGAGGACGTATCCTAGTCCAGGAAGAACCATATTGGCAATTTCTTGTCCTCTTTTTTCGGATACAGCGATGATCCGCCATACATTGGTTTGAGCAAAGATATCTAGAATAACAGAAATAAGAATGACAAATCCAAAACTAGCTGCCAGACTTTGAGTATACACGGTTGTTTGCATTAAGAAACCTGGTCCAATAGCAGATGTTGCCATGAGGAATGCTGCACCCAACAATAAAGTCTTATTGGTTTTTGGCTTATTCGGAATAGTATGTACTGGTTTATTTTTGATTGGCTCCAATGGAATCTACCTCCTAGATGTCTTTTATTAAGTAAACGAACTAACTGTAATTTGGGATAATTGCAAGGATTTCTTCACATGACTTGCAAAGCTTAATGCGTGAGCCCCATCTCCATGAATACAAATTGTATCTGCCTTTATTGCCACATCAGTTCCTTGCTGTGATAAGACCTTCCCTTCCTTAACCATTGTTATTACTTGTGCTACAGCCGCTTCATCACTTTCAATTAATGCGTCCTTTTCCATTCGAGAAGTCAAGGATCCATCATCCTGATAGGTTCGATCTGCAAACACTTCACTAGCTGTCTTCAATCCAATAGATTGGCCAGCACGTATCAATTCACTGCCCGACAAGCCAAATAATATAAGCTCGGGGTTAATTTTATATATGGCCTCCGCAATGGCTTGTGATAATTCTCTGTTTTTGGCCGCCATGTTGTAGAGTGCTCCGTGAGGTTTAACATGCTGCATCCGCCCTCCTTCTGCTTGCAGGAAACCATTCAATGCACCAATCTGATACACCACGATATCATAAGCTTCCTGGGGGGAAATCTTAATATTCCTCCGCCCAAAACCCATTAGATCTTGCAAACCCGGGTGAGCTCCGATCTTCACACCTTTCTCTAAAGCTAGTTGAACTGTTTTCCTCATAACTGA
This sequence comes from Peribacillus sp. NPDC097295, assembly GCF_044761665.1. Lineage (NCBI taxonomy): Bacteria > Bacillati > Bacillota > Bacilli > Caryophanales > Bacillaceae > Peribacillus > Peribacillus sp. NPDC097295. The sequence goes on from NZ_JBIWCW010000006.1 coordinate 83,966, forward strand.
TGGGTCCCCCGCGTGAAACCCGCAGGCAACATTCACAGAAGTGACATAATCTAAAATCTCTTCATCATTTCCTATCTGATAGGCTCCAAAACTTTCTCCTAAATCACAATTCAAATCAACTGTATGCATGGTTTACTTCTCCTTTTTATCGAAAACTCTAATAACTTTTCTCATAAATTGATAGTTTGTCATCCAATAAACCTATACCGAAATTCGGAATTTTTGTTTCACATTTCGGAATTTTCTAAATTATATCATTTGTTTTTCAATTGTACAATGTACCATTGTGATAAAACCTGACATGAAGTATGGTTCAGCAATAATGACCCGTCGCTTTTGTAGGTGATTTTTCCTAATTACAAGTAGACGATAGATCTACAATTGTTTAAACGCTTTGCTTCAGATAGCTTCATTTACTTGAAACACCACCAATTTTAAAAATTCCACCTATTCCTCAAGTGAATCCATAGTACTAACTTAAAATAAAATTTCATATTCAAAAAAAGAACGAATAAAAATTCCGTTTCTCTATTTATTCATGATTGTATTTTTTATGGCTAATCCAATAATTCATTACAAAGAGTGTCAGGAAAATCCAACCATATGTAACTAGTAGATTTACCATCGCGTCAGAATTCACCGACCCCGTCATCAATACTTCCATTGCATGTGTACTCATGCTAGCCGGATTCACCCGGTCAATCACCGGACTCAACCCGACGATAATTCTGCAACCTAGTAAGAATACAATGGAAAGCAAAGCGATAATCCCTTGACTGGAAAAAATCGTACTCATCATGGTTGTGAACGAGACAATGAAAAGGATCCATATAAGATAAAATATTAGTCCACTAACCATCTGTGAAAATGGAACATCTGTAAAAAGAAAATTAACATATAAAAATGAAGCAAAGTATCCAATCGCAACACTAATAGCGGCTATCAAATAATTGGCTGTAATCTTCCCAGATATATATGAAATAACAGAAACAGGCCGTGTTAAAATAAAAGCCAACATGCCATTTGCCTTGTCTGATTGAATAATCCCCATCATCGAGATGACAAGAACCATAAGTCCAAGTTGGTCGAATTGAGATCCTAACGTACTGGCCAATACTTCCCCTCCTCTTTGTTTGGCCATGCTCGGGTCAATTATTATTCCGTGTCCCCCGCCTAATGCTTCCAAAATTGATGGCAAGTAATGGGTTACTATCGGCTGTGTCGCTCCAAGAAATATAAAGACAATCGGTAGCCAAAACACTTTATAATCACGAATCATTTGAATAAATTCTTTTTTTATCAACACAATAAAGTTATTCATTTTTGTACCACCAATTTCAAGAAGATTTCTTCTAACGTATCATGATTGACCTCGAACTTTACGATGTCCACATCATACTCGAGTGCATTTTCCAGTATCATCTTTTTGTTTATTTCGATGTTTTCAACGTTTATTTTGACTTTATGCCCTATGACCTCAATTCCCTTTACATAAGGAAATGTCTTTACGATTTCAATCCACTTTTGATCTTTTGCAGCGATTTCGATCTTTAACTTATTTTCGCGGTGCCGGTTAATTAGTTCAGTGATTGTCGTATCTTCAATCTTTGTTCCATGTTTCATCATGACAAATCGTTCGCAAATTTCTTCAGCGTCACTCAAGATATGGGTTGATAATAAAATCGTTGTCTCCTTTTTGATTTCCTCAATCAGGTTTATTACTTCTCTTCTGCCGATTGGATCTAATGCGGATACCGGTTCATCCATGACAATTAGCGAAGGCTTATGTAGTAATGCTTGTGCAATACCAAGCCGTTGTTTCATTCCTCCCGAGAATGTGCCAACCTTTGAGTTTCCTTCACCACTTAGTCCAACTTTATTCAACATATCCGTTATGGAATTTGCAAATTCTTCTTTATTCAAGCCTGAAAGTTGTCCCATAAACGCAAGGGTTTCATTCGCTGTCATCCAATGAAAGAAGTTAGGGTATTGTGGCAGATAACCGATTTCCTTTTTCATTTTGGATATTTTTTTACCATTCAACAAAACTTCGCCTTCATCCGGAATGATAAAATCAGAAATCACTTTAATTAATGTTGATTTCCCAGCACCATTGGGCCCAATCAACCCGACACATTCCCCGGATTTCAATTCCATCGAGAAATCATTAACGGCTGTTTTCCCTTTAAATGTTTTCGTCACATTTTTGATTTCTAATTTCATGATTTCTCAATATCCTTTCGTCCTATTACAAAGTACAAAATGGGCCCCAATGTATTAGCAAACAAAATAATTATTGTCCAAATGAGAACGTTGTCTCTCGTCTTTCTATGTTTATATAAATCTATTAATGCAATCAAAACTAATAGCACACCTATTGCCATAACCGGCAATATGATAGGCAGAATGGCCATGATATCCAAATCTTTAAGATCATTTAATTCATAGTGCAGTTTCATCTTCAACACTCCTTTTTATTTCATTATCGTTATTGATAATGATAACTATAATGGGAATATATTGCAATACCCATTCTCATTATTTATAATAAGAATAAAATTCATGCTAGCTTAATAAGGAGAATATAATGATTAATAAAGTGGAAGTTTTAATGCATCCCGTCAGGATGAAAATTGCACAGGTATTAATGAGGAATAAAGACAATGGATTGACGCCCTTAGAAATGGTAAAAATCATTAAAAACGTACCGCAAGCAACTCTATATAGACATATACAAACCATGTTGGACTCTGATGTGATTCGTGTAATTAAAGAAAAAAAGGTTAAATCGGTTACTGAAAAATATTACGCTCTTAACGAAATTGAGGCCAGACTTAGTATAGAAGATTGGAAAATAGTTTCGAGTGAGAAGAAACTCGATTATGTTTCTTATTATCAATTATCCCTTCTTACCCAGTATCAAAGTTACCTTAAAAAGCTTGAAGAACAAGACTGCCAAGAGGACGGTGCTACATTTTCTGCAGTAGAATTAAAGATGGATGAGGAACACTTTACACAATTTCAAAATGAATTAAACGAATTAATGACAAAATACTATCAATATACAAGCATTGAAATAGACGCTCCCGTTCGAACCATTGCTATTACCATCATTCCAGACTCCTAAATCATGCTCTTTTTATTGAGAACAAAAATTATATAGAATTAAAAAATACGACTGAACCTGTACATAAATAAAAGAACATGTTTTGAACAAAGTCTGCTCAAAACATGCTCTTTTCCATCAAATCGCGAGTCAGTGGATGAAGAAATTCACTCTCTTTCATTTTCACGTACATTTTTTTGCAAAAGGTCACGAATATCCTTTAAGTATTGCTCGGTAGCTGGTGCTTCGACCACTACCTCTTCTTCTTGCTCTTTTTTCCTAAAAATAGAATTTGCCAACTTCATAAATATAAAAATCGCAAACGAAATAATCAAGAAATCGATTACGGCTTGAATAAATGAACCATATTGAATAACTGCTTTACCGACCGTTATGGACAACGAAGAGAGATTGATTCCTCCTAGTAAAATACCAACAATCGGCATGATTATATTTTCCACTAGTGACGAGACGATCTTTCCAAAAGCTGCACCCATCACTACTGCTATAGCCAAATCAAGCACATTGCCTTTAGCAATAAACTCCCTAAATTCCTTAATCATGGTACCTCACCTTTCATTCTATAAGTGATATAAGCTTATCAAATATAATAGAAAAAATGAACAGGTCTAGAAGCCTCTTTTTTAGCTACTTTGTTAACTTATACTGCTTTAATATATATGATTGAAAAAGATTTTCTCCAGTTAAAGAATCTAAAATTCTACAAATTTATTATCCGAATTGATAAATATAGAGGTTTTAAGGTAGGATTGTCGAATGAATATTAACATAACTGTTTTTAAGGAAGAGTTTGCAAGTGAACAAACGGGGTGTGAGATTGAAAAAAATTTATAAGTTTCTTTTAGGGTTACTGATTGTGGTAGGTATGATTTATGGTTATGTGCAATATAAATTTAATTCTGTTGAAAGTTCTGTGATAGAATTTTTAACGGTTAATGAAGATATTCCGGAACGATCCTTCACTTCAGAACCATTTATTTCAAATTTACCTGGTGATAGAAATCGGATGGTTTTTGTAAAAATTGATGGTGATCCAATAAAATATACCTATTATTTAAATGAACAAAAACAAATAGTGCTAGAATCTTATATTAAAAATGGCGAAGTAGAAGTTGTTAACACAATAATGAATTAGGCGCTTAACTTGAAGGAGAGGTTCTCGAATAATAAAGAAATTAGAGTTGACCTATGATACAGGTACAACTCTAATTTTATATCAAAAACCTAGTTAATATACAAAGATTGTTCTATGCTTTCTCAATCATTTAATACTTAGGTCTGAGAGTTTTTCATTTTTCTCCTTTTTTCGAATATCAAAAAAGATAAAGATTAGAAATGCCGTTAACACAACCCCTGCGAGCATAAAGCCTCCGGTAATTCCGATTTGTAAAAAACCTAGAAGCGACGAGCCGACAACAACACCAATAGAGAAAAACGCATAAAAATATCCATAAGCCTGTCCACGTGTTTCAGGTGTAGTCGATTGTATCAATAGGGTATTAATCGATGGGAATAAGCAGGAAAACCCGATACCGTACAGGGCCATTACAAGGTATAATGTCCACGTCGTTGTCATTTGCCCAATCAGTATTTGGCTGACGGCTAAAACCCCCACGCCAATTAGAAGTGTATAGGCGGGAGCAACTCGGTTAAACAATCGATTTGTCGGTAAAATGAATAGAAGGACCGCTACAACTCCAAACATGCTCATCAATGTACCAGACATTCGGGAACTATAGCCAAGTGATTCTACATGCAAAGGTAACAAATAAGCCAGCGCCCCTTGAGAGAACATTAAAAAGAAGGCTCCCATAAAGGCTTTTTGCACATCACGGTTCCACTTAAAAGAGACTCGCGGCTCTTCTCTTTTTTTCTTCTTGATGTGTATTTTTCGAAACAAGAAAGAGCTAACAAGTAGAATGAACCCAAGGGTACCTACCAAAGAGAAAACATACGGAACGGAAGTCTTGCTCGCCATTATACCACTGAATGCCGGACCAACAATGGCAGCTATCCCCACAAAAGATCCGGTTACGGCACTCTTACTCCCCTGCTCATGTTGTGCTGTCGTGTTTGCCAATAATGTAAATGCTGCAGGTACAATTAGACCACCAAAAAATCCATGGAACGATCGAACAATAAGTAAAGTCATAGGGTCATTAATGAAATGATAGGTAAATAGTGAAGCACTCGTTGTGCCTAATCCAAATAACATCATGGACAATGGACCAACTTTATCCGTTAATATTCCCGAGGCAATATTTCCAAATGAATTCGTAAAAGAATAGATTCCTACCGCAATTCCGGCAATAAATGCACTTGCGCCTACAGAAGTCGCAAATGTACTCATAACTGGGAGCTGGGCAAATAAATCTATGAATGAAAAGAATATAATGCTATATACAATCCATGACGCCTGGAATGGTTTCACCGGATAGCGATGTTGCGCTTTTTTTAAATAGGAATCCAAGATGAAATTCCCAAACGGAATAAAAGCAACAAGTACAGCGGCAAGTGACCAAAAGATAGACCACTGGATTCGAATAGCTGTATATAAAATGGTGCACATATACAACATGAAAATAACCCCGTGTATACTGCCGTTAATCGTCACTGCGAGTGGTAAATCAGCAAAATACTTTAGCGGCATAGCAATAAATAATAATGTCAGTAATGAAATACCATCCATGATTCCTGCTATGCGTAAATAATCTATGGGTGATTGACGCATTTTCCTTCTCCTAACATATAAAATAGTTTCTCTTTTTATCAGACTTTAAGGTTTGGGTGTAATCGAGAGTCATAAATTTAATCATCTATTATCTTATATGACCCTTTCCCTACTCATCAAAACCTTCCGATGTAATTATTATTATTTTATTAAAACAATAAACAAAGTGTGCTATTACTAACTTTCCTTCGATCCCAAGTTAGACTATGTTGAAATGTAACCAACCCCTAGTTCATCCTATCATATCCAGTATACTTCCTTAATGCAGAAGTAAAAATTGTTATTTTTTTAAAAACTAACTAAAATATGTAATGTATAAAAAATAAATCAAATGGGGGAAAAATATGAATGTAGAACTTACAAGATTTAAAGTAAAAAAAGGAAAATCAGGGCAAGTTGATGAATGGTTAGCATTTTTAAACCAAAATATGAATGATGTGCTAATAACGCTTGAAGGTGAAAAGATGTATGTTGAAACCATATTTAGAGAGCTGTTAAATGGTGATGAGTATCTATATTGGTACTCCATACAAGGGGAAAATGGGCTGGAAGTGAACGATTCCGATCACTGGATAGATAAGAAGCATTTAGAGTATTGGAAAGAATGTATCGATGAAACATTTAGACCGGTCGATCTAAAAACCGAAGTAGTAATGATTCCAGACAATATTAGGGAGTACATGAAGTGACCTTGACTTTTGGGGACTTTTTGAAATACCTGCTCCTATCCTTTTTTACCCGTCTATAGTTATGTAATTACCGGTTCCCAAAACACACATCTAAAACAAGGATGTGTGTTTTTAAGTTTATTCGTCATTATACCGGGAAAATACCTTATAAGAAAAAATGAAAAAAGGAGCTGGAAATATGCGTAACTATACACAACAATATATTAATGGCGAATGGGTGGATTCCACAGGTTCTGAAACGATTGATGTTATAAATCCGGCAACAGAAAAAGTAATAGGAAAAATTAGTGCTGGCACTAAAGAAGATGTTGATCGGGCAGTTAAAGCGGCCCGTGCAGCCTTCCCTTCCTTCTCCAGAATGAAAAAAGAAGATAGAATTCAACTTTTAGAGAATATTGCTAAAGAATATGAAAAGCGTAAAGATGATCTGGTTAAGGTTATGACCGAAGAGTTAGGATCTCCTGTTACACGTACTGAACAAGTACAATACGAGATGGGCTTACAACACTTCAAAAAAGCAGCAGAACTTCTTAAAACCTTCGAATTCACTGAGCAACGTGGGAACACATTAATTAAAAAAGAGGCAATCGGCGTGGCTGGACTTATTACACCGTGGAATTTCCCAACCAATCAACCTTCCACCAAACTAGCGAGTGCATTTGCCGCAGGTAGCACTGTCGTTCTTAAACCGGCAGCTATGACACCCTATGCAGCAATCATTTTAGCAGAGATATTCGATAAAGCTGGTTTACCTAAAGGTGTATTCAACTTAGTTAATGGATCTGGATCAACCATTGGGGACGCAATCAGTTCTCATCCCGACATTGATTTTGTTTCCTTTACCGGTTCTGGTGGCGTAGGTACAAAAATCATGGAAAATGCTGCCCAAGATATAAAGAAAGTGTCACTTGAACTCGGAGGAAAATCCCCATTAGTCATTTTAAAAGACGCAAATGTTAAAGAAGCCGCGAAAACAGCTATCTTAAATGTTGCGATGAATACCGGACAAGTATGTACGGCGGCAACCCGGACCCTCATTCCAAAATCGATGCATGATGAATTCATCGAAGCAGTCAAAGAAGCACTGCCAGACTTCCCAGTAGGCGATCCACAAGATAAAAACACCTTTATGGGACCGCAAGTATCCAAGGAACAGTGGGAAACCGTCCAGTCCTATATTAAAAAAGGTACAGAAGAAGGAGCTACCCTTGTAGCTGGAGGACCGGGAAAACCAGAAGGACTGGATAAGGGTTATTTCACCAAAATCACAGTTTTCACCGATGTAAAAAACGACATGACCATTGCTCAAGAGGAAATCTTTGGACCTGTCATGTCCATTCTCACTTATGAAAACATCGATGAGGCCATCGAAATAGCCAATGATACTAAATATGGCTTAGCCGGCTATGTATTTGGTACGAACCCGGAAGAATTAATAAAAGTGGCCTCGAACATTCGAGCTGGCCAAATCACGGTTAACAATTCCAAAACGGACTTTTCAGCACCATTCGGCGGTTTTAAACAGTCAGGAATCGGTCGTGAATGGGGCGATTACGGAATTGAAGAATTCCTTGAACCTAAAGCTATAATAGGTATGCCCTCTTAAGGGACTATGTGGGTGTCCTTAGGGGCACCCAATTTAATTGATTTTACAATTTTTATTTAAAATTGATTCGATTTAAGATTTTTGCTTTTTGATAATGAAATATAGATTTCGAAAATTCAAAGATAGTTCCGTTAGTTAAGCAAACTGTATTTTCACTAATTAACGCTGGATCTAACGCATTAACCTGTAAAACCCTCGCACTTGCTTCATCAATTTTTTTGCAGTTAATTAATTTGTCAGCCTCTATTTCATGTAAATCCATAACTTTTGTCTCTATTATTTTAGATGACAAATCTTGTGTTAAACCCCTAAGACTCCCTAAATTTATATAGTCTGTTACAGATTTTTCTCGTAAAAACATTTCCACTGCCTTGTACTTGATAGATATAGCCTCGATTGACCTACTGAGTAACTGCTTTTTGAATGGTATTTCGGCTCACTTCATAATTTTTTAACAGTTCTTCTTCCGTGGGCAACTTTTTCGTGTCATCAAATTTCCCATCCAAAATTTCCCGTTCTAAACTATCAGCTACTTTTTATATTTAACAGTCATATACTCTCTCTATTATCCGTTCAATCTTTTCAGCCTTTTATACATAAAACTCTTGGCTACAGCTCTTCTCCTCTTGTCTCAATGATATGCTTATACCAATGAAATGAGAGCTTTTTCTTCCGCTTCAGTTGATCTTGATGATCTACGTAAATGAATCCGTATTGCTTTTTATATCCATTTAACCAGCTTAATAGATCAATGGCAGACCAGGCATAATACCCTTTTAAATGAATACCATCAGTGATTGCCTGCTTAACCACTTTTAAATGTTCTTCAATATATTTAATACGGGGGACATCCACTATTTCACCATCAATTATCTGGTCTTCATCACCAAGTCCGTTTTCGGTTACATACATTTTAATATCACCATACCGCTCTTTTAACATATGCAGACCATCTAAAAATCCTTGAGCTGAGATTTCCCATCCCCATTTTGTATAGGTGCCATTTTTCATTTTTACAGTTCGGTAAAAGCCATCAAAAGATGGATTTCCTGGAGTTAGAGTAGATGATTCTCTTGAATGGTCAATGGACGCAACTTCATGGTTTTTCTCTACACGCATCGGCTGGTAGTAATTCAGTCCGATAAAATCATTTTTCTCTGCATTTCTTTTTAGCGTATCTAGTTCTTCTTCCGTCCAACTTGGCGTCCAGCCTTTCGCCTGTAACTGTTCAACTACATAAGAAGGATATTCACCTTTTAAAATGGGGTCATAATACCAAAAAGTTTCATATTCATTCGCATGACGAGCTGCCGCTTTATTCTCATAGGTATCGTCGATGCTATAAGCAGGTGAAAAAACATGTGTGATTCCGATCTCCCCAAAAGATTTTAGTTTCTTATAGACTTCAACCGCTTTTGCATGCGCATAAAACACATAGTGTGTCGCTTGAAAATATTTATTCACATCGTTTTGGATCCCAGGCGGATGTGCTCCTTTTAAATAGCCTAATCCACAAAACACTACCGTCTCGTTGAATGTAATCCAATGTTTGACGCGGTCACCGAAGGCCCGAAAGCAAATTTCTGCATATTTAACGAAGGCCTTAGCCGTTCGCTTATTCGTCCAGCCCCCTTCTTGTTCAAGCGCCAGAGGCAAATCCCAATGATACAGTGTGACAAATGGAACAATCCCATATTTCAAACATTCATTAATGACATTATTATAAAATTCCAACCCTTTATCATTGACCTCTCCGTCCCCTGTGGGCAAAATACGAGCCCATGAAATGGAAAAACGGTACGATTCAAGTCCCATCTCTGCCATTAATTTAATATCTTCTTTGTAACGATGGTAATGGTCTATCGCTACATCTCCGTTTGTGCCCTCATACGTTTTCCCTGGTATCTTTGAAAAGACATCCCAATTTGTTACACCTTTACCGTCTTCACTCCATGCCCCTTCTATTTGATAAGAAGCAGAAGCTGCGCCGAATAAAAAATCATGTGGAAACTTCATTTTAGACCCTCCATTTAAACCATCTTTTTAGATTCATGGTGATGCATATAATTTATAGGTATAAATTTTAATGTAATTATATTATTTTTTCCCATTATTTTACTACAAAAAGATTCGTAATATATTAAATATAAGTAAAAAGTAGTATCTATTGTAAAGGAATGATTAATACAAGTGAGATTAGTAAATAAAAGACATTGACGCTGCTATGATCTGAACCCTTGATTATTTTTATTTTAATGTAAGATTCAACTCCAACTATCATGCCCAGTTAGCTTCATAAGAGAATTTTTTATTTAAATCAAGATGTAAGATTTGTTTAAGAATTGTACATACAAAAAGCCACCAATTGGCAGCCTCTTAAAATAAAAATCCCCATGTCCTTGAGGAATTGAAATCTTCTTATTTAGGTTTCTGTAAGGTGCGCTTCGAACATATCGATAATTTCAAGGAATCTTTCGGCTTCACGGAAAACATGGTCTGCTAATAAAGGATGGATAATGCTCTTAATTTTACATTCTTCAATTAGATCCCGAGCTGTTTTCTTGAAATCTCGAAGTGAGACTACAGACACCCTATTCTGATCAAGAAACTGGTCTAAAAGAGGAAGAGTCTTTGATTGTGGCTTCATAGATTCTAAATCTGTAGCCTGAAACAACAATTGATCAAAATCATTGCTAAACTCTCTTGCCATATCCACAAGCTTTCTTTCTGATGGATCAAGGAGATGTCCAATGAATTTGGCATGATCGGCCATAATTCTTAAGAAAAAAACATTCTCTTTGATTATTGCATCGGGAAGTGGTTTTAACTTCCCTTCATTTAATTCAATTAACCGTTTTCTAAAATAATTCGCTTCCCGACTTGTATGATCCACTAAAAGAGGGAAATTGTTTGCTCCTGGTAATTGACAGGTAAGAATCAGCCCTAACACTTTTCGCTTAAAGGCATATATACCTGTGGCGGCCAGTTGAACTTCCGAATTAAATCTTTTAATTTGTTCTGGATCGGTTTGATTAGTATAAGAATGCGAATGTTGTTCAATTTTTTCAAACAATTGATAAAACTGATTAGCTTCTTCAATTAACTGTGTATCGTCACATCTGAAACCTAACTTAAGAAATAAAGAGTGTTCCTTCATAATTCTAGACCAAAAGCGAATTTCATCTAATGACCGTGCAACAAACATTCCAGTAGCTATTCCCATAATTGAATCTTGGGAGTTTCCATTCCATTTCATACTATGCCCCCAATCTCATGCCAAACAAAAAGAATTCTTTAAAATTGTATTAGCAAGTATTCATAAAAATACTTCCATACTGGAAAATAAATAGGAATGTACATTAAAAAGGCCGCCACATGGCAACCTTATAATAGCCCTAATAAACAAAAAGTCGCTCAACTTCTGAATTCTCAGCATGTTGAACGATTTTTTTAGTTTCATTACGATAAGAGATTTATAAACCTCAACGCGAAGTTTTAGGTTCTGAACAATCCGAACAGCTTCTCTGATTGCTACCTTTGAATTTAGTGAAAGATTTTTCAAAAACATTTCCGCATGAACATTTAAACTGTAGTTTTTGAGAGTACCCAAGATATTCAGTAGAAAGTAATTCACTATCGGAATTCTTCGTGACATAATCACGGATATTTTCAATAGTCCATTTTTTATTCATAATACACACCTCCGATAGTGTTTCCGAATTAAACAAAGGAAGAAGTTTCGGATACTTTCCTTTCAATTAGGATCTAGACTACCTAATCTACCTGAGTATCCTATTATAGCATTTCTTCTATCAATATAAAACTTACCCTTTTCATGTATTGAACTGCATTAATGCCTTCATGAATACAGAAAAGAGGCTAGCTCCCTTCATAGCTAAAGTGGTAGCCTCTAATAATCATTCGTTATAATGCGGTCCTCCCCATTGAAAAAGTGGGTAAGCTAAGTACCTATACTGTTACACTACTAGTACCGAGTTCCTGTTCTTCAGTTTCTCGAACTTTAGATGGTAAAGATTCGATCATGAAGAATGAACATAGGAAGGCAAGAAATGCTGCACTAGAGCTAATGACAAGCGGAGCTGTAAGACCCCAATTGTCAGCAGCCATACCACTTAAAATGGGATTTAAAAAACCTCCAAATAACTCTCCTATCCCAATAACTAAACCGACTGCTACTCCTGCAAATTTAAAGGGAACTGATTCAACTGGAACCGCCGACATGACGATCGAGCCCACACCTGAACCTGCAGATAGAAAAAATACTAATATCATCAGCATCGACACAGAATCAACGAAAATCAATGAAAATGGCAACAATATAGAACAGATACCGAAGATTATGGATATTGGCTTTCTCCCTAGTCGGTCTGAAAACGCTGGTATGACGATTCCAAAGATTGCATACCCAGCTCCAAATGCCGCCATAATGAGACTCATCGTACTTGAAGAAACTCCTTTAACATTTACAAGGAAGAGTGGCGTGTAAATACTGAACGCCATTAGAAATGTCATAAAGCAACTGAAAATAATAATCGATAACCAAATGTTACGGTGTTTGATGACTTCTTTAAAATTTATTTTTTCATTTTCCGAAGTACCTACCTGTTCTAGCTTTTTCGGGTTTTTCACAAATTTCAAAATAACCATTGATAAAATAATTCCAGGGATGATAGTTAAGTAGAAAGCTGTATGCCAGTCAAATGCATTTGCTAACGCAACAATTACAAGTGGGGCCAAAAAGCTACCGAATACAGCATTCCCAGTGTTCATCGTGAACCCTGTGTTAAAACCACGTCGGTTTTCAGAGGACTCAACGGCAATAATCGACTGTGTAATCGGAATGATTGGTCCTTCCACAATTCCCATCACTAAACGTAAAACAAAGAGCATAGCGAATGATCCAACGAAACCGTGTGATAAAGAAACAACCGAGAAGAGGACAACAAATGTTGCCAAAACAGCTTTCTTGCTTTTCGCTTTATCTGATATATATCCACCCAGTGGTCCTGAGATAGACCATGTTAAGGCTAATGCTGCACTGACTAAACCGATTTGTGTATTAGTCAAACTAAAATCTTCCTGCATAAAGGGAATAAGATAATTAATGGCTAACCGATCAAAAAACACAAAACCAATTGAGAAGAAAAAGATTGCGGTTAATTTGTTTTCATAACTCCAAAACTTCCTTTTTTCCATTATAAAACGCCCTCCTAAATTTCCGTTTCCTGTATTGCTAGTTAAAGATGGATCCTAAAATACCTTGATACCGAGTCGATTAGATAAACGTCTGGTTGGCAAAGGTCATTGTATTACCTTTTAATCATCCAATAATTAAAAATTAACCAAAGATAGATGCAATGGAATAGATTACAAAAAATTCTGAATGCTCATGACCGATTGAGCTACAAAGATGGTTTCATGTTTAATGGTTTTCTTCTTTAACCCCTCTAACTCATTAAAGGAATATTACCTGTCATTTAACGACAAAAACTAAAATATAAGCCCTTACTTTATTGAGCTCGTCTTTCAAATGATTATTTCTTTAGACAATTGCCTACTCAATAAATGGTATGATTTCGGGTCATCCTCAGGAATTTAATATAGACGGTACCCACTAAAAACTTGCTTAAAGGGTCATAACTCATTACGGGAGAGTCTTGTTGAAAGGAATACACAAGAAGAAGTAGTTTCGATTGAGGGATGCAAATATCGATTTGAATGATTTCTTAGAAGACTGACATCATAAAATGGAAGTGATCAAACGCAACGCCTCTACTTTCTGTACGATAATCACTTCCATATAATTACTATTATTCTATTTTTTTACCTACTTAGATTTTAAAAATTCACCTGTATGCTTGTAGACATCCTTATATTCCTCTAGATGTGTGAATTTGCCTAAGAAACCGTGAGTAACACCTGCATATCTTTTAGTTTCAACGGGCACACCGGACTTTTTCAAATTCTCAGCAAATAATTCACCTTCATCTCGGAATGGATCATATTCTGCGGTGATGATAAGCGCTGATGGAAGGTTTTCTAAATTTTCTTCTCTAATTGGTGAAACAAGTGGATTATCCGTATCTGCATTTCCTTTTAAGTAGAAGGAATTCAGTTCTGCTAATTGAGCACTTTCCACAAAATAACCTTTTCCATTTTCCACTAATGAGGGATAACGAAATTCACTGAAATCAAGATCGAGAGATGGATAAAATAATACTTGCTTTGTAATAGTGAACTCCTGTTGGTCACGGGCCTTTAGAGAAACCGCAGCGACTAAGTTACCGCCAGAACTATCACCACTAAGAGCGAGATTTTGCTCGTCCCACTTTAATTCTTCCTTATGTTCTATCGCCCATTTCGTGACATTATAACAATCATCTAATGCTGCTGGATATGGGTATTCAGGAGCAAGACGATACCCAATGGAAATGACTTTGTAGCCAGATTCCATACATAGCGGGCGAGCCACTTCATCATGGCTTTCTAAATTCCCTGAGAAAAAGGCGCCACCATGAAAATACATGAGTAAAGGAAAAGAATCCCCTTCTGCCGGCGTATAGATTCTTACCGGTATATCCGCTTCTGAAGTCGGAATGTTTCTTTCTTCAATAGAATACACCTGCACACGTTTTTCAAATGGTATAGCGGGAGCATCGAACATTTTTCTATGTTCTTCCGGAATGATTTTTTGATTTGGATCTGATTCTGGAATGGAGTCCAGGATTTTTTTTATCTCAGGATGTACTGGCATTTGTAAAATCCTCCTTATTTCATCATTATTAAGTTCGACAAACGACTCTTTACTTCCACCATCTTAAAAATGCGCCTTTTCAGGGAAAGCGGTTTCAGCTTTGTCCGTAGGGAATAGACGGGATAAATCCTGGTAAAGTTTCGTAATTGGTTTACGTTTCTCTTCATATACCTGTAATGCTTCTGCAATTGTTTCAGCTTCAACAATTGCTTCAGCTAATACTTCACCGTCTTGAATGGCCATGTTAGCCCCTTGGCCTTGATTATGAAGCATTGCATGAGCAGCGTCGCCAATCAACGTTACACATTTTGTGCTCCATTTTGTCATGGGCTCAAGGTCACATAAAGGACGGGTAACGATATTCTTCATATCGATACGATTAACAATTTTCTGGATGGTAGGACCGAAGCCCTTAATGCTCTCCATTAGTTCTTCTTTTGTTATTTCAGGGCGCCATGCGAACTTACCAGGAACCGTGACATCAACAGACACTTGGTCGCGTCCTTCTAATGGCATTAAATAGACTGAACTATCACCATCTACGTAGATACGTAAAATATTATCCTGTGAAGCCATGCCTAATGCTGCTTCTGTCGAAATCAATGCACGGTGGGCTAGGTAACCAGAATAGACAGGTTCCTGTTTATCTAATACTTGATCTCGAATTGGTGAACGAATACCGTCGGCAGCAATCACGAGATCAGCTTCAATTGTCTTCCCATTGGCAAATTTCACTTCCGCATAGTCCCCGTGATCAATCACTTCCGTTAGACGGTGGTCTAAATGAAGCTGGTCTTCAGGGATATGGGAGATAAGGGTATCTAATAAATCCGCACGGTGAATTAAACGAGCGTATGCTTCTGAAGTGTCATCCGTCAAAACAGGCCATGCTTCTTTAATGAATACTTGGTCGTCTCCCGCTATGATTTCCATGTGATCACTTCTTGAAGTCACTCTTTCTATATCTTCGTATATGCCCCATTTTTTAAAACAGTTTACAGTCGGGGGACGAATGCCGATCCCAGCGCCAACCTCTCCCAAAACAGGTGCTTGCTCATACACATCTGCACGAATTCCTCTTGATTTTAACGCGAGTACAGCCGAAGCACCACCGATGCCGCCGCCAATGATTACAATTCTTAATTCTGATGTTTTCATACTATTTCCCTCCTATGCAGGTTTTTTTATCATTTTATTTTCAAAAGCAAGTTTTAAAGGTACGAATGAAAAGGCAATAGCTGCGATAATGCCAGGAATCGCAAACGAAACGAAATTCATTTGCGCAGATAGATTAAGAGTAAATAGATAGCCCCCGAAGGTCGGCCCTACTATACCTCCTATTCTTCCAATTCCTGAGGCAAAACCTATTGCAGTTGAACGCATTAATGAAGGGTAGTATTGTGAAACAAAGGAGTAAGAAATATTTTGAGCCCCCATTGTACATGCACCGGTGATTGCAACAATTACATATAGTAGCAACACATCATTTTTAAATCCAAGGAACGTCATGCTAATTGCCGAAACAATGAACATTGGAACAAGCACTTTTTTTACACCGAATTTATCTGCAAGACTACCAAAGATTAACGTTCCAATGATAGCTCCGACATTGAATACAATCATGAACCGTAGACTTGAACCAAGAGCATAGCCTGCATTCAACATCAAATTAGGAAGCCAAGTAGTGACTCCGTTAATCATTAACAAGCACATGAAAAAGGCAATCCAGATCATCACGGTACCTTGTGCGCGGCGGTTTTGAAACAATGCCGCGACAGGAGATCCAGAATCTTTCTCGCTGACGCTGATTGGTTCAAATTCAACATCCGGGGCAAGGGTTACCTTCTTATTCACTTTTGTAAGTACCAACCTTAGTTCATCTAACCGTCCTTTCACTAAAAGAATAGCAGGTGAATCATGAAAATACTTGACCATGAAAGGAATAAGTAAAATGGGAAGCGCCGCCACCCAGTAAACGCTTTTCCATCCCAAGTGAGGGATAAAGTATATTCCTATTAGCCCCGCTAAAATACCACCTACAGAAAAACAGCACATGACGATGGATACCATCATGTTATGCATATGCTTCGGTGCATAATCCGTCATTAAGGCAATCACATTGGGCAAAACACCGCCAATCCCTACCCCAGCGATAAATCGAAAAAGGGAAAACGTGGTTGGACCTGGTGCGAATGCGCATAAAAATGTAAATACACTGAATAAGACCACACATAAAATCAGGATGTTCTTTCTTCCGAATTTGTCAGCCAATATCCCAAATAGTATGGCCCCAATCATCATTCCAAAAATTCCATAACTGCCCATAACGCCTGCTTGAACAGTGGATATGGACCATTCCTTCATCAGGATCGGTATGACAGAACTATAGATTACTAGATCGAACATATCAAAAGTGATAATGATACAGCAGCATATTAATAAGCCAATATGAAAACGATTGAATTTCCCTTCATTCACAACATCGACAATGTTTATTCGAGGCACCCCAACCCCCCCAGTCGTATAAAGTACGATGATGAGACTCGTGATGTTTGATCGTACAGTTCGTTCTTCTTCTTTTCAAATGGTATAAGTCTTAACGGTTCACCGAGAAAGAAAATTTATAGTCGTCAGCTTTATGAATCGCCCTTCTCCAGCCGATAAGACGATCATTTCGCGTGTATAACTTTGTCTCTATTATGAGAACGGGGTCCCCGTTGTTAATACCCAAAATCTCTGTCTCCATACTGTTCGCACCTGAAGCATATATCTGGTGATCGCCTCGCGAAATATAAATGCCTTGTTCTCTTTCAAGTAGTACGAATACACTGTCGGCATCCTCTAGCTCCCCTGCATTTGGCTGAAATTCTTCCGAAACAATTAAATAAGTCTGCGTCCATACCAAAGGTTTCCCTTTGAGCTTGATTAATCGGGAGGTCCTCAAGACCTTATCCATCGGCTCAAGCCCTAGGATTTCACACAGTTTATCTGTGGGGAACACACGATCAACACTTAATATTTTTGAAGTACAAGCCAATCCTTGATCACGAAGATAACCAACCAAGCCCCCTAACTCTAATCCTGGAGGCCGGACGGGGAGTTCCTGGACAGGGAACGTGCCTTTCGCCCGCTCTCGGTAAATATATCCCTCATTGACTAGCTCTTTCAGTGCCTGACGAACTGGTGCACGGCTCACTCTAAAGCGATTAACAAGTTCATGCTCTGTGCTGAAGGGGCGACCATTCCCACTGTCAGCGGCTTGTAATTCCTCAATCAAGATTTCCTTGATTTGTTTATAAAGCGGCACAGCTGAGCTGCGATCTATGGTATTCGTGTACTTAGTCATGCTTGTTCAGAGTTTCTGCTTGCCATTCACTGGTCGTATGAATTTTAAGCGGAGCTGCGGTATGTTCCTGCATGTGTTCAAATGTAACGCCAGGAGCAAGTTCCTGGACGACAAGGCCATCATCTGTCACGTTAATCACTCCAAGATTTGTATAGATTCGGTCTACACAACGAGGAGCAGTCAACGGATACGAACATTCCTCAACGATTTTCGGCAACCCCTTACTTGTATGCTGCATGCAGAGAAAGACCCTCTTTGAACCAACGGTCAGGTCCATGGCTCCTCCGACACGACCAAGGGGAGCGTTTGGGAGTTTCCAGCTAGCAAGATCGCCATACATCGAAACCTGGAATGCGCCAAGAATGGCAGCATCAAGGTGCCCACCACGAATCATGGCAAATGATTCTGATTGTGAAAAGAAGCAACCGCCC
Source organism: Peribacillus sp. NPDC097295 (assembly GCF_044761665.1). Taxonomy (NCBI): domain Bacteria; kingdom Bacillati; phylum Bacillota; class Bacilli; order Caryophanales; family Bacillaceae; genus Peribacillus; species Peribacillus sp. NPDC097295. The sequence goes on from NZ_JBIWCW010000006.1 coordinate 102,671, forward strand.
GGTTTTAACGTGATAGGTTCTTTACCAGCATTGACAAGGTCCATGTCCTCTTCACCCGGTTCGGGTTTTGGACCTAATCCTAGAAGACCATTCTCACTATGCAGAATAATTTCCCTTCCTTCAGGGATTACATCAGCAACAAGTGTCGGTAAACCGATACCAAGATTCACGAACCATCCATCTTCTAAGTCTTGAGCTACCCGAGAAGCTAACTCGATTTTTGTCCATCCTATCGCCTGTTGATCTCTATCCATTCACTAACACCTTCCCTTCACTTTGCGCATCTAGTTTTACTAAACGATGTACATATACGCTCGGTGTTACGATTACCTCCGGATCAATTTCACCGACTTCAACGATTTCTTCTACCTCAGCAATTGTTATTTGGGCAGCTGTTGCCATTACTGGGTTGAAGTTACGCTGAGTCTTTCGGTAAACAAGATTGCCCCAACGGTCCGCTTGATGGGCTTTGATAAATGCATAGTCACCTGTTATGGAATTCTCCAAGACATGCAAACGATCATTGTACACGCGCGTTTCCTTGCCTTCTCCAAGTTCCGTATGTGCGGCTGTCGGTGTGTAAAAGGCCGGGATTCCCGCACCGCCTGCACGGATACGCTCTGCTAATGTTCCTTGAGGAGCTATCTCTAACTCTATACTCCCATCTTCCATCCGCTTGATCAGTTCGTCGGCATGTGGACCAACAGGGAAAGAGCAAATAATCTTTCGTACTTGATTGTTGCTGATAAGCGCCGCTACACCATCACTAACTGCGCCAATATTATTGGAAACCACTGTCAGATTCTTAGCTCCCTGCTTTGTAAGGGCAGCAACTAGATGTGAGGGAAGTCCACTCCCACCAAACCCTCCGACAAGCAGCGTTGCTCCATCTTGCATATCAGCAACAGCTTTTGCTGCACTTTCGTATTTCTTTTGGATCATCTAGAATTCACCCTCTCATTTTTCATATACACCAACCAGTTCTTCTCTATAACCATTCATCGTAACAAAGAAAGCACAAGGCAGATTCCGTGGATTCCCTGTATAATTCAGCTCATCTGCAATCGATTTAAATGGTCCATACAATTCATCGTCCGGATTGGATGGTACATTTTCTCTTAAATGTCTGCAGACCATTTCAGCTAACTTCGCATCCATTTCAAGGCTATCCCGAAGTATCACTGAAACCTCCTCTCCATCCACTTGCTCACTGACCGTTTCCCCGCTTGAATTCAAGAAATGATGACCTAAGTAAAGACGCTTAGGATGAATTTCCTCGAGAAGGCGCTGCAAGCTTTGACGATAAAGAGCAGGAGACTCAATTGTGGGAATGCCGCTTTTTGCACCACCATACATTTGCACGGCGTCAGCAACAAATGCCCACCCTAAGCCATCAAGTACAAAGGTCACTGATCCGATTGAGTGTCCTGGCGTTTCCACTACAGTGATCGACACCTCGCCACCAAGTGATATTTGATCACCATCAGCCACTTCTACCGTTGGTTCCAAATCCCCCCCAATATCATTCATCAGGATTGCCGTATGCTTTTCTTGGGTTTCGGAATCAAGGTATTTTCCTTGGAGACCTTTGTAATCTATTATGTGTGCACGACGGTCACGAAGTAAGTATGCTTCCTTTTGAGGTATCACAATTTCTGCGCGACCTCCAGTTTTCTCCCAAACAGCTCGGGCGCTGCCGAGATGGTCAACATGTCCGTGGGTAAGCAAAATCCAGCGTATATCCTCGATTCGCCGACCATGCTGGTTAAGAACAGCCTCAATCTCTTGGAAGGCGGATGACGCAATCCCTGTATCAACGATTGCAGGTTCCGGTGCATCAATATAGTAGGCATACGCAGACGTAGGACCAAATTTGCATTCAATCGGGATGACACTTACTGAATTCACCATTTGTTTTACCCCTCTCATTCATTTGTCCCCAGAGCGCCTTTTAGTGACGCTTATTTTGCTGTACCTTCTGTTTCAGCTGTATTCGGCATGTTCAATACATTGAATTCTTTTGGAATGACCGGCAGCACTAAACGCGATTGGTGATTTCTATCACGATAGATTTTGTGGGTCGTAGCACGACCAGATGGTAAATGGTAGCTGTCTGGCGGTAATAATTTTGCATCTTCTCCATCAAGTGGTTCGTTGCACGCAAGTTCCAATTCAATTCGATGCCCTGGTTTAATTAAGAAGGAAAAAGGATATAAGCGAATTGCATACTCGTTAATTTCACCAGGTGTTACAGGTACCGCTCGCTTATGTGGGTGCCACGGCTCACCATATTTTGATTTTTCTTCATTTAATTCACGATGTGATGCTTTTAAATAACCTGAAGTCATTAAAGTGCGTTTGCCACTTGGATCCACATCGTAAAGTTTCGCAATAAGGTTTGTATCATCTGTATCGATTTCAACATGTAAGTACAAGGCACCTGTGCCTGTCATTTCAACAGGCTCAAGGAATTTATCACTAGTCCATTTAATATTTTCTGATTTCGTCGTGACTGTTAATGGTGCTTGATAGAAACCATCAGGATGAGCATACTCAGAAGGTAATGGCTCTGGTTTGTCACTGATTTTGTGGCGAGGACGCAAATAGAACTCTTTCTTCTCTTCGTATGGCAATGGCCAATGTTCTCCTCCCCGCCATTTGTAAGAACCTTCTACAGAGAACTGTACGGATGGTTCATCCATAATGCCTGTATCGATGCCTTTTAACCAGTAATCATACCAACGGAACATTTCGTCATGATTTTCATGGAATGGACGCTCCAACATAGGTGGTAGCGCTTGAATATCGAGCTTTTTGATTCCTGATACTTTTTCGAAACATTCAAGTGTACCTTCAACATTCCAACCACGTCCCCATTTCGCTTGGAAATAAGTCGGGATTGTCACTTTGTGGGCTACTTCTATAGCCGAATCCGCTTGCCAGAACTCTCCATCAAGTGGATTCAACAAGTAATCCATCCATAATTCATGACGGTCTTGGTAATGTAAAAGGTGGACGAAATCTGACCAATGCGCGATATCTGGATCTTTTAATCGCTCCTGCGTCATTCGCTTAAGTTCTTCTTTCGTGAATACTTTCGAGCTCTTACTTGCAACGTTATTAAACGCATTCCCGCTATCGCCACCACGTCCTTCACGAGAAGCACGTGGCATTAACCACATAATTCCGCCGTGATAACAAAGTTCATAAAGATCAAAGTGGCCTCCGTTTGCAAAGATTGCTTTCAAGTGCGGCGGTTGCTCTGCCGCGCCTAAAATTTGAACGGATGCAAAGTATGAAATACCAATCATCCCGATGTTGCCATCGCACCAATCTTGTTCTGCCAACCATTCTACGAGATCATAGATGTCTTTCCCATCTCCATGGCCCCCAGAATTATAGTTCCCGCACATTTGTCCTTCAGAGCCGCCTGTTCCGCGTACGTCAGCGATAATATGGGCATATCCCCGGGATACTACTTCATGAATATCCCCAGCTTCGATCGCCCCATTCCAAAGATGGCTTGGGCGTGCTTGCGGAGGTAATGTTAGGGCTTGTGCTTGCAGCTCTTTACCATATGGGCTTAACGCCAGCAAGGCTGGAACTTTTTCCGCGCCTTCAGGACGGTATATATCTGCCGCGATATGTACGCCATCTCGCATTTGAATGCTTGCGTCCTTAGTGATGATCATTTCAATCGCTCCTTGTCTGCTTAAATCTTTGTAAGTATTTTTTGTGTTCCATATATGTGTTCCACCAAGTTCTTAAGATTCCGAAAATTAATATTTATGGAATGGATATTTATTCAATTACAATCGGTGAAAAGCACGGTATAAACGGTCCTGGATCCTCTTGATTTCCGCTTTGCTTAAAGACTACTTTTACTTTTTGGCCTATATGCACAGCATCAAGATTACAGTCTACTATATTCGTCATCATTTTCGGACCTTCATCGAGCGTAACAAAAGCTATCGCATACGGAGTTCCTTTTCTCATCACACTATATGTGTAGATACTGCCAGTACCGTTCGCTTCTTTCCATATCGTCTTATCACTCATGCAAAACGGGCACAACATACGTGGATAATAGTGATATTCACCACAAGAATCACACTGTTTTATAAGTAACTTTCCTTCTGTAGCAGCATCCCAATATTCCTTGTGTTCAGGATGAATTTCAGGGACGGACATTTTTCTGGATTCATACATAGTTGCCATGATCTACACCCTCTCCAAGATCAATGTTGCACTGCCATGACGGCTTGCAAGTCCTCCGCCAGTACCATGAACTAATGCAAGATCACAATTGTTTACTTGCACCTTTGAATGCGCCTCTCCACGAAGCTGGCGCACAGCTTCTATCACCTTCACGATTCCACCACGGCTAGCTGGGTGATTATTATTCAATCCTCCACCATCGGTATTGACTGGTAGCTTACCAACACCTGATATCAGGTTTCCATCAGCCACAAACTTTCCGCCTTCGCCCTTTTTACAGAAACCTAAATCCTCCAGTTGCATTAACACAGTAATGGTAAAGCTATCATAGATGGAGGCGTATTTAATGTCTTGAGGCGTAACCCCAGCTTCCTCAAAAGCTGAAGCCCCTGACCATATAGCACCGCTATAGGTAAGATTAACTTTTCCACCCTTTAAGCCTTTAGATGATTCTCCAGCTCCCATTACTCTGACAAGCGGACGTTTCAGACTTTTTGCTATTTCTGGACTCACCACTACGATTGCCCCGCCACCATCACTTACGACACAACAATCTAATCGATGTAAAGGATCGGCAATCATCGGAGAGGAAATTACATCTTCTACTGTAACGACATCACGTAGCATCGCATGTGGATTGTACTTGGCATGATGTGAAGCTGCCACTTTAACCCATGCCAACTGTTCACTTGTCGTACCGAATTCGTGCATATGTCGCATCGTAGCCATCGCATACTCATTTACCGCAGTCGGTCCATAAGGGAGTTCAAAAGGTCCATCCGGAACATTTAAGCCTACTAATTTTTGTTTAACTCCGCTTCTTCCTTCTGAACGGGGACGACCGCCCATCGTGATCAATGCTACATTACATTTTCCCGCTACTATCGCTTGTGCTGCGTGTGAAACATGGGCGATATAAGAAGATCCCCCAATATCCGTACTATCTAAATGTCGTACGTTAAGGCCTAAATAATCCACCATTGATAGAACACCACCAGGTGCATCACCGGCACAGAAATATCCATCCACATCCTCAAATGTGAGGCCAGCATCTGCCAAAGCGCCGCTAGCACATTCAGCATGTATCGCGGCAACTGATTTATCTGGGGCTTTACGTAGTGGATGCTCAAACGCTCCAGCAATATAAGCCTTTCCTTTAATATTCATGATACTACCTCCGTCCATCCTGTTGATTCCATACCGTATCGCCACACTGTGATCCACATACCTGAAGGAAGAGTGCTAGGCTCCAATAAGCCGGGCACCATTCTGTTTTTATTTTATAGCTGCGAACACATCAGCTTTTCTGTTGCTAAGAGGTTCTTTTGGCTCCTGCATGGTAAGAATATCTGCAGGAGTGCGGACTAAAAGTTGTTCAACTACGTCTGCACTAACGCCTGCTTTTATAAGGTCAGGAATAAATTCCTCAAACAGATAGTTGACGGAATGTCCTTTTAATCCCGGCCACCCCAACGCACAGCAGTTGGCATCCGCTGAAATGACAGCCCGATCCAAATATCCTTTGTCCATGAAACGAATGAAATGTTCAACCCGGTCTTGACGAGGTCGTGCCCAATATGGTGCCCCATCGGCTTCTGTATCGTAGCCGATTGTGTCGAACCCTACATATCCTCCTAAACTTGCAATCATAGAATCACGTTCTTCATTAACGCTTGGTCCTTCATCGGCATGCCCCATCAGAACACGATTAAGCGGCAAACCCTCTTCATTGAAGATAGCGATGGCTGTTTCGGGATCCACGCACAGATGCGTGATGATCGGAACACCCGTTTTCATAGCTGCCCGTGCAGCTGCGCGGTAAATCCTTTTGTCAAGTTCGTTAAGCTTGCCACCACGGCTCACTCCGACTTTAACAGCCCCTGCTTTTGCGCCTGTACCGTCAATTCCGATCGTAATCTCATGGATGAATAAATCTGTTAAATATTCTACTGATTTTTCACGGAAATACGGAAGCGCCGAGTCACCCGCTACAAAACCTGTAACTGCAACAATATTGACGCCCGTTCTGCGTGAAAGCACTTGGAAGTATTCCACGTCTCGCCCATTACCGATTCCTGTGCAATCCACGAATGTCTTACCACCATGTTCATGGAAACGGCGTAACTTTTGGATGGTCACTTCAAAGGCTTCTTCAGGTTTTTTCCACCATTGTGTATCTAAATCACAGCCCGGAAGACCGAACCCAATATGTTCATGCATAGCTGTAATTCCCAAATCTTCTGTCGCGATTGTTCCTAGAACCGTATTTACCTTACCCATCATTCATTCACTCCTCACCTTTTATTTTTGCGCACCGACAACCGCTTCCTTTTTTGCAATAACTGAAGTTGCTGCAGTCAAAACACGCTGTGGATTTTCTTCTAGTAAAATACGAATCTGTTCATCCGTTATGCCTGCCTTACGTAGGATCGGTACGAATTTTGTCAGCAAGTAATCATAGCCTAGATCCTTTGTTTCATGGCCTTTTGCAACACCGACTGCATTGGTTGAAATAAGTAAGCGCTTTCCATGACCTTTTGCAAATAGTTCAGCGATTAACTCGGAACGTTCTGTATCATTAATATAGCCTTCTGGTGCAGACCAGCCAACATGATCTAATGCCACATACGCACCTCGTTCTGCAATAGCAAATGCTTCTTCCCGTTCAACAGCATCCAGACAATCAAGATCTCCGATAATAATACGGCTCGCGTCAAGGCCTTCGTTCATGATTACTTCCAAATCATTTACGGCATCGGCACCATATTGTACAGATACAGGTACTCCTGTTGCCAGTGCAGCCTGTGCACTACCGCGGAAAAGTTGCTGTTCGATTGCTGTAATGCCGCTTTGAGTAGCAATGGATGTAACCAATCCTGCCAGACCTGATCGTTCTATACGTGGTACCACGATTCCTTCTACTACCTCTTTTTTGAATAATTCCGAAAATTGTTCTGCCGACCAAGGTGTAGGAGGATTCTTTTGTGGCGTAGTAAAGTAACCACTTAACATCTTCTGAGGCCCTAAGCCTGTAGAAGCGATAATATGTACACCAGTAGTCTTAGAAAGAGTTTCATAGAGTTTTACATCACGACCGTGAAACATACCGCTATAATCAACAATTGTTTTACCTCCATTACGGCGGAAATCGATTAGCTTTCGTTTCAATACTTCGAAAATCTCACTCTTGTCCATGTCGATTTCTGGTGCAAATTCCGCACCAGGAACCACGGAAAGCAGTGTTTCATGCACAAGAACAACACCCAGTTCTCGAGAAGGCACCGGACCAAGTACTGTACGAACAACTTTTGAACCTTTTTGCTCTATATTTTCTACCATTGTAAAAACCTCCTTCATTCAATTGAACAGCACTTTTCTTTAACTGAACATGCTGATTCTGATTTTAAGTTATTTATAGGAAAACCTTATATAGCAGGCGTCTCCTAAATTTCTCGCTACTAAAATATAGATTTTCTATTAAAAAAATGAAGAATCAAAGTGTTATTCTCTAAAACAAGCTAAATGTAATCGCTTACTTTTCCAATAATGAAATATAGTACCAAATGTGTTAATAACATATTATAATATTGTTATACCAAAGTCAAATAATTTTCTGACTCTTATGAAAATATAGTTTTATTAAATTTTGGTATGTATATTAGACCACTCGTCAAACAAAATACTATATTATATCAAAAAAATCATGCCTATAGAATCGTTTCCTAGGCATGGTTATTAACATTGCCTCTTGCTCCCTTCAGATTTTAACCCTCTTCTAAAAGTAACCGGGCACATTAATTTATCAACAATTGGGTATAGGAATAAATAGAATAATTAACCAGCCCTAATAATTGCGGATTAACTTGTGCTATGAAAAAATAGAAAATATTTATAATGGGAGTGTGTTTAAATGAATATTGAGCTCAAAAAAGCAGCAGTAGAACAGCTTAAAAAAGTGGATTTTAAAGAGAATGAGGGAATCAGGATCGAAGCCATTTATCTTGGAAGCTGTTCTATTTATGTAGAACACGAATTGAAAATTGACAAGCAGAACAAAGATGATGAGAAGTTCATAATCGATAGGGTCCCTATATTAATATCAAACGAGTCTAAAAAGCACCTTCCGAAAAAAGTTTTCCTTAACTACAGTGATAATCTTGGATACAAACTATATTCAGACGAAGAAACTTTGAAATACAATCTCCAATTGAAAAGTGTTAAATAACAAAGAACATAATAAAAAAAAACCTTCTGTTTTGAACTGCACACCATCTAACCATTGGAGGTGTCGTTCCGTTTCAGTTGGTTTTTTAAAGTTTATCTAAGAGTTTTCTCTCATCAATGAGTATCGATATTCTTATTTAAGTACCAGAGCGGAAACATTGCCTTAGCAACGCTCCCACCATATAAGTTACCTGGAATGAGTGTAATTACCTGAACTCACTCTGTCAAATAAACAACTCATTATAAACAGTCTAGATTATCCTTCATTAAAACTCTACGTTTTCCAAGTATAACCCAGCTGGATCTGCCATTCGACCCGTTTGGACCCTTTCTTTCGACTCTATAATACCTGGGATATTTTTTGCATCTATCTCATCCAACCCAACTTCTATTAACGTCCCGACAATCTTTCTAACCATGTTATACAGAAAACCATTGCCTCGCACTCTAATTTCGATGAAACCTGCATTGTCTTCGATATGGATCGAATAGATTTCACGCACCATGGATTTTTTTTTGGACTTTGCATTCGAATAAGCAGTAAAATCATGACTGCCTATAAAATATCGACTAGCTTCTTTCATGCTTGTGATATTCAGATTTTGGTCAACATGCATACTGTACTTTCGCATGAAAGGATTTGTATATTGCTCATTCCAGATCTTATACAAATACGTCTTGTCCTTAGCATTATAACGGGCATGAAAACGCTCGGGAACTAAAGTGACTTCCACAATACTGATATCTCGAGGTAAATATCGATTCAAGTAATTCATGACTTCTGCTTCAGTCATATTTGTATCACTCTTAAAATTGGCTATTTGGGAAAGAGCATGTACACCGGAATCCGTTCTGCTACAACCGATGATTTCAACCGGTTCCCCTACCATTTCCGTTAACACACTTTCGATCTTCCCCTGGATTGTATTTTCACTATTACCAAGTCGTTGCCAGCCCTGATAGCGCCCACCATCATATTGAATCGTCAATTTATAATTATTCATTACTTCCTCCTAATTTTATTACTAATGCAATCTCTTCAAAGAAAATTCTTGTAACATACAAGCCCCTCGCGCATGAGGGAACACATGATTTTTCATTATTAATAACACAGTAAATTATTATGTAATTATTCCAAAGTCTTTCTCGCTACATGATTTATTCAGGAATTTATTCTATTAGATAATAAATACAAGCAATAATCCGAAAAGCACTTCTGCCTAGTGTACCAAAGGGGTTGACGTCATGCAATGAAATGAAATATTCAGAATCCTTAAGAGGCATTACAGTAAGGTAAGAAAATTGAAAGTTCTCCGCCCTCTAGACTACATACATATATATAAATATAAGTTGGAAGCTTAGTGGAAAGGAAACAGACATTCTTGCGCCGCTGTATTGTAAATTTTTTACAATATAAATAGTGGACGGTATATGTAAGCTTAATAATTACGCTTTGATGTAAAAAGAACTTAAACCCTAATAATACAAGGATTTAAGTTCTTTTTGCCTGTAAGGAGCCGAACCCTCTATAGCATCTCAGCAAATTGTTCATCGACATTTGAAATGACATGAAATTCAACGTGCTGTAATTTTCAGCCCTCCTTTTCCACAAGTGAAATGCCACTCGCTTCGTATCTTAGAATTTTCTGAATAAGCGTGCCAAGATAGGCACCGGCTTCGACAGGGGGAATGCCGCCTTTATGAATGTTTGAGACAACCATCCGGTCCGATTCTATCGTCCCGATACGCGGCTTATAGCATAAATATGCGCTGAGTGACTCAGCAGAAACAAGTCCAGGCCGCTCACCAATCAGTAAAATGACAACATCCGGCTGAAGTATTTCCCCGATTTCATTCATTAGGGCAACTCGCCCTTTATCAACATAAAAAGGCGTCCCTGTTTCAATCCCTAAGTTTCCGAGTGACTGAACGAGTGATAAATACACATCTTCCACATTCTCTTCAATTGCTCTTGCGCTCAACCCATTAGAGATGACAATCTGCACACAAGGTAAAGACTTGCACTTCTTTTTAATTACTTCTTTTGCATCATCGGATAATTTGCGACCAAGATCTGGCCGGCGAAGGTATTCTTCTTTATCTCTAACACGTGTCTGAACTTGAAATAAGTCTAGTTCCTTTAGCAATTCGTCCGGTACTTCTCCGTATACTGCATCAACTGCTGCTGCATGGTCAAACCGAAATTGAAGCCAAGTGCTCGTTTTTGGTCTTGACCCTGCCCGGCCTACTGCGATGCGTGCCGGTGTTTTCATTTGTAACTCTTCTATCAAACCGGCATCTTTTTGAGCTGGATTTTTCATGTGTTGCAACTGCTGTTCATTTTGCAAGATAAGCTTCCCCCTTTTTTACGAAAATAATGATATGTTACCCGCATTTGGACCAAGGTGTCCATTTTCATAAATCCCCATTTTCTCTAACCACTCAAGAAAAGCCGGTGCCGGTGTTTTTCCAAAAAGCTGATTTAATGTAGCCACGTCGTGATAGCTCATGGATTGATAATTCAGCATACAGTCATCACCCATTGGTGTGGCTATTATGAAGTTCACACCTGCGGCTGTCAGTAAAACGCCCAGGTCTTCAATGTCATTTTGATCGGCTTTTATATGGTTTGTGTAGCAAATGTCTACACCCATAGGAAGGCCATGCATCTTGCCCATGAAGTGATCTTCAAGCCCGGCACGGATAACCTGCTTGCTATTATATAAATACTCTGGACCAATAAAACCGACGACTGTGTTGACTATATACGGATCATAATGGCGGGCAAAGCCATAATTACGCGATTCAAGCGTCAGCTGGTCAATGCCAAAATGCGCTTCTGCGGACAATTCAGAACCTTGACCCGTTTCAAAATACATATGCTGAGGCCCAGTCCCTGTACCTTGTCTTTTTGCCAATTCATTAGCTTCTGCAATCAGTTCAGCAGTAATCCCGAATGAACGGTTTGCCGCTTCTGTTCCCGCGATACTTTGAAAAATCATATCTGCAGGTGCACCTTCTCGAATAGCTTTCATCTGTGTACTTATGTGGGCAAGCACGCAGTTCTGTGTCGGAATCTTCCATTTTTGTATAAAATCATTGGTCGCATGTAGAAGACGTTTCACACTTTCAACAGAATCATTGACCGGATTAATACCAATTAGTGCGTCGCCAATTCCATACGAAAGACCATCTTTTAGGGATGCAAGCATTCCATCAACATTGTCGGTCGGATGGTTCGGTTGCAACCTTGATGAAAGAGTACCTTTCTGACCAATAGTAATATTGCAGGTAGTTAAAATCTCCATTTTATTTCCCGCATGGACGAGGTCCAAATTCGACATTATCTTTGTGACTGCAGCAATCATTTCACTATTTAGTCCTTTACTAAGCCGTTTCAGCTCCCTGTCACCTATTTCATTGCTCAAGATGTATTCACGTAATTCCGCAATACTCCAATTTTTCACTTTCGAATAAATCTTTTCATTTATGTCGCCTTCAATAATGGCAGAAACTTCATCCTGATCACTGGGCAAAAACGGATTGTTTCGAATATCGGCAAGGGTAATGTCACTGATGACTGTTTTAGCAGCGATACGTTCTTGTACGTTTTCCGCTGCCAGCCCTGCGAGACGATCTCCCGATTTTTCTTCGTTTGCTTTTGCAAATACTTCTTTTAAATTGGTAAAATGATATACTTTACCGCCAAGCGTCGTTTTTAAATTCATGTTATATTTACCTCCTTTATGATGAATGGAACGTTAGTGTTTTGATGACAACAGGCACAACCTCGGACTGCCTAGTGTGACCAATGTCTATATAATCACCATGTTCGACATTTATCTGATCAATGCACACGATACTTTGCCGAGCATTCATGGCGTGCAATGTCTGACCGAGCACTTTGGCATGATCGGTTTGTAAAACGATAACGATTGGCTGCTCCGAATCATGCCGCAGGTCTGACATTTTTATAATTTCTTTTGCTAATATTCGAATATTCTTAAAACTCATATATGGCAAATCCGCTAAATAAAACACGAAGTTTTGTCCTTCCTGAAACGAATCATACATGTCAATTGCCTCTTTCACAGACTCTCCAAATATGGAAAGCCCGCTTTTAAAACCATCTTTAAATGAGAACTTGTATACCGGCAAATTTTTCAGAGGTAGTACTTCTGAAGCAACCTGATTCGTCGCGCCGCTTATTTCCGTAGTGTGGGTTCCGGCCCCGATTACCGTCGCGCGCACAGTCTCCTTGGGTTCGATCCTGTTCCATTTAGTAAGAGTGCTATTTTCTAATAAGGCTGCTGCCAGCTTAACTCCAACATCACAATACAAAATATCAGTTGGTTTTGAAGATTCCTTTTTATACATGCATTCAGAAATGCCACCAGAAAATATCACATCTTCAATCCTTGTTCCCCAATTAGGGTGATGTCCCAAAAGTAGTACATTATCTTTTAAAACCGGTTCGCATGCTATAAAACGAGCAATTGACTCGGCCATGAATTTCGTCACTTTATCTATATCACGGTGATGAATCGGATCCCCTATAGTAAGCGTCCAGCCTTCCTGTTCAATCAACCTCTGTACTGGAGGTGAAATTGAGGTGACCAATCCATCACAAAATTCAATGAGTCTTCCCCCAATATGTAATGTACAAGTACCTAGCAATTCCTCCCGTTTAAAGACAGCTATATTGGCTGTACCTCCACCGATGTCGACGTTGGCTGTCACTCTTCCAGTTTTCACAGAGTGATCATAGGCACCTGATCCTTTTGCCGCGATTATACCTTCTAGATCCGATCCAGCAGTTGCCACGAGAAAATCACCAGCTTCACCTGAGAGGTGATGGACGATTTCGCTTGCATTTCGTTTTGTCGCGGCTTCACCTGTTATGATGACAGCTCCTGTTTCGATATCCGATGGATGTACACCCGCCTCCTCATATTGCGACCGGATGAATTTCTCGACGCTAGATACATCAATGGTTAAAGCATCTTTAAGTGGTGTTCGAAAAATAGGACTTTTGTATAAAATTTCTTTACCGACAATTTCAATACGAGGAATATCCGTACTCCCCGCGGTATTCATTAGTGAAAAGCGACTGATAATAACTTTGGTCGTACTAGTGCCAATATCTATACCAGCGCTAACCATCTTATCTCGTTTCAAATGAACTCCGGCCATTCAGACACCCGCTTTCCTCGTAAAAAAAAGACGCCTTTACAAAATCGACAATTATTCGTCGAGCTGTAAAGGCGTCTTTGCCATAAACATTCACTTTTTAATAGCATTAATATATCAAATATTCTACTAATTGTAAAGATTATAGTGAATTTCCATAAGCCAATCATTATTCTTAAAACATATTATTGGAGTTTAAGAGTGAATGATTGAATTATTATAATTTTTTTACCGGTGTTACTGATGTATCTTCGTAGTTAAAATATATAAACCCCTTAAGCTTCCTTTTCTTTGAGATATTCAGTATCCGCTTCAATAAGATACTCTCCTTTTTTAATTATACCCTTCCTCCGGTCCAGTTCTTCAAGTTTTAATGCAGTTGGGACGGATAACCAATAAGCGAATGCAATTGCACATACACCAGCTAGAAATTTACCTGCAAGAACCGGCAAGATTAGATTCGGCTGAAAGTTAGCGGTAAAAGATAAATGGTCTCCTAACAAGAAAGCTGCACATACCGCAAATGAGATATTGATAACTTTGTCTTTAGGCGGCATGTATCGAATGAGTTGGAACATCGCTAGAATGTTTGCTACTGTTGCCAAAATCCCGGCACTTCCAGTAGAAGATAAACCAAGTTTACGGCCGCCTAATTCAAGCGGTTTTGCTGCATATTTACGGAGTAAATATACCATTGGAAAGGCTCCAGCAAGCATGATGCCGATATAACCTGCTGTTTCAAGGGCACGGAACTGATCTTTTTCATCCGCCATGATTGGATGGAAACCCCACTCTCCGAAAACCGTCGAAAAGATTCCTGTGAAAATTTCAATAATCGAGAAAACAAGTACTAGTTTAATTAATGCATCCATCACTCTTCCAAAAATCATAAAACCACTGATCATCATCCGCGGGAAAAATTTTAGTCCAGCCGCAATTACTACGACGAATAGGAGCAAAGGTAATAAATTGAGGAAAATTTGCCCATATGCCAGTGCGAATTCATGTGTTGATTCAGCTGTCGTACTAATTTCTGTACGAACGTCTGTATTAAATAAAACTACCAATATACTTGAAATTAACGCTCCAATCGGAATCGTCAATACGCCTGACATGATTCCAAGTGCCATATACTTGTGATCGCGTTTATCAAGCATCGCTAGTCCCATCGGAACCGAGAAAACGATGGTGGCGCCGGCCATATAGCCAACGATCAATGCCATGATCCACCCTTCATATGATTCCTTCAATGCATTCGCCAGTTGATACCCGCCCATGTCAGATGCCAAAATTGCCGTTGCTGCAATAGCCGGATCCGCACCAAGAAAATTAAAAAATGGTCCGACGAGTTTATCAATGAAAATTGTCAAATAGGGAATGGATGCCATAATCCCAGCAGCAGGAACAAAAATATGACCTACTGTATGAATACCGTTCATGAACTCTTTTCCTAGCCCCTGATCCGGACTTTTTATGGCGGCAATGGCTCCTGCAAGAGCACACGCCATGATAATGTAAATTACAATTGTACCAACTAATTCCATTTGAATATCCTCCTGTTTTTTTGATAATTAGTATCATTCCATCTCTATCCACTTACCTCTAAAGAACAAAAAGACGCTATAAAGAAGTTATTCTTTAAGCGCCTTTGCTTAATAAATCCTTATGTACTTGTTAATGGGAATACTTTGAAATAGTTTCCTGTGCAATTGACTCCATTGTCAGTTGACGGGACATGCTCTCATTTCGAAGTGAAGTATAGGCTTCTTTTTCCGAAAGCTCACTCTTGTCCATCAGTATTCCTTTCGCACGTTCAATAAGCTTTCGCTTCTGAACTTCATCCTGTGCAGACTGCACTGAACGCTTAAACGCCTTTGCTTTATCAGCCTGATGAAGAGCTACCGTGATAGCCGGAATCAAATTTGATTCCGATATCGGTTTTACGAGGTACCCGAGAATATTATCCTGTTTAGATTTATCCACGAACTCCTTTTGGCTGTATGCTGTTATAAGAAGAATTGGCAAATCAAGTTGGCGACCGATGATCTTGCTTGCTTGCAACCCATTCATTTTTGGCATTTTAATATCCATTAAGATGAGGTCTGGCTTCATCTCAAAAGCGAGTTCAATCGCCCGGTCTCCGTCTCCAGCTTCTCCTACCACTTGAAAATCATTATCCTGAAGCATCATTTTTAAATCCATTCGAATAATCGATTCATCTTCAGCAATTAGAATCCGTTTTTTCATGATGAATCATTACCTCCTGACTCAGCGGGAACTTGATTGTTGCTAGTGTACCATTTTGGACAGTTTTATACATGAATTCTCCCTCAAGGTCATTCACTACGAGATTATGAACGATTTCAAGCCCCAGCGAATACGAAGTACCCGACATCCCGACGCCGTTGTCACGGATGTGCAGTTCAGCAAACTTTTTATGAGAAAAAAACTCGATGTAAATAGTTCCGGATACCTCTTCAGGGAATGCGTGTTTCAGTGAATTTTGTACAAGTTCATTGACAATTAATGAAATTGAAACAGCTTTTCTGGAAGATGTTATTACTTTGTTGCCATTTGTCTCAATAACCAAACCTACATTTGTATAAAGTCCATTGAGTATCATCGACGAGCTAATTTTTCTTGTTAATTCGATCAGGTCCACATCGTCTTCATTCACAGTTTCATTGGCTAAAATCAACTCATACACTGAAGAAATGCTAAAAATCCGGTTCAATGTTTCTTCAAAATGGATTCTATTTTCAGACGGATAGATTTTGCGCATTTGTAGCCGTAGAAGACTTGCGACAGTCTGTAAATTGTTTTTAACTCGGTGGTGAATTTCCTTAATGACAACGGACTTCATCATCAATTCTCTTTCTTTCGTTCGAAGTTCTGTCAAATCCTGAATGATCATTAAAATACCCTTCAGCTCATTGGTCTTACTATGCATTTTCACTTTTTTCACTTCGATATTCTTGGACAGTACCGTTAATTCAGAAACATATACTTCTTCCTGGTTATCAAGTATGTCCGCTAAAAAAGGAAGTAGGGTTAAGATTTTTTCATTTTGAATGCTAACTGCTTGACTCATTTCATTTATAAATCTTACTCCAGCCGGATTAGCATACACAAGCCTCTGATCAGCGTCTGTAACGAGAAAAATCTCCATCAACAGATCAGTTACAATCGGATAATCATCAATAGTTTCAGCCATCAGATTCCCGAGCGCCTTAGAACCAAATGAAATATCATTCCGCTCATTCGACTTATTAAAAGTAGTAGCAAGTTCCTCTTCCATAATCAATGTTGCAATTACTTCATGGTTATCATTACGTATGGGCACGACACTTTGCTCAACAATCTTACCTTCTTGTGTAATAGCTCGATGCCCAAAGGACTTTTTTCCAGTACTATGACTATAATGAACGCCTGGTTCAAATGTTTCATAGACAAATTCCCCTACTACGGACTTTATATAAACTGCTTCCTGTGTTCTGTGAAATGCTTCGGCTACAACAATTGCCTGCTTGCTAGATTTCACCATACAGTCTATAAACATACACTTGTTAGTAAGTTCAGCATGCAGAGGTAGCGTAACAGCTATCTTAACAATGATTTGTATATCTGAGTCCGATAAGTCAGTATATAAATGGCAAAGCTCTTCAATTGTATTTTCGGTCATATAAAAACACCTTATCATTGGATTATGCAACACTATTTAATATGCTGATTCTTTAATTATGAATAAAATTTCAGATTATTCAAGTTTTTCCTCGTTAACCACCTCCCTCCACCAATGTGTTCGAATAATATGAAGTTCTATGCTCAACTATGCATTTCAATGTAACTAAATATAACATACATTAAAAAGTAATTTTATTTAACAAGACGTTTATTAACTATATTCTAATGATATTTAAAGATTGATGTTATATAACCTAACATAAAGGTATAGACAAAGGAAATTTTTTCATTTATAGTTTTAATATGCTAGCACCCACAAACAATTGAGGAGATGTGATTACGATGCTTTTAAAAAATGCTAAATTATATGGTAAAGCTGGAAGATGGAATATTTATATAAAGGACGAAAAAATCGTAAGTATCACTTCTTTCTCCTCTGAGGATTCTATAGAGAACGATCAAACAATTGACTTAGAAGGTAAACTCGTCTTACCACCTTTCGTCGAACCGCATATCCATTTGGATTGTGTTTTAACAGCCGGGACACCTAGATGGAATCAATCTGGTACCCTATTTGAAGGCATTCAAATTTGGTCAGAGAGAAAAGTAGTGTTCCAAGATACTAAAGAAAACATTAAGAACCGAGCATTGAAGGCATTGAATATGCAGATGAAACACGGTATTCAACACGTAAGAACCCATGTTGATATCACGGATCCCAGTTTTCTAGGGTTAGAAGCTTTGTTAGAAGTCAAAGAAGAAGTAAAACCTTGGGTAGACTTGCAAATCGTCGCTTTTCCCCAGGAAGGGATTTATGCCTACCCAAATGGAGAGGAATTATTAGAAGAGTCTTTAAAAATGGGGGCGGACGTTGTCGGTGGCATTCCACACTATGAGTTTACGAGAGAAGATGGCGTTCGCTCTGTGAAAAAAACAATCGAATTGGCCTATAAATATAACAAAATGGTTGATATTCATTGTGATGAGATTGACGATGAACAATCGAGATTTGTAGAAGTAGTAGCTGCCGAAGCTTATAAATTAGGAATGGGTGAGCTTGTAACAGCAAGCCATACAACCGCAATGGGCTCTTATAATGATGCTTATGCTTACAAACTTTTCAAGAAGCTAAAACAGTCAAATATTAATTTCGTAGGACTTCCGAAGGCGAATTTACATTTACAAGGAAGATTCGACAGCTATCCTAAGCGAAGAGGAATAACAAGAGTTAAGGAACTTTTAGAAGCAGATATCAATGTATGTTTTGGACTAGATTCGATTATGGATCCATGGTATCCACTAGGTGATGGGAATTTAATACGTGTTCTAGAAATGGGGCTACATGCATGCCATATGACAGGATACAACGATATTGTCACAGCGATGAAGTTAATTACTACGAATGGTGCTAAAGCTTTACATTTGAAAGAAGATTATGGTGTAAAAGAAGGGAATAAAGCGAATCTAATCGTCATTGATACAGATTCTGAGTATGAAGCCATTCGTTGTCAATCACCTGTACTTTACTCAATTAGAAACGGTGAAGTTATAGTGGAAACAAAGCCTGCTATAACAAAGATTAACATCCCTATTTTCTCTTGAATTTTCTTAATATTCTAAACATTATACAAAAAAGGAGGACTTACAATGGCGAGCCAAGACCAAGATTTTGCATTAGAACCCATTCCCAAGGAACACCGCAGAGGATTTATCCCAATGTTCTTCGTAATGTTAGGTTTCACCTTTTTCTCGTCCAGTATGGTTGCCGGAGGAACATTAGGCCAGGGTTTGAATATGAGAGAGTTTATACTTACTATTTTAGCTGGAAATTTCATATTAGGCATTTACGCCGCATTTCTCGGGTTCATTGGAGCGAAATCAGGATTGAGTACACATTTGTTGACCAGTTATTCATTCGGGAATAAAGGGTCCTATCTCACATCCTTTTTACTAAGTGCCATTCAAATAGGATGGTTTGGTGTAGGTGTAGCAACTTTTTCGATTATGGTGAATAAAGCAACAGGCATCAGCTTACCCCTTTTAATTATCATTTCTGGTATTTTGATGACATCCACCGCTTATTGGGGAATTAAAGCATTAACCATACTAAGTGTTGTGGCGGTACCTGCCATTGCGATTCTAGGTAGCCTTTCTATCTTCAAAGCTACGGATAATGTTGGTGGCTTCGCACTCTTAATGCAACTTGAACCAACGGAGACCATGTCCTATACATTAGCACTTTCTATTTGTATTGGTTCTTTTATAGGTGGGGCTACATTAACAGCAGATTTCACAAGATTTTCTAAAACGAGACTAAATGGTTTCTTAACGACTTTTATTGCTTATTTCATTGGTAACTCTTTGATGTTCGCCTTCGGAATGGTTGGAACTTTAGCTATGGGATATGCAGATATCTCAGACGTTATGTTGGCCCAGGGATTACTTATTCCAGCCATTATTGTTTTAGGTTTAAACATATGGTCAACGAATGATAATTCTCTTTACACCTCAGGTTTAGGATTTTCACATATTACAAAATTACCAAAGAATAAGATTGTCGTTTTTAATGGATTAATCGGTACAGCTCTTTCGTTAATCGTTTATAACAACTTTATCAGTTGGTTAACTATTCTAGGATCAACCATTCCCTCTATTGGAGCTATTATTTTAGCGGATTACTTTTTATTAAGAAGAAAATCAGGCTATGCTAAAAATGATATCAAAAATATCAATATGAAGGCGATTGTTGCTTGGATATTCGGGATAGTCGCGGCTAACTTTATACCAGGTATTCCCCCTGTTAATGCGATTCTCACCTCTGTTATCGTTTATAGTATAGCGATTGTTCTTGATAGGGTATTAGATAAAAATAAGGTACCAATCGACCAAGTATCTTCATCTTATATAGAAAAATAAAATTAGTTTATGTGAATACTGGTCAGAGGTAATTTTTCCGATTGCAAGTTAAGAAATATGAATAGAAAAATTATATATAGCTTTGAGGTATTTTTAAGGTAAGATCTAGATGAATCTTTAAATCTACTTTGTCTATTTCAATTATTTTGACGAGAAAAATGGACTAATCTAAATTATTGAGACCATATTAAACACCTTCGTAAATGTACACTTGAAATAAGTACATTAACGGAGGTGTTTTTGCATGAGCAAAAACGTATATTCAGGAGAAATGAAATAGAGTAGATGTGAAAGAGAAAATGAGTGCCTGAAGAGATTATGGAAAACTATAGGAATAAAAAACAATCTCAAATTCCACTATGGTTGAGATGGTATCGAGCGAACGAAACCCATCGTTTTGATCAACCTATGGAGATGGTCCTGAATGAAAAAGTGAATCAGAGCTACAAGATCATTAACTATTCCATTTGCAAATGGAAAATGACATGTATATGTAAAATACTAGAGGAGAAGTAAAAAAGTAAACCTTCTAGTATAGAGGCGTCGTCGTACCTATACTAGAAAAGCCCTCTTAACTGCCTGCAGGTTCCACGATTCGAGTTATTTTAGTTGGACTAAACAAGGTATGGAAGATGGAAACAAACCATCTACAAAACTTAAGATAAAGAACAAATCATAGGACAAAAGTCATAATTTAACGATAAACATCTATATTATTAATATATATCGATAGTATAATGATAAAATATACCTAATAATTGTTTTGTTTTTTGTATTTTCTTTTCACTCTCAGATTTGTCTTGTTCAACCATAAATCCTTTGACAAATTCATTGATTGCTTCAAATTAAAGAAATGGAGGATTAGCTACTCATGAAGAAAGTCTTAATATTAATTATTTTCACATTATCATTTGTAATTATTGATTTTTCTGGTCTTAACCAAACAACTATTTATGCTAAAACACACAATGTTCAAAAATTAGTAGATAAACAACTAGAGGTTGTGAAAAAGAAAAAAATTAAAGGTTATGTGTTCTATGAAGCATATCCTGTTAAATTTACAGGTAAAGAAATATCGGAAATTGTGGTTTCCAGCTATGGATTTGAAAAAGACACGAACTTCATTAATAAAACGTTATTGCAAGTGTATCAATACGATTCCACAAAAAAGAACTGGAAATTAATAAAGAAATTCACTAGTGAAAATGAAATGTATACCTATCGGCCACTGAGATTTATAACAAAAGGGAAATTGATGGACAATAAAAGAGAACAATTAGTTGTGGGACATGTATGGGGAAGTGATTTCTCACTAACTCCAATCCTCTATGGATCGACTGATGGGAAAACTATAAAAACCTTAATATCCCCAGGTGATGAGGGATTTGTTGATGGTAATGCCATAATCAAAAATAAGGAATTATTTTTTGTTGATTTTCTTTCGTCCGTTTCCAAAAGATATATGTATAAAAAGGGGAAATTTGTACAATATGACGGAACTGGAGCAGATGACCGCAAAATAGCTGGAAATGCAAAACATCTTCTTTTGTTGGAAAGACGAAACGGAACTATGCGTCTAGATGGAAATAAACAAATAAAAATGAAAGTTGGAGAAAGTTTCTCAATTATTCGTAAGGGGAAAACGGATCATTCTGATTATATATTTAGAATGTACACTACTATTAATAAAAATGGCCCACTTAAAAATACGGGTGGTGCACTTAAGGCCGTTAAACCTGGGCAATTCGAGATGAGTATTTTACTGAATGATAGATATGGGCCTTCGCTTCCTATTAAAATAACAGTTGTAAAATAAATCTAACATTTAGTGGGTTATTGTCTGACGTGACCAAAACTCGGTTAGGAAAAAAGGGGTTCGGAATGTTTGCACTTCAATTCCGAACCCTTTTTTTACTTTACTTTTCACTCTTCAATAGTAACTTTCAAACTATTTATCATTCAGTTTCATCAACTGCAATTTTTCACATGAAAAAATGCACTATCATTTATAACTTAAAACGTTTTAAGATAAAGTTGTTTTCTCCCCGCCTCTTACCGGGAGCCCATGGTCGTTTCTATGATCAGGTACGGGAACCAATCCGTAAAGTTCACGAAGCCTTGCGACTGCTTCTACAGGCGGTTTTGAATTGTAAAAGCCTCGTCGAGTCATATAAACACCAGAATTCTCCTTAAGATCCACTAACGATTCACACATTTTAATCCCCGCGGCAAAAGAGTCAATCACCGGAACATCCCCAATCCTTGATATTCCATGGGTTGCTAGGAATACATTCATTGGTCCTTCTCCCGGTACGATTATATCTGCTCCCTCAGCAATGGCTTTTTCAGCAGCCTTTTTGAACGAAGCTATTACAGGCTCTGGGTTTTCGAACCCGGCCAGTACTTCGTCAAACCCAATCTCTGTCTGAACAATCGGTCCGAGCTTCCCTCCCACCCCATACCAATCAGCATTTTGACGAAGCTCATCTGCTAGTGGAGCCAGGAAATTCACAACACCTATTCGATCGCCAAGCATGGAAGCAATATGGAAGGAGGCTTGACCATATCCGATAACAGGTATATCTACCAATGTACGGGCTTCTAACAGACCCACATCTGGAATTGTACCGATGAACATGGCATCATATCCAGCATTTTCAGCCATTATTGCTGCGCGAACAAACTGTTCACGATGCAAGTTTTGTAGATAAGAATAAGTAATAAAGTGTCCAGGATAATTCGTTGGATAGGTCTCTTTCTCCATTCCGTGGAGCACAACCTCTACCCCCGGACGGGCTATACGATCAATATGTTTTAAAACAGCATCCCGATATGGAATGACTGATTCAATGCTGGTTAGACTTTGATGCCAGATTTTCATGAGTTACCTCCTATATATATATGGTAGTAAATGTTTACAATTTACTAAAAGGGAATGTTACATTTTATTACTATCAAAGTCTTCCAAAGTCGTCGTATTACCGGTTTATACTTCCTCGCCAACATTCATCGTGAACTTTCTATGATATTGATTCAAGGTAATGAGCGTCAGCAAACTAACAAGCATAAACCCTGTAATGACTAGCATACCTTGCTGTAAATTTAAGACACCTAATACCAACGGCCCAATAAAACCACCCAAGGATGACAGAGTACTTACGAGAGCGATTCCTGCAGGTGCTGTAGATTCACTGAAGAAAAAGGTTAAATAAGCATAAAATGAACCCGAAATTCCATATAGTCCTGCGGAAGCTATTGAAAGCATTAAAATCATTAATGGTATGGTTGTAACAAAAGCACATCCGATTAAGCCAACCATAGCAATTGATACACAAACCGCCAGATGTTGTTTATGCTTATTGGTTCTGTCAGCATTCCAACCAACAAATAAAATTGAAGGTATGGCAACCAACGGAGGTATCATCGCAAGCCAACCGACTTCCATGTTTGAAGTACCGGACGCAGAAAGATTCTTAATAATGGTCGGTATCCAGAAATTTAAACCGTTCACAGATACAAATCCTGCAATATTAAATACTGACAGTTTCCAAACATTCGAATCTTTCAACATACCTCTATGCGAAGTTTTATTATGTGTTGCAGCTAACTTTCTTTCCGTTTCTAGTTCCCCTTCCAACCATGTCTTTTCTTCATTCGTTAACCATTTTGCATGGGCAGGGCGATTCGTCAAATAAAACAGCACAATTATACCTAACATTACAGCAGGGAGACCTTCGAGAATAAACATCCATCTCCAGCCAGATAACCCACCCCAAGCTATCTTATCGATAATCCAAGTGGAGAGCGGTGCACCAACTAATGCAGCTAATGGGAGGGCAACAAAAAACGCTGCAGTTGCTTTTCCACGTTCCCGGGTACGGAACCAATACGTTAAATATAAAATGATGCCAGGGGTAAACCCTGCCTCGGCGACACCTAACAAGAAGCGTAAGATATAAAGATGCACTGCCGATTGAACGAAGCCGGTAAGTATGACTATGATTCCCCAGGTAATCATGATTCGAGCGATCCAAAACTTTGCCCCAACCTTTTGCAAAATCATATTACTAGGTACTTCAAATAGACAGTAACTGATATAAAAGAATCCTGATAGAAGTCCAAACATTTCGGCTGATAACGCCAGTTCAGCATTCATTTCTAACGCAGCATATCCCATATTAACCCGGTCAAGGAAAGCAACAATATACAAAACCAAAATAAAAGGCAAAATCCTTACCATTGTTTTCTTCAGTGTACTTTTTTCTATTTCCTGTATGTTGATATTCTGGCTCATATCTATTCCCTCCCACTGAATGGGTTTTCCAAAAGACTAATTATCTCTATATAACCGAAACCAGTAAAGGTCTTTCTCCTGTGAGGCTCTTCATCCAGACGTCCATTTTTTAAAAGAATGCTGAACAACTGCTTGCATTTTATTTTGTTAACGATTTTTTATCCCTCAACTTATTTATAGCTTGATTCGCTGCCACTCTACCGAAAATGGCCGCTTTCCCTAAAGAACTCCCTGTCATGTACCCTGCTCCATGGAATCCACCAACCATCTCACCTGCCGCATACAAACCAGGAATCACTTCATCGAATGGATTGATGACTTCTGCTCTGGTATTAACCCGTACACCAGCGTATGTCGCTAGCATAGCCGCAACGGTTTCCATGGCATAATATGGTGCTTGTTGAATTGGCAACGGCGTTCCAAATGTATGAGTTAAAGTTCTTCTACCAAATACATCTTTTCCTGAAGCAATCCCCTCATTATACGATGCGACGGTCTGGATTAAGCTTTCAGTAGGTAGTTGGAGTAAAAGAGCTAGCTCTTCTAAAGAATCTGCTTTCACTATTAAATTTTCTGAATATAAAGAATCAAAATCATATAGGGCATCGTTTTTTACACTTTCATTCATAACTGCTTGATCAAAGACTTGGAAGGTTTTTTGTTTTTGTTGTAATGCTGCATCGCCTAATAATTTGTAAGAAATTGATTCATTCACAAAACGGTTGCCTTCTTCATTTACAATGATGCCACCCTTATAGAATGTATGGGCTTGGCGCTTTCCTTCATTAGTCGATTTTGGATGAAAACCATATGTCCCTTTCAAATTCGGAAAATCTATTAACCATGCACCTACAGAAGCGGCTAACTTTAATCCATCTCCTTGATTCCCGGTCCCTCCAAGGCGAATCGTCCCATCTAATTGAGGGGCATATAAATGTAGCATCTCTTCACTTTGAGAAAATCCACCAGTCGTTAAAATTACACCAGAATTGGCAAAGCATTCTTTTTTCTCACCATTCTGTTCATATACCACACTTTTAACTGTATCTTCCTTGATGATCAATCGATTTACAGGACTATTCAAATACAAGATAGCTCCATTTTCCACTGCCTTATTCCTTAGCGTGTAAATTGCTTGCTCCGGTATGATGGTATGTCCTCTTGGGTTAGAATGGCCACTTACTGCCTGACAATCTTGAAACTGAATACCATGTGCTACAAGCCAGTTATATGTTTCCAGTTGATGGTTTCCATACGCTTTTACTAACGCCTCATCATTTTGATGCTGGCCAACCGTTAACATATCCTCTATTAAACTAGCAGTTGAGTCTTGGATACCGAGACGTTTTTGAAAATCCGTTCCCGCAAAGGCCATAAAACAACCGCTTAAAAGGGAGCTGCCCCCAATGGTATCTTGTTTTTCAAAGATAGCGACGCTTAATCCTTGCTCGGTAGCTTCCAGTGCGGCACATAGGCCAGCCATCCCAGCCCCGACAATAATCACATCTACTTGGTTCATTACCTTATACTTCCTTTGTTGCTGCTAACAAAACGCTTAGCCCGGCTTCACACACTTGCATATCATGCGTGTAATGCCCACCGCTAACACCAATCCCCCCAACGCACTCACCATCTACTTGAATTGGATATCCTCCACCAAATACCACAAGGCGATTTGTATGTACTAATCCAGCCATTAATGGTGGATCATCCTTCAAGCGATCATACCATTCATGTGTCGCACGATTATAAGCGGCTGCTGAAAATGCCTTATTTTGAGCGATTTCCAATGCCAAGACAGGCGTACCGTCCATAGCAGAAAACGCCTTTAAATTTCCCGCTTTGTCTACGATAGAAATCGCAAAGTTCATGCCTAACTCTTTCCCTTTCTCTTCTGACTTTTTAAGTATCTCTTTAGCCAAATCCAATGTAATTGTTTGTTGTGTGTATACCTGTTTCAATTCTGTCATTATAAAATCCCCCATTTCATTATTTTGTAATTCCAACTGGCATACCAGCACCAAATGCTTCTACAGAAGTTGCCGATATAGCCTTACTCTTTGGTAAAACTAAATCCACAATTACATAGGCTATATCGATGGGATGCAGCCATCCTGCCTTATTGATATTTTCGCCTAGTGCTGCGGTCATTTGCGTGTCGACAGGTCCCGGACATACTGCATTCACTCGCACGCCATAAGGTTTTAATTCTTCTCCCAATGCTTTCGAAAAACCGATTACAGCATGTTTTGAAGTGATATAAGCACTGCGATCCGGACCACCTTTAGTACCCCATATAGATGAAATGTTCACAATAACCCCATCATTTTTTTGCTTCATTTCCTTTACAACTTGTTTGCAGAAATAGTACGGACCATGTACATTCACATCAAACATCCTTTGCCACTCATAAGTCGATGTTTCAGTAAAAGGTTTTAAGAGCATTGCTCCCGCATTATTAATTAAAATATCTACCGTCCCAAGTTGTTCCCTAACCTTCTCTACAACCGCTTCCACTTCCTCTTCATTCGCTACATCACATGAAACGCCAATTGCTTTGGTGCCATAAGTGTTTTGAATAAACTCTGCCACGTTTTCACATTCCTGCAGATGACGCGCACAAATGGCCACCTTTGCTCCGTAGGAAGCTAGTAAAATGGCGGTTTCTTTCCCAATCCCTTTACTGGCACCTGTTATAAGCGCCACTTTTCCCTCTAGTTCCATTCAAGACCTCCTCCTTCATTAAATCGTTTGATAGCTATCTATATACGACACGGCATGTTTACCCGCACGACGTCCGAATACTAAGCAGCGTAATACGGATGTACCGCCTGGATATTTTCCATAATAAACACCTGATGTTTCACCAACAGCATATAAACCAGGAATCGGCACTGCGTCACCTGTTAACACGCGACCTTCGACATCTGTTGCAAGTCCGCCGTTTGTAAATACGTTGCAACAATGTATGGGATAAGCAATAAAAGGCCCCTCATTTATGGGAATAGACCAATTTGATTTATTTAAAGCTAATGTCGTCGTCGCTAAACCATCTACTTTGTCATAGGTGAATTCCCCAGTCGGACAATCAGCGTTAAAATTATCTACCGTTTGCACAAGGTTTTCACGATTTACTTTGATTTTGTCGGCTAACTCTTCGATGGTATTCGCAACAATTGGTGGCCTATCGGTTTGTAAGGCCTCTTCATAATTTGGAATCGTATACATCTTTTGATCTGTAATCATATATGCAACATGATTTTCGCATGTATAAAAGATTTTGCGTGCTACTTCTTCGTACTGCTCATCAATTGTCGATACACCCTCATCGGTAAAGCGTTCACCATTTTGATTCACCAAAATTGCGTATGGAAATAACATAACGGCCGCTTCCTCACGACTACTCCTAGGGTCTACCGGCTCTGCATGAAAAGAATCGAACTGTCCGTTTCCTGTTGCACCAATTCGCATCGCCATTCGAATAGCTTCTCCTTTATTAAACAAGCCGCCTTCTGAAACCGGGGGGATTTTGTGTGCATCTCTCCCCACATATTGAGCCATCATTTCTTTATTGCCTTGAAATCCACCTGCCGCTAAAATTACGGCATTAGTTTTCAAGTAAATGCTACTGCCATCAGATACACGTACATGTAGTCCGTTTACAGCTCCTGTATCATCAAGGGTTAAGTCCCAAGCTGTAGCCTCATATATAATTTCAACACCTAAAGCACGAGCGCGTAAACTTAACGTATCAATAATTGCTTTACCTCCACCCACTGGTAACAAGCGTGGCCGCGAAGCGGTTAAAAACATTGTAGGTAAGAAGTCAAATTCAACCCCCTTGGATTCCACCCATCGTAACGTTGGCCCGGCCTCTTTTTCCAATGTTTCAGCATATTCGATATCAATTAAATTATCCGAAAAATCACGCATGTCACCCACCAAATTAGGTGCCGGTGTATCAATGTTTTCCATTCGCATATATGCAGCAGTCCAACGGGTATTCCCTCCCCGTTTTTCAAACGGCGCACGTTCTAAAATTGCAATAGAGAGTGATTGGTTTTGAGTTTTTGCCTCTTCCGCTGCCGCTAAAGCAGCTGCTGTTCCAGCTGCTCCACAACCAACGATAACAAGATCATAATTTACTTCATCCATGTGCATTCACCACTTTCTCACTTTTCAGAATATTTTTCTTCCATTTTATTTATTTCATGTAATTTAAATAATTCTTGTCGTTCCTCCCATGAGCAAATATATGGTGCTATATTTTTCTGTGACTGCTCTTGCTTTAAAACGTTCACCGCATCTTTTACTCCTTTAATTGCACCACGTAAAACCGTATTGGCACAAAGCATAACGCGATAACCCATTTCTTGTACTTCCGTTTGTGAAAATAGAGGTGTCTTTCCCCCTTCTACCAAGTTCAAAATAAGTGGAATGCCTGTTACTAATTTTGGGATTTCTACAATTTGTTCATATTCTTGTGGAGCTTCGATAAAAATGGCATGAACACCAGCTTCTTTGTACGCATTAGCACGTTTGATTGCCTCATCAAAACCTAAAACAGACAGTGCATCCGTACGTGCAATGATTGCCAGTTTTTCATCTTGACGCGCATCAAGAGCTGCATGTATTTTCCCTATCATTTCTTCTTGAGAAATCACTTCTTTACCATTAAAATGGCCACATTTCTTTGGCATGACTTGATCTTCAATTTGAATGGCAGCGGCCCCTGCCTTTTCTAATATTTTTATAGTTCGTTGCATATTAATAGAATTTCCAAATCCAGTATCTGCATCTACCACTAAAGGGACCTTTGTGATATCGGCCATCCAAGAAACAACCTGTGCAATTTCCGTCAACGTCGTTAACCCCACATCCGCCCAACCAAGTTGCCCATTGGCAATGCCGGCTCCTGTCACATAAATCGCTTCAAAACCCGCTTCTTCTAATATCCTAGCTGTCATACCGTCATATGCGCCTGGTAATAAAAGCGTTTCTTGCTGCTGTAATAATTGATAAAATTTTTCTGTCTTAAGCATGTACTTCATCCTTTAACTAGTTACTTGTAAGTCATGTGCGGCACTCTGATGAAAAACAATTGTAGATTCCTGAAAATGAAAGTTTTGATTGAATTGTATTTTTTGATCAAACACATGCACCACTTGGGAAATGGCCCGCTTTCCAATCAACACGGAAACATAATAACTACCTTCATCCGGGAGCGTATAATGCGCTTTCAAACCCTCATGGAAATGGTACTGGACTTGATAAGGTCTTCCGAGTAAAGCAGTCATCGTTTCTACTTTCCCTTTTCGTAAAAGTTCTCGTAAATAAGTGGAACTTACCTTAGTACCATACATTTCATATTTTTCTACGGCATCCACGGATAGAAGTTGTTCACTGTGCTCTGCAATCGTCTGAATCGTTCCCGCACCCTTTGCTCCATACGTATAATCAAAACCAGCTACCACGTGTTTCACTTGTAGGTTGATTAAATATTCTTGCACAAATGTTTTCGGTGTTTGAGATGCAAATGTCTTTGTAAATTCCACAATGTAGAAAATATCTACACCCAGTATCTTTAATTGTTGTACTTTTTGCTCCATTGGCATTAAATAATCGATTTCTTGATTTGAAAATACGGTTTTGGGATGTGGAAAAAAACTCATGACCGCTAAAGGAAGTCCTCTTAGCTTTGCTGATTTTTTAGCCTTTGTGATCACATGTTGGTGCCCCTTATGAACTCCGTCAAAAAAACCTAATGCCATTACACTTAAACAACTATTAGATTGAACAAATGATAGATTTTGTTCATTTACAAGAATCACTTTCATCACTCTTGCCTACCTTCCATACGTTAGCGAACTTCAATAGTTAAATTATTCAGTTCCTTATCCTGCACTGTGTCACCCCAATACGTATTGCAGGAAGATCGTTCTTCTAATGTCCACTCAATCGGCTCCCAGTCCGGTTCGAAAATTAGATACCCCCCTGAAAATAACTCGACACGACAACCACTCCCTGGATCTATGACATATAGATAGATAGCTTGTGTTGCACCGTGCTTTCCTGGGCCGATAAATTGCAATCCATTCTCTTTTAAAATATCCGCTGCTCGTAAGATATCTTGTGAATCATCCAACCAATAGGAAATATGATGCAACCGTGCCGGAGTTGGCAATGTATCTTTCCTTAGTAAAGCAACATCATGAACCAATGATGTAACACTTAACCAAGCTGCTAAGATACCATCATCACCGCGCATATATTCACGCATGTTAAAGCCTAAAACATTCGTTAAAAATTCATAGGAAGCGTTTACATCGGTAGACGTATGAATATTCACATGATCGAAGCGTCGAGGTGAAATACCCTTTCGCCATGATTGATACACCTGATTTTTTAATACCGATGCATTTCCATTTATTGCTTTCGGCTTCTCAACATCATAATATAGTTCAAATGTATGACCACTCGGCATCTTAAACCGAATAGAATCTCCAATTCCAACTGTTGTCCCTTTTGGATATTCTTCAAAGGCCATTTCGTGTTTTTCCAATATTCCCTTAAAGTTTTCAACGCATTTTGCTGTTTTTGTACGCCAGCCAATATGTTTCACATAGCCTTCCTCTCCAGCTTCCAAGCTTAATGTGTGATGTTGAAAATCGCTATATGCACGTAAATAATGAACACCATTTACCTCCTCAGTTTCTTCCAAGCCGATCACTTCTTTGAAAAAGAATAGTGATTTATTTAAATCGCTCGTAACTAATGCAACATGTCCTAACTTCGCAATTTCTGGTTTCAATGATCCTCTTCCTTCCTGTATGAAAATTCGATTAGCATTGCTTTCATTTTACAAACTTTTTTTATTGAAAACTACGAATCATTTATCTGAAATTCAATCATTTTTCCATAAAGAACTACCGAATTTTCGCTTTATCCTCATTGGTAATAAACTGATAGTTTGCCACTCCTCGTTGTTCAATCGGAATAGCTAATAAATATCCCGCAAGAGGTTCCCGCTTAACCTTGTCCTCAGGTAATGGTTCATAGGCAGTCGTGACAAACAAGGTATCTAGGTTTTCACCACCGATTGTGCAAGAGGTCACGTGTGATAACGGCAGTTCAATCTCTTGAATGACCTCCATCTTTTTAGGACAGATACATACAATTCGCGTCGGTTTCTTTAAGCGAGCTGCTATGGCACCACCTTTATATAAAGCTACCCATAGGTTTCCATCCGCATCGATTGCCATACCATCAGGGAAACCTTCATCCATTTCAAAGGAGTAGACGATTTTTTCAAAATGAATATCGCCATTTTCTTTCAGCTGATATTGGAAAATAAGGTGCTTAGAGGAGTCAATATGATAAAAGTTATTGGTTTTGCGATTCCAATCCAAGCCATTTGAAAATGTTATATTTTCCAGCTTCACTGAAATATTTCCCCCAGCATCAATACTAAACAACTTGGAACTTTCAAATGGGTAATGTGACAATGCTGTATAAGGTGATTCTTTGAACCGTTTAAAAAAACCGTCCGACAAGCCTACCCAAATCTGTCCATCCGGTCCGCACTTTCCATCATTCAAATAGTGAATATCATTGAGTCCCTCTGGTTTGGCAAAAGGCATTTTAATACCTTTTTTAAAATTCAAATAATATAAACCATCTTTATAAATGCCAATAAACTGTCCATCCGCTGCTGGCACTATAGATTTGATCCAACCAAATGCATCATATACACTTTCTTGCTCCGTATCCGGGTTGTACGTAACGATTTTCTTTGCCGCAATATCCAACCAAATTAAACCATATCCTTCATGCCAAATCGGCCCATCTCCAAATTTCGCGCGGTAGTTTCCACATTTTTTTATTATAATCACCCACTATTTCAATATCGTGCTATCCTATATTCCCTTCTGATACTGAAACTAGTTTTCACAAGGGTGAACTTGCTCGGAAAAACGGATAGAGTTCAAATGGAGTAAATTGTAAAAAAAGAAAGAGTCTTTAGCTCTTTCTTTTCTTACGTTATGAGAGTGTATTTACTTTGCGTGCTGCAATTGCTGTGCTACTTCATAAATCAAGTCTTCCTGACCCCCAACTGCCTTGCGCTTTCCTAGTTCTACTAAAATATCACGTTCATCTACCTGGAATTGTCTTGCAGCTTTTTCAGTGTGAAGTAAAAAGCTCGAATATACTCCCGCATAGCCCATCATAAGGCTTGAACCCGATATTTCTTGCGGTCTCGGCAAGATTGGCGCTACAGTATTATTTGCCGTATCAATGATTTTGTATAAATCAATACCAGTTTGAATATGGAGACGATCTAAAACAGCAATCAAAGCTTCTGTTTGAGTATTGCCACTACCGGCCCCAAGCGCACGTAGAGAACCATCAATATATGTAGCTCCTGCTTCAATAGCTGCTAGTGAATTCGCCATCGCTAAAGACATATTATTATGTGCATGGAAGCCGATTTCACAGTGCACATGCTGCTTTAAGGCTTGGATGCGTTCCGTCACTTGATTCGGTAACAAATGCCCTGCCGAATCGGTCACGTAAATGATATCCGCACCGTATTGCTCGAACAATTTCGCCTGTTCTACAATGACATCGACTTGTGCCATATGCGCCATCATTAGAAAGCCCGCTGTTTTTAAACCTAATTCCTTACTCATGGCAATATGTTGTGCAGCTATATTCGCTTCCGTTACATGCGTTGCAATACGGGCCATTTTCGCCCCAACTTTTACCGCCTCTTTTATATCTTCCTTAATACCGATTCCTGGTATTAAAAGTACGGCTACTTCTGCCTGCTGACATTCATCGACAGCCGCTTCAATGAGTTTCAGTTCATCTACCAAGGAAAAACCGTATTGTAAACTGGAACCGCCAAGCCCATCACCATGAGCAACCTCAAAATATTCCACTCCTGCCTGATCCAACCCTCTTGCAATATCTCTTACTTGCTGCTCGGTGAAAGCATGTTTCATTGAATGACTGCCATCCCGTAATGATACATCCAACACATGAACATCCCTCATGAAACCGCCCCTCCCTGAGCCAACATACTCTTCGCCATTTCATTAGCCACCCGCGCAGCCGCTGCGGTCATAATATCTAAATTTCCTGAGAAGGCTGGAAAGAAATCGCCTGCCCCTTCAACCTCTATGAATACAGAAATCTTATTTTCTTCAAAAATAGGTTCTCCACGTAAACGATAGCCTGGCACGTATTCCTGCACTTCCTGGACCATAGCTCGAATGGAGCTAATGATTTCCTCTTCCTTTCCCTTTTCTGAAACAAGGGCATGAACCGTATCTCGCATAATGATTGGTGGCTCAGCAGGATTAAGGATTATGATGGCCTTACCCTTTTTAGCACCGCCTACGACTTCGATTGCACGAGATGTCGTACGTGTAAATTCATCGATGTTAGCTCGCGTGCCAGGGCCTGCACTTTTGCTCGCAACCGTGGCAACTATTTCGGCATAATCTACAGCTACTACACGACTGATGGCATGTACGATGGGAATCGTCGCTTGTCCACCACATGTCACCATGTTGACATTATCTTTATCAAAATGCTCCGTTAAATTAACAGGCGGGACTGTGAAAGGACCGATTGCTGCCGGGGTTAAATCAATCATCTTTTTACCGGCGGATTTGATTACCTCGTAATTTTCAGCATGGGCGTAAGCACTTGTTGCATCGAAAACGATATCAACGAGACCCAGCTGATTTTTCAACCCCTCTATCCCATTTTCAATCGTATGATAACCTCGATCCCTTGCTCGTTTTAAGCCTTCTGAATTCTTATCGATACCGATCATGACCGACATTTCCAATGCATCGCAGCGTTCAATTTTATACATTAAATCTGTTCCAATATTGCCGGAACCGATAATTCCCACTTTTAGTTTTTCCATATTGTCACCTCAGTCTGAAAAAGTTACCTTCATGTGGCCATATGGGCCATAATCTATTTCGAATACATCTCCCGATACAAAGGGAACAGCCTTTGTGATTGCACCTGAAAGAATAAATTGTCCTGCTTTTAATGTAATATCATAGGCTGCTAACATGTTCGCCAGCCAGGCCACGGCCTTTGCTGGGTTCTCCATGACCGCATTGCTAATTCCTTCATCGAATACCAAACCATTTTTCATAGCGGTAATCTTAATATTTGCCAACTCATCCATTGTTGGTTGGGAATATACATCACCAAGTATGGCACCGGCCGATGAACCATTATCAGCAACCGTATCCTCAAAACGGAATTTCCAGTCTCTTATCCGGCTATCGATTATTTCTATTGCCGGCACAACCGCTTCCGTTGCCTGTAAAACATGTTCCGCCGTTATGTTGGGGCCTTGCAAATCTTCCTTTAATATAAAGGCGATTTCAAATTCTACCTTTGGACTGATAAAATTCGAAACGGATACAACACTATTATTCTCGAAAACCATATTGTTCAAAATATGTCCAAAATCCGGTGAATCCACACCGAACATGTCCTGCATGACCTTACTTGTCAACCCGATTTTCATGCCTACCAAATTAGCACTTTCCAATTTCTTTTGAATCTGCAGCAGTTGAATATGATATGCATCATCTACCGAGATTTTAGTTGTGGATGTAAAAGGTTCAATAGGTGTCTTGTTTTTTTCAGCATCTAGTAATGCCTGGCTTGCTGTTTGAATGTTCATGGTTCCCCCCCTATACGACAGTTTGCAGTGAGTAGTATTTCCCTGAATAGAATAATAAAGGTTCTTTTTCTTCCAAGAGAATATCCTGCACTTTACCGATAAATAATGTATGATCTCCCTCAACATATGAAGAAACCACTTCGCAGCTAATCTGGGCTAAAGCACCTGGTAGCACCGGAACCCCAGCCAATGTACCAAATTCAATATCTATTTCACCCTTCTTCTGACCGGCAAATATCATCGAATGTTCTTGCTGATCTTCGGCTAATATATTGACTCCAAATTGGCCACTTTCACGAATTTTGTTAAGACAGCGAGCATTTTCACCAATTGAAATAACAACTAATTTGGGATTAAGGGATACGGACATGAAAGCATTAGCCGTCATCCCGTGCACCTTGCCATCATGCTTTGTTGTGATCACTGTCACGCCTGTCGAAAATTTCCCCATTGTATCTCGAAATAAACGATCGTCCATACAGATTCCCCTCCTTTATGCTTTAATGGTTGGATTATTTTCTGTATTCGCATCCATTTGATCTCCCCAATACGTGAAACCGATATCCATTTCATCAACCGACCAACGAATTGGTTCCCAGTCTGGTTCAAAAATTAAATAGCCATTTGTAAAAATCTCCAATCTAACGCCACTACCGGGATCAATGGCATATATATACATGGCTTGTGAGATACCATGCTTTCCAGGTCCTTTGAAGAAGATTCCATTTTCTTTTAAAATATCTGCCGCTCTCAATAAATCTTGTGCATTATCTAGCCAGTAAGCGATATGATGGACTTCATGTGTTGACGGTGAATTTGGATCGAAGCTAAAGGCTATGTCATGGACCAATGGAGTGACACTCATCCAAGCTCCTACATACGTACCATCTGGCGCCTCTACATATTCACGGAGATTAAATCCTAGGTGTTCTTGCATGAAGTCTACCAATTCATTCGCAGGCAATGAACTTAATAGATTTACATGGTCAATTCTGCGTGGAGACACACCTTTGTTCCAAGATTTATGTGTTTGATTTTTTAGCACAGAACGTGTTTCTGGAGAAGCTAATGTTTTTTCCATATCGTAATAGATTTCAAAAGTATGATTGCTTGGTAGTTTGAAACGGAATGCCTTTCCTTGTCCTTTTTCGGTTCCTTCTTCTACCCATTCGATGGCTATACCGCTATTTTCGAGT
This sequence comes from Peribacillus sp. NPDC097295, assembly GCF_044761665.1. Taxonomy (NCBI): domain Bacteria; kingdom Bacillati; phylum Bacillota; class Bacilli; order Caryophanales; family Bacillaceae; genus Peribacillus; species Peribacillus sp. NPDC097295. The sequence goes on from NZ_JBIWCW010000006.1 coordinate 139,113, forward strand.
TGCTCAGCAAATAAATCGACATCTTCACGACGCTTTGTACGCCAGGCAATGTGATCTAAGTAAGCTTCCTCTCCAGCACGTATCGACAATGTATGGTGCTCGAAGTCTCCCCATGCCCGAAGGTAATGGACGCCATTCATTACATCAGTTTCCTCTAATCCAACCACTTCTTTAAAGAACCAAAGTGATTTTTCTAAATCTGTACTTACTAACCCAAAATGACCCAATTTTGAAATTTCTGCTTTACTCATACCCTTTCCCCCTTATCTAATTTATGCAAAGTATGTGTTTGCCTCTAAATCACACATAACCCGGCCATATGTCTCTAATAAACTTGACGGTGTAATGAAACCATGTAAATGCATGGTGATGAAATCACGATAAAATGTTTGGAATACATTGTTGTTATAGGCGAAAATGGATCCAGATCCAGCTAACATCAAATCGAATGCTTCCTTACATAATTGATTAGCATAGCCAAACTGCGCTTTTATCCGGATACTTTCTTTCTGTGTAAAAATTTGCCCTTTTGTCGAATGGCCATCTAAATTTCCAATGGCATTTTCCAGTAACATTCGTGCACATTCCAGTTTCATATCAATTTCAGAAATTTGCAGATGCGTCACTGCCGCTTCATCCATTTTGTTGTAGAAGGTATTACCGATTCCCGCTTTTGCCACGCGCTCCATATGCAAATCAAAGCCACCAAGCGCGATTCCCAAAGCCGGTGCCACGATGGACAAAGTTAACGATGGTACAAACGGTGTGCGATAAAGCGGATTATCCTTAAGTTCATCGATAACATAATGTCCTTGCTGCGCAAGACGATCCAATGACGTACGATGTTCCGAAATGAATACATCATTCACAATAACACTGTTACTACCAGATCCCCGAAGACCCACAACGTCCCAGTCATCTAAAACTGTGACATCTTCTTTAGGAATTACTAGGATTGCCATCTCAACGCCGCCATTGCCATCATCAATTGGCGCACCAAAGTAAAACCAATCCGCATATGGTGAACCGGAGACAAATGGCCATTTAGCATCTTTAATCATGTAGCCGCCATCTACTTTTTCAATATCAATGTGAATGGGTTTGAAATTCCCAGCTAAGACAACATCCCTATCTTGATTAGGTCCAAAAATATCCATCAGTGCTTTTCGACCAAACGCATACGAAATCATGTAATCCCGAATATTACTAAGCGAAACAAACCAGCCTGCCGAAGCATTACCACGGCTGATTTCTGTTACAACATCAAAATACGTACGCATATCCGTTTCATACCCCTTGAACATTTTCGGGCGAAGAATTTTCAAAAGTCCTTTGTCACGGATGGAATCAACGATTTTCGTAGGTAATGCACTCGATTGATCGATTTCTAGGGTAGCGTCGCGTAACTCTTTTCGTAATGAACGTGCATTTTCAATAAGCATCTCACTGACGTTTTCTATATTCACTATTGTTTCACTCATCTAAATCCCTCCTTTCAATCATTTAAATTTCCACTTGAACTTTATCTTTGGTAAAGAAATGCTTCGTTTCATGTAAAAACTCTTCTCGTTGTTCAATCATTACCCAGTGTCCACATTTTTTGAAGACGCGCAATTCCACATTTGGCAAATGATCAAGTGCATATAGACTACTTTGTAATGGCACGAAACGATCGTAGTAGCCATGTATCAATAAAAACTCATTCTCCATCCGTTCAAGTGCAGTTTGCGGAATAAGCATTTCTGTCAACGAAGACTTGGTGAAGTTCTCTCGATAAGAGCGAAGAATTTCCGGACGTTGGAACATAGCAAAACGTTCATCTACTACCTGATCCACAAAATCTTTCATGCGGTCCAAATCATGAACAAACCAGCTTAATAAGTTCCTTAAATTTTCTTTTGTCGGATCTAGATGGAAACTAGAAAGTTTCATCAGTTCTGGAGTAGGCTCTTTTAAAAGGACTCCCGCTCCCATTAATACGATTTTCCCAAAGCGTTCCGGTGCCTGCATATTTAAATACATAGATACTACACCACCAAGAGAATTCCCTATTAAATTGGCTTTTTTAACTTGCAATGCATCCATCAAATCCAGAATTTGCTGAACTCGCATCGACATCCATTGCACACCATTTTCCGGATAAATTTCAGGATGATCCGTATCGCCGAAGCCGATTAAGTCTGGTGCAATAACATGGAAATCTTGTGCATATTCTTCTAAGACAAATTGCCAGTTGGCTTTTGCATTAGCTCCAGGACCTGACCCATGAATGAAAATGACTGTTTCTTCATGTTCCTTACCACCCTCATGAAAATACGTTTCAAATTCACCCGTTTTAACTTTATTTTGTTTGATCGTCATATCCATACCTCCTAATAATTCTTAATTTTCTGTTTTTTAAACCTTTGAATATATCGCCCGGCATGTTCTCCTGCCCTTTTTCCAAATACAGCTCCGGAAGTCAAGCCAGCACCACCAGGGTAGTTATCATAATACAACCCACCTACGATTTCACCGGCTGCATATAACCCTTCAATGGCAGTGAAGTCATTGTGTATCACTTGTGCCTGTTTATTGATTTTTAACCCTCCGTAGGTGAACGTGATTCCGCAAGCCACTTCATAGGCCTCAAAGGGTCCTTCATCTAGCGTATTGGCCCAATTCGATTTTGGTACAGCCAATCCGACAGCACTCTTGCCATCTAGAACATTGGGGTTGAAAGCCACATCAGAAACGGAAGCGTTGAAATTCTCCACTTCTTTTAAAAATTCATGTTTGTTAATACCATCCATTTTGTCAGCTAACTCTTCTAGTGTATTGGCCGTCACTTTTGTAATATGGCGACCATTGTATTCCTCTCGGATAAAGGGCTTCACCTTTGCATCAAAGACTTGCCATGCCACCTGTCCCGGTTGCTTTAGAATTTCCCGACCGACTTTCGCATAAATATAGTTACGGAAGTTTTCTCCTTCATCGAAAAAACGCCGGCCTTGTTGATTCACCATAATCCCAAATGGAAAACTTAACTTTTGAAAACCTTCCTTATAATCTTGAAGATAACGATCACCACAAACTGCATGTGCACCTGACCAATTGCCAGTCGTACGCGCTCCAAGTGACATTGCCATTTGTAGACCATCACCGACATTATATTTACAACCTCTTGTATGAACCGTATCCCATCCGGGGCCTAAATACTGTGTCCGCATCGCCACATTGGCATGGAATCCACCGGATGCTAAGATCACGGCCTTGCAGGAAATTAACCGTTCTTGATCACCGCTACGCACTAGTACTCCTTCAATATTGCGGTTTGTAGTTAGAAGGTCGATTGCTGCTGTTTCATAGTGAATTTTCACACCCAGTCGTAGTGCTTCTTGGTGGAGAGCGTCGACCAATCCTTTTCCTCCACCCACGGCCTCAATGACCATTCCTCCCCAAAAAATAAACTTATTTTCCGTTTTATAGGCCTGCCGACCGTAAATTGGAATCCATTTAACATGATGTTCAGTGAGCCAACGAACGGTATCATAACTCATTTTTGTCATGATCGATGCCAAATCGTAATCCGTTCGATAGTTCGACATAATGGCAAGGTCATCAAAAAACTGCTCTTTCGTATAAGTACCGAAGTCAATACTATTAAACTCCGCATCCGTCATGTCTGGTAATAGGGAACGGACTTGTTCACCATTTTCATAGGCGAATCGAATGGAGCCATGTGTATAGGCTGTGTTACCACCTTTTTCTTCCTCGGATGATATTTCTAAAATCGTGACACTTGCTCCTTCTTCAGCTGCTGCAATGGCAGCACATAATGCAGCATTGCCAGCTCCAATGACAACGATATCCGTTATTTCCGACATTCTTTTCACTCCTATTATCTACCTATTTTATAAGCCTTTTAATAAGAGGTTATAAATGCCCATTAAAGAATTCTTGGATAAGATGATTGAATTGTCCTTTCTTTTCGATTTGCGTCCAGTGTCCACATTGACTGAAAACATGTAATTGCGCATCATCAAGATATTCCATTAAGTAATAGCTAGATTCAATCGAACACACTTTATCATCTCTACCGTGTACAAGAAGAATGGGATTTTTAATGCGGCTCAGCGCTACAGTTGGAATGGGAACTGCCGCCGTTGAAAAAATGGAATTGTTAGAACGACTTACCTCTTCTCGCATCGCATTTTCAAACCGGTCATCTGTCAAGCCATCTATAACTGGCTGCATCAGTTCTTTATCGTATACAAACCAACCCATGATTTGCTGTAATCTTTTTTTGGAAGGACTATCGTAAAATGACTTCGCACGGGCCAATTCCAGACTTAACTTGGTATTAGGTGTACCACCAGGTCCCATTAAAACAATGCGGTCAAATCGCTCCGGATATTCTAACAATAGTTCCAGCGCAATAGAACAACCAAGTGAATTCCCGACTAGTTGAACCTTTTCTAAACCATAGTAATCGAGAATTTCCATCACTTGTTCGATCCAACAGTCCATCCAAGCTTGACGATTCTTCAAGGGCTCAGCGGGATGGTCACTTTTCGCAAAACCATATAGATCGGGTGCCAAGCAGTGGAATGTATCTGCACAATCCGCTAATGCGTAGCTCCAATTCGCAATGGATGTTACACCCGGACCCGAACCGTGTAAAAATAGGATCGTTTCATTATTTTTTTTGCCTGTTTCATTCATCCAAGTCGTATATTTGCCTGTATTAATGTGATTCGAAGTAATTGAGTTTCCTTCTCTCGTCATCGTCACATTTCATTCCTCCTTTATGCTTCTATCGTTGGTACAATAAGTTCATTTCCTGTAATACTGTCACCCCAATATGTGTTACCAAATGCTCTTTCTTCCGGTCGCCAAACAACCGTTTCCCAGTCTGGCTCGAAAATCAAGTAGCCTCCAGTAAATAGCTCCACCCGACATCCACTTCCAGGGTCAATGACATATAGGTAAATAGCTTGTGAAACACTGTGTTTTCCGGGACCAATGAATTGAAGGCCATTTTCTTTCAATATATCTGCCGCTCTCATCAAATCTCCCGAACTATCTAACCAATAAGAGATATGATGGAAGCGGGCCGGCGTTTCCAATGAATCATGTGCTACGAGTGCTACGTCATGTACTAGAGGTGTCACGCTCATCCATCCAGCCAACAACCTGCCTTCTTCTGTTTCAATGCACTCATTGATTCGGAAGCCCAGTTCTTCTACAAAGAAATCGAAAGCGCTGTTCCCTGGAGCACTTGTATGGATATTTACGTGGTCAAGACGACGAGGTGAAGCTCCCTTTGCCCAAGACTTGTATGTTTGATTTTTCAGCACGGATCGTCGATGGTCGTCCACTTCTCCTTTTTCAACATCGTAATACAACTCTAGCCTGTGACCCGATGGTGCTACAAAATGAAAGGCCTCCCCAATGCCTGGAGTCGTTCCCGCTGCTACACGCTCTATGCTATAACCTTTCGTTTCAAGTTGTTCTTTAAAAAGGTACAAATCTTCTGAACTTTTTGTACGAAAGGCGATGTATGTCACTTTTCCTTTCTCACCTGGTGAAATAGATAATGTATGATGTTGAAAATCGCCCCAAGCTCTAAAATAATAGGTATCTTGTACTTTTTCTGTTAACTCTAGTCCAATAACATCTTGGAAAAAGATAACCGATTTTTCGATATCTGATGACTCTAAAGCTACATAACCTAACTTTGCAATTTGTGGTTTCACATCTAATACCTCCTTACGGTTTTCATGTTAGAAACATGAAAATCATCAACTACCCCTCTACCATCTCATCTACATTCTAAAAATCTATTTAATAGCGGACTGCATTCGGTTCTAATCCCGATAATTGACGACCAAAATTCTCAAGCGTGATTACTGGCGACAATGAACGATGTGAGTGTAAAGTTATGAAATCGCGAATTAAACGTTGCATCGGATTGCCATCATATACAAACCCAGATCCACCGATGGATAGAAGTTCTTGCATCGCTTCGTTCAATAGACGATTACTGTAACCGATATCAGCAAGTATCTTTAGACGTTCAGATTTTGGCATGATTGTTAGTTTATTCGCCCATTTATCAATGCTCTTTGCTATATTCATTAAATAGATTTCGGCAGTTTCCACTTTTAATGTTGCGTCGGCAAGGATGCTGTGAGTGCTTGCTGCATCCTTAATCATTTTGACACCCATATGTTGGGCTGTTCGATAAGGTAAACTTTGATGGAACAGACGTAGCATTTCTTGCATCACACCTAATCCAGGTAATGCTAAAGATAATATGAGACAAGGGAATAATGCCGAACTATATAGTGGATTGTCTCGAAGGTGCTCCGATTGGAAATGACCATCCAATACATTGACAAAAGACGTACACCGATGTTCCGGTATGAATACATTCTTCATGTGAACCGCATTACTGCCCGTACCACGTAATCCAAGAGTGAACCAATCATCTTCCACTTCTAACTCCTCGAATGGCAACGTCATCAAAAGTTGCTCCTGAATATTTCCGAGATCATCTTTTAAATACATGCCGAAGTAACCCCAAGTAGCATGCAGTGAGCCCGAACAGAACATCCAATGCCCTTCCTCCACTATGTAACCGCCTTCAACTTTCTTAACAGTACATGAACGGGGCTCATACACTCCTGCAAACAACACGTCATCCGGATCCCCACTGAAAATTTCCAGATGTGTTTTTTCGCTGAAGGATTCAGCTACCATCATTTCACGAATGGCACATAAAGAAGCAACCCAACCTGTAGAAGCGCATGCTTTCGATATTTCTAAAATAACTTGGCTATAGGTTTGGATATTAACTTCTAACCCACCATATCTGGCTGGTCGCAGCATCTTGAAAATACCATGATCTTTTAATTGTTGGATGGTAGAGTTTGGAATACGACGGAGAGTTTCAGTTTCCTTTACTCGATCGCGAATATCGTTAGCTATTAGCTTAGCTTTATGAATCGTTTCTAATTCTTTTTCATTCAAGGTGATTGTCATATATCCAACTCCTTTGCTTAATTAATTTCTAATATATCAAACTGCTAGCTAATAAACTTTAGTGAAATGTCTTGAATTTTCATGATGAATTCTAATAAAAACTGTTTAATTTTATTCGATTACATTTCTCCAATAAAGTCATAAATAGTTATTCTTTACATAAAAAGATTCTTCCAATCACCTAGGAAATCAACCCATTTAAAGGTATTTGAAAACCATAAAACCAATTTCTGATTATATGGGTTATAATTCCCATAAAGTTTACATTTTCCATTTATTTCTGCTAGAATGTTTTGTGAAAGCGCTTTATTTTTTTTGAATGGAACCGTAAACTTTTGGGGGAGGATTCTATGATGGCGAATTCAGGATATGTCGATAAAGAATTATTTTCAACATCAGGTACATTTGGTCTACTTCGCAAAGAATTGATTGAATATCTAGGCTTGGAATACGCTAAAGTTTTTTTAAGGCGTTATGGCTGGAATATCGGTGTCGTTCATGCAAAAGAGGTCGAACAGAGACCACTTAGTTTACGTGAAAAATTAGATTGTGCTTCTGGTTATCATTTAAATTCTGGCCAGATTACTGATGTTATATCTGATAGAATTTTAGAACTTAATCCTGACGATACCGTTAAATATATGTATGCAAAAGGAATTTGGATCAATTCTTATGAAATATATGAACATACGAATCATTTTGGAAAAAGTGATTCTTGTATTTGTCATACCTTAGCAGGATATGCAAGTGGTTATACTTCCTATTTAACGAAGAGAGAGATTTATATTGTTGAAATTACTTGCAGAGCTAAAGGTGATGATGACTGCGCTTTTGAAATGAGAATGATAGAACATTGGGATGAAAAAACCAAGGAAGAATTACAAAAAACACATCAAGCGCCAATGATTGATGTGTTGAATCAAACCTACGAACAACTTTTTCTCGAAAAAAAACAAACTGAAAAAGTTTCCTCTTTCCATAACGATTTAACAATTGGTATTTCTCAGGGAATGACGATTGAACAAATATTAGAGACGATTCATGAAAATATAAATGTTCCTGTTGTTATTCAGGATTTGAATTTTAATACACTCCATTCAATTGGAATTACCGAACCTGAATTAGAAGCTGTAGCCACTGATTTTGCTAATCAAATGCCTCAGACTAAATCAGGGAAAATCTTAATGAAACATATTGAGCCTTTGCATTCAATTCAAATTGATTGCACAGAACACATTCGCTTAATCAGTCCAATAACGGTTCAAAAACAAATCATAGGCTATATTTCTTTTCTTTATTCATGTGAGGAAGGACCGCGAAAGGATGAAATGAACTTTCTACAACGATCGGCTACTGCCATCGCCTTATGTTATTTAAATGAAAAATCAAGCTTAGAAGCTATAGAAAATATTAAGGCATATTTCTTTGAGCAACTATTACAGAAGCAATATATATCAAAAAGTAACATGCTATCTCGCAGTTATTTGTTACAAATCGATTTAAACGAAGACTTCTATATTGGCAATTTACGGATTATAAAAAAAGGAATCATCGTTAAAGATTCCACCTTGATGAATAAGATTATTCAATCCTTTACAACCTATTTGGAAATGCACCAAGTTCAAATTTTCATTACGGAATTCCAACAAGAAATCACTTTTTTGTTTCCAAAAAAAGAAAAGACCCATGAACTTCTAACCAATATTTTAAAACACTTACATCGAACATTTAAAAGTTATGAGTTTCGTGTTGGTTTAAGTCGTTCCCTTCATACCATCGAAGATATACCTGAAGCCAATCAACAGGCAATGACATCATTAAATATCGATAAGAAATCTAACCTTATTTACTTTGAAAATACGAGTATTATGGGGTCCATCATTAATCCCGTCAATATGAATACAATTATCCAACTTGCGGAAAAAGAACTCTCACCTATTCTTGCCCTAAAAGCACACAAAAGAGAGGAATTTTTAAAAACGCTCTATGCATTCTTAAACAACAACGGCAACTTACAACAGACCATGCTTGATTTAAACTTATCAATGAGTGGGCTAGTCTATCGAATTCAAAAAATCGAAGAAATGCTCAATAAAGATTTAAGAAGTTCTACTCATTCATTTGAACTTATGCTACTTTTGAAATCCCTTATTATCTTAGGGAAAATTGAAATGGATTGACATAAAACAAATATATTTTATTGAATTCAAGATTAAATCAAATTACTTCCGACATAAAAAGTTCTAGTTTTATAAATAAAAGGCTCTTTAATTTTTTAATTATTCTGAATTAATAAGTGTTTTTTTCGTAAAATGGCTCTACTTTTGATTAAAAACCATTGATTTTGAATGTAAGATTCTATGCTATCATCTTGAGTAACTATTAAGAAGGGAGTCATATTCACTATCGAAGCCATTGCACGGCATTTATTTAAAAATGAATAAAAAATTTGGGGGTCTTTATTTATGGCAAAGACAAAAAACGTTACTTTTTTAAAGTTTTTAATCGTTCTAATCGCCTTCCAGGATGTTGCCGCAGGTGTAGCAGGTTCCATTATGGCAGATCTTATCGTGGCCTTTCCTGAATTCCCCCCTTTCGTCGTGATGCTCATTGCTACAATTCCTGGTTTTTTTCAGATTTTCCCTTCCTTGTTCTATGGAAAATTAGCAAATACGTTTTCAAAAAGGACCCTTCTTTTTACCGGACTCCTCTTGTTTATTATTGGGGGAATTATGCCATTCTTCATTGACAACTTATTTATAATCATTGCATTCCGCGGTTTATTAGGGCTTGGTGTCGGTATAACATTACCATTATCATTGATATCATATCAAGCTTCTTTAATGGTCGTGAAAGAGATACTCTGATTGGTCTGGGCACATCAACTGTTGCCTGTATTGGTGCTGTATTCTTTCAAGTGGCTGGTGGTATGTTGGCTGACGCCTACAACTGGCAATTTGGATTCTTAGTCTATCTATTTCCTATTTGGATTTTGGCGATTACATTCTTATATTTACCAGAGCCCAAAAGGACTCAAGTGGAGAATGCCTCTCTGAAAGAAATTCTATTTTCAGCATCTAAAACAGTTTATGGCTTTACGCTAGGACAAGTTTTTTATACAGCCTTGGTATTCGGCTATGTGACGAACATTTCGGTTATTATTCAAGCCGAAAAACTAGGTAGCGCAACAGAAGCAGGTCTAGCTATTTCACTTTTCACACTCGGGACATTATTAGTAGGTTTTTTCTTTGGACGGCTTCGCCAACTTTGGCCTCATTTCAACATTCCATTCGGGATTATATTGACTGCTTTTGGAATCTTGTGGTGTTTCTATGCTAAAGACTTAACATTCATATTCATGGCTAGTCTAGTTGGAGGTATGGGCCTAGGAATTGTGATTCCCGGTGTATTGGCACGTATTTCGGATCTTTCGAATTTAGCAAAGGGCATTTCTTTCGTTGGATTTGCAGTTGCCGCACAAGGTCTTGGCGCAATCATTAGCCCTTTCATGTATCAACTAACTTTACATTCATTTGGGCAAGAAGGTGGCCGTTTTACACTATTTCTTGCTGCCATTGGTTTATTGGCTCTAGCCATTATTTGGTTGGTGATTACATCACTCGCTAAAAAAGGATCCGTCCAAACAGATTATGAGACTTCTAATTCAACAGACGTCATCTAATAAGAATAACCTCTAAGTATATAAACCTCCTAAGAACAGATTCATTATTTTCATTTAACTTCATTGATGATTTCAATAAGTATCACGCTAGTTCCCTGTAAAGGGTTACCATTATAATTAATTTAATAACTTTAAGGAGGAAATTACTATGGGCATTAAATTATTGCGTTTTGAATATGAATCTAAAATTCATTGGGGCGTTTTAGAAAAAGTCATTCGAATTATTGAGCATGAGGCGCAAACATTAAATCAATTATTAACTAATGGTTATGACGCCATTCAACATGCAAAAACAACTGGAAAAATCATTACTCATGAAAAAATCACATTGCTTTCACCAGTAACGGAAGATGCCAATATCTTTTGCCAAGGAACCAACTATGGGGTACATCGCGAAGAAGCGGGTTTTACAAAACTAAAACCCCCATACAATTTACTATTCACTAAAGCATCTAGTACATTAACTTCTGCAACTGCTGATATAATCTGTCCAGCACATGTAAAACTATTAGACTATGAAATTGAGCTTGGTCTGATCATGAATAAAGATATAACTGAACAAACCACGGTTACAGATGAAAATCTGAAAGACTATATTGCTGGTTTTGTTATCGCTAATGACTTGTCTGCACGAGACGTTCAAATTGTAGAACAACAATGGTTCAAAGGGAAAAGCTATCGAGGATTTTGTCCGGTCGGGCCATACATTTATTTATTAGAAGAAAATGAGATTCAATACCTTTATCAACTTGTTCTGCACCTAGAAGTAAACGGGGAAACGCGTCAACATGTAATAACTGATCAATTACTATTCAAACCAACAGAAACGTTAAGTGAAATGTCCGAAATCTTCAATTTAAAAACTGGAGATCTCGTGCTTACAGGAACACCAGGTGGCGTATGTTTACGTTTAAATGCAAACATCATCCAATATATTTTTGATAACACAATCCCTCATGAAGATAAAATCTCTTATTTTATCGATACGCAAAAAGACAATGGCTATTTACAAAATGGCGATGTTTTACGTCTTTCCATCAAAAGCACAGACAATGTCATTGACTTAGGCATTCAAACAAATAAAATTTCACATGCAATACCTGTAAAATAAAAGGAGGGATTTCATGATTCCAGTTTTCCGGCTAGGCTATGTAACGTTCTTTTCAAAAAATGTTGCAGTACTGGTCAATTATTATACAAACGTACTAGGATGCAAAGTCGTTGAACAGGCTGAAGATGGGACGGTCTATATTAGCAATGGTTTCGAACATCATCATATTGTCATACACCCTAGCCAATATAGCTTCATGGAAGGGATAGGTTGGCAGGTCCATGCACAGATGGAATTAAAGGATGCGCAATACCTTTTAAGAGAAGAAGGGATATTTAGTGAACTTGTACATGATAAACAACCTGGAGTAGTTGAACAACTCGAGTTAAAAGATCCAGATGGTAATAAAATTTGTCTCTATCATGAAATGGAATATAGTTCACCAGGTTATAGTGAAGTCGGAATTATACCGATTAAATTGGGCCACCTATCTATTAGTGTCAAAGATGCGCCTAAGAATGTTGACTTTTATCATCGGATCCTTGGATTTCATAAGACAGATCGAATCCTAGATGTAGCAAACTTTCTAACTTGCAATGAAGATCATCATACCTTGAATATCATTCAAGGGAAAAAGTCTTATATGCACCATATCGCTTTTCAATTGCGGAACCCCGGGCATCAATATGCTAGCTCCGACATTCTAATGCGACACAACATATCTACCATTTGGGGACCCAGTCGTCATACGGCTGGACATAATATTGCCTCCTATCATTTGGATCCTGATAAACATGTAATCGAACTATATACAGATATGGATAAATATATCCCACAACTAAACATTATGGAGCCACGTCCTTGGCATAAAGAGAGACCTTTGCATCCTAAGAAATGGGAGTCCTTCGAGTACTGGGAAACTCAATTTAGTGATATTTTGCCATCAGTAGAAGAATGGAAAATGGATCGGCCAAAACAGTTTTTACCGCATTGAGACTCGGGTGAAACGACCAAAAATGAAAACGGTTTCCTATTTACCTCAGTTACACTCACAATAATAGAACCAAGGAACTAATAGAAAAGCAAAATGGATATTTTACTTTCCTTTCTTATAGCTCATGTTCATGTGCTAATTCATTTCAGGCTTGTTTTTAAGAATGTTAGACTAGGTTCGTTATATCTAGTCTTCTTTTTCTCTTTGAATATTGAAGAACCACATCTTCTACGGAAGCGACTGCCATCACTCCATTATTAATGCACCAAATAACTTTTATCTCACTCTCGATACTTCTTCATAATGTATCCCATTTCAGGCTCTGACCTCATTTATCTTTATTATATTCCTGAAAATAATGATGACAATGTTCAACGAAAGCCTCTGAAATTTTTGTAGGATATAAATATCGATGCTTTAATAAGCCGATGGTACGGGTAAACTTCTTATTTTCAATTTTTAAGTGCTTTAGTTTACTGTCATATAAATTAACGGCTGTTTCAGGTGTAAAGGCTGCTCCACGTCCATTTTTAACAAGTTGTAAAATAGTTGTCGCTTCTTCTACTTCTACTTGATAAATCGGTGTATATCCTATGGATTTACAATATTGGTCTGTGAATTGACGAAAACTATACTGTTTTGTTAAGCCAATAAATCGTAGGTGATTAAAATCCAATAAGTTAATTGTTCCTGTTTTTGTTTCTTTGTATGACTTGGGTACGGTTAGAAAAATCTCTTCTTCAAACAATGGTACCCATTCAACATTCGGATTGTGAATTTCCTCCGTGGTAATACATACATCGAATTTTCCATTTTCAGTAAATTGTTGTAAATTCTCTTTCGATAATGGTACTTGCTGGTATTTCACATTTGGATATTCATTAAAAAATTGGTCAATGATATTTGTAAATGTATAAGGAAGTGTTGTTACAATCGACAAATTCCCACTTCCTTCACCTCGTCTTTCCTCTAATCCACGCTCTAAATGACGAACTTCTGAGAAAATGCGCTCAGCGCGTTTAAATAAAAATTTGCCATTTTCATTTAATGAAATCCGCTTGCCACTACGGAAAAATAAATCCATTTCAAGTTCCGACTCGAGATTAGTAATCGCCTTGCTTAAGGCTGGTTGCGAAATCGAAAGCTCCTTAGCGGCAAGTGACACATTTTCAAATTTAGCTGTTGTATAAAAGTATCTTAATTTAATTAGGTCCATAAATTCACTCCCTACTCCTTATAACCACAAGTTATATGGAAATAGATTATTGGTATTTTTCATTATATCAGAATAAGTATAGAATGTAATTGTCACTAAGGTGTGAACAAATTGTGAACAAAAAATATGGGGGTTTTTGATATGAGATTAAAAGATAAAGTAGCGATTATTACAGGAGCCGCATCAGGTATGGGGCAAGGGGAAGCTATCCGTTTTGCGAAAGAAGGGGCAAAAGTAGTTGTAGCGGATTTAAATTTAGAAGGTGCACAATCTGTAGCTGAAGAAATTAAGGCAATGGGCGGGGAAGCTATTGCAGTTGAAGTAAACGTTATGAAAACCGAAGATATTTTAAATTGCGTAAAAGTAACAGAAGATACATTCGGCCCCGTCGATGTCTTGGTTAATAATGCAGGTGTATTTGATAAATATGCTAAATCATTAGATACGACATTAAATCAATGGAACTTCTTCTTAAATATTAACTTAACAAGTGTCTTCGAATTCTCGAATGCTGTATTACCAAGCATGATTGAACGTGGTACTGGTTCCATCGTAAATATTGCTTCTGTTGCTGGTCTAGTTGCAGGTAAAGGTGGAGCTGCTTATACCGCTACAAAACATGGTGTAATTGGTTATACTAAGCACTTATCTTCTGAATATGCACGCTATGGCATTAAAATTAACGCTATTTGTCCAGGAACAATTGAAACACCTTTAGTTAAGGATGTTTTGGCTGGTATTTCTAAGGATTTAGTACCGACTCGTTCATTTGGACAAGTTGAAGAAGTAGCTGATTTAGCTGTATTTTTAGCCTCGGATGAAGCGAAATTCATAAGTGGTACAGCTGTACCTATCGATGGCGGATTTACCATTCAATAATTATTAAATTAATATTCTACTCAACTATATATAAAGTGGAGAAGCAATGACGCTTGTTTCTCCACTTTTATGAGGTGACATCATGAAAAAACAAGGTAAAATTCACTACGCTTGGTGGATTATGGTCGCAAGTGCTGCAATTTACGCCGCGAGTGTTGGAATTATCGTTAGTTGTGCAGGTTTACTATACCGCGCAGTAGCAGAAGACCTTAATGTAGGGGTTTCTGAAATTAGCTTATATACATCATTAATGTATTTAACCGTTACCATTTTACTGCCTTTCGCTGGAAAAATACTGAACAAGTTTGACATACGTTATATATTAACCATTGCGGGGATAATTAATGCAGTAGCATTTGGTTTAATGGGTACTTATCATTCTGTTTTCCCATTTTATCTTTCAGGAATTGCATTAGGGATTGGTAGCACATTCTTAATATACGGTTCAATTCCTTTAATCATGAACAATTGGTTTAAAGCAAAAGCTGGTACTTCTTTAGGTATCGCTATGGCTTTCATGGGAATTGGTGGTGCTATTTTCGCTCAAATTACCGGTGGCTTGATTGAGTCAATTGGCTGGCGCTCAACCTATATGGCATTAGGTGTTATCGTAGCCATTTTGATCTTACCATTCTCTCTATTCGTTATTCGTTCAAAGCCAGAACAACTAAATATGACTGCTTATGGCGCAGATGAAGTCGATGATACTACTGCCACTATGCAACAACAACCTGAATCAGGTGTCTTGAAAGGCGTAGCAATGAAATCTCCAGCATTCTATTTGGTTGTATTATTCACAGGACTTTTCGGACTGGCTTCGACAGTTAGCTTCCATGTACCAAACTTTGTACAGTCCGTAGGGTTCACAGCTGCAATGGCGGCTACAGGTGTAACTTGTGTGACGATTGGTCAAACAGGTGGAAAATTCCTGCTTGGTGCCATTAACGATAAATTGGGAGTTAAAGCAGCTCTATTTATTGGAATTGGGGGCGGTATGCTAGGTGTAGTCGCTTTACTTATTTCTGATTCATTCGGAATAGGTATGCTTTATACTGGCGCCTTACTATTTGGTATAGGATTCTCAGGGTCTACCTTACTTCCCCCAGTCGTAATTCGCGAAGTATTCGGCGGGCGTGATTACGCATCGATCTATACAACAATCATGTCAGCTTCTACGTTAGGTGTGGCATTTGGTACAACATTATTCAGTTACATTTTCGATTCAACAGGTTCTTACTATACAGTATTCATTATTGTAATTGTACTCTTTATCATTACGATTTCTTCTAGCTTAATTTCTTTAAAATGGAAGAAAAAACTTAATTATAACTAATTAAAAAGCCTACAAGATCTTATGAGATCTTGTAGGCTTTCTTGAACAAATGGAATCTTTTCCCCTCAATCTTTATATCCAATTTTAAAGAGGATTTAAAATGAAATACTGCTATCTCACCTAAGTTGTTGGATTGACTGTATACTTTCAGTTTATCTCAACAATAGCCTTTATGACTTTAGCTTCGGGGGTTAGCCACTTTTCAAACTGAGGAATCAATTCACCAAGACTAGTCCGATGTGAAATATACAGACTTAAATCTATTGTCCCCTTATTTAGCGTATCCACTACATAATTAAAATCTTCTCGAGTTGCATTCCGACTCCCCATTAATGTAAGCTCTTTACTATGAAAGTCAGGATCATTGAAGGTGATATTAGACTTAACTAAGCCTACAAATATCAATTTCCCTCCATGTGCAGGGTATTTAAAAGATTCCATCATCGACTTTGCGTTACCTGTTGCATCAAATACAACTGTAGGCATTTCTCCATTAGTCAACTCGGCTAATCTCTCCATCGGTTGCTTCATAACATTCAACTGAAAATCAACGTTTGCCCATTTACTAGCGAACGTTAGGCGCTCTTCGTTTACATCCATTGCAATCACTATCGCACCTTTTTCTTTAGCAAAAGCCATTACTCCTAAGCCGATTGGTCCTGCACCAATAACAAGTACAAATTCTCCTTCTTTAATTGCAGCTCTTCTTACCGCATGAGCGCCTATACTTAATGGTTCTATCATAGCTGATTGGTCAAGAGTAAGGCCTTCCGTTTTTACTAAATGATTATAAGGAACCACAATCCATTCCTGCATTCCCCCCTCTTTATGTACTCCCAACACCTTCATATCCGTACAACAGTTCGTTTTTCCACTTTTGCACGCAATACATTCTCCACACTCCATATATGGTATAACTGAAACTTGATCGCCAACCTCTAGTCCGGAAACATTTTCCGGAATGAATTCGATATATCCAGAAAGTTCATGACCCAGTATACGCGGATAGGTGAAAAATGGTTGATTTCCCTCGTAAGCGTGAATATCCGTTCCACATATTCCAATGCGTCGCACACGAATTAAAGCTTCTCCAAGTTTTGGAACAGGTTTTTCAGCCTCCGTCATTTTAAATTGATAAGGTTGCTCACATACAATACTTTTCATTAAATGACACTCCTTTTTTATGCTTTATATGTACTATAAGAGGTACTTTAGAGAATAACTCCGTCTTAAGCTTGTTAGACTCACCTAACCGGAAATAACTGTGAGATTTCCTTATTTAGATAAGCGACAATAATTGAAAAGTAACTTCTACGCATATATTCTGAAGCAACTAAAAATGAAGTTGTCTTCCGCAAGCTTCCTTTAACAATTGTGCTCCTTATTATGATATATTTTTGCAGGTCCCTAATAACGAATTAAAAGATATTATCACCTATATTAATAAACATATAATTGCTCTTACACCTTAAGAAAACTTGCGCTGTAATCTTTTCTCACTTCAGTCAAGGCCTTTAAGAAGCTATCGGTATCGTGTTAATCATGTTTCTAAATATGAAATAGAATCCATTAAAGCCAAGAAACTATTTGCAAGATTATCAATTAGAAGTGTCCTCATTTCAAAATGCCAATGGGAGACACTTCTATGCTATCAATCTATAACACAGGTTTTACAATCGGGCGTACAAAGCGAATGACTGCTAGCGATGCAATTACAGCTAACCCACCTGCAAGCAAGAATGCAACGGTGTATGTTCCAGATGTATCAACAATGTAACCTGTTAAAGTGGGCCCGATAATTCCAGCTGTATTGGCCAGGAAATGCATGAATCCACCAACCGACCCAACATTATCAGGGTCTACAACATCATTTATAATTGCCCAATAAATAGCACCTGTCAAATACAGGAAGAAAACTGAAAGTGCTACCAGTGTAACAGCGCTCAATGTTGTCGATACTAATCCCGCAAATCCGATACAAACCGCCGACAGGAATAGACATGAAACAAGCACAAGCTTACGTGAGAATAAAACCCCTTTTTTAGCAAACTTTTTATAGAAATAATCCGATATGAATCCTCCTAATGCAAGACCAATAAACCCGAAAATCCATGGTATCACTGTTATGATACTCATATTTTCTACACTTAATCCGCGTGCATCGACCAAATAGCTTGGGAACCATGTTAAGAAAAAAAACAAAATATAGTTATAAGAGAAAAATGCAAGAGCTGTAAATAATACAGTTTTTTGCTTTAAATAAAAGGTAAATTTCAATTTTCCTTCTGTCGTTGCCGCTACATATGGTTTTCCTGTATTTACTTCATCAACTGATTCTTTTGGTTTCTCCTTGGCAAATTTCCACCAACAAATAGCCCATATTAGACCAATCACCATGATAGCTATAAATGAAACTCTCCATCCATATGAGATTGCTATAAAACCAACTATTGGTCCCGCAATCGCACCTCCAAGTGGGGTCCCACTATTCGTCAGACCAACAACCGAGGCCCTCTGATTGGATGGAAACCAGTTATTCACCATTTTATTGATTGTAGATGCGAGAGGCCCTTCTCCCATCCCAAACATAATACGAATAATAATCATACTTACAAATCCTACAGCCAATACAAGTGCACCGCTGAATAGGGACCAAACAATCATTGCCACAAAAAGTGTTAGCTTTGCTCCATATTTATCAGATGCTACTCCACCAAGAAAGTTAAAGATGGCATATCCAACAGAAAAACTACTAAAGATAATCCCCATCTGAGTTGCTGTTAAAGTTAAATCATCTTGAATGAATGGGGCTGCGATGGATAATGCAGACCGATCTAAATAGTTTATTACACCCGCTAAGAATAAGAAAAGAATGACCATTCCTCTACCTTTAGAAAACATATTGAACCCCCCTATGAAATTATAAATTTTTATTTTTGAAAACGTTTTCACTTACCGTAAAATATTCTAAAAATTCCGAAAAATTACGATTCATTTCAGTTAATTTCAAGTGGAAAAGTGCTAACTTTTCCACTTGAAGTCTAATAGCTAGCAAGAATCCCTTGACATCAGACTTGGTTTCAAACGATGTACACTTGTATCTTCTATACCAGTTTTATTGATTTGACTAAGCAATAACTCAGCCGCCTGGTTTGCCATTTCAATTGCTGGTTGATTAATAGTCGTTATAGTTGGTGTATAGAAGTTTGCGTATGGGACTTCGTCAATTCCTATAACTGCAACATCATCTGGAATATTCATGTTGTGTTTTTTTAAATATAGTAAAACTTCATTAAGCACAATATCATTTCCTGCCAATATGGCCTGTGGCGGTATTTTTAATTCGAAAAATTCTGAAAGGGCAGTAGGAATTTCTTCTGCATTCACAGCTTTAATATAATCATGATTAAATGCTATGCCATGTGATTCAAGAGTTTCTTTGTATCCTTTGATCCGTTCAAGTCGTGGGCTGATATTACGGTATATAGAAGTCGTTATCATCGCAATGTTTTCATACCCTTTTTCTACAAAACAATCAACCGCTAACTTAGACGCAAGCTGATTATCAAGCATAACCGTCGCAATATTTAACTCTTCTATCGACCGGTCCATAAATACGATTGGGAATTGATCACTCTTCATATGTTTATATAAATCAAGATTATCCCCTGTGGGGAAAATGATAATCCCATCAACTTGCTTTGCTCTTAGCATTTCTATATAATTTTTTTCCTTCTCTGGATTATCATCTGCATTACATACAATAATATGAAATCCGTGTTTATAAAAATAGTTTTCTATCGCACGGATAATTTGAGTTGAAAATGTATGAAGAATATTAGCAACCACTACTCCTACAGTAAAGGTAGACTTTTGTTTTAAACTACGTGCTAGAATATTAGGCTGATAGTTCAGCTCTTCAATGGCCTCATGGATTTTTTTTCTCGTTTTTTCACTCATATACTCGTAGCGTTTGTTTAAATATTGGGAAACTGTACTTTTCGATACTTTTGCATGTTTGGCGACATCAGTAATTGTAATGGCTTTCAATTCATTCATTCCTGTCATGTGTAATCATTTCTTTGGTTATCACTATCCATCTATATGTTTTATTATATATAGAAATATAATATACCGAAAACACATTTCCCCTACCAATAATGACTATTACATTATTTTAAAGATAATATTCGATTCACACACCTGAGTAGGCCATAAAACCTCCATCTATAGGAACAGTTATTCCTGTTACAAAACCCGAATAGGACTCATCAACAAGCCATAATAACGTACCAAGTAAATCTTCAGGCTGACCAAAGCGCTTCATCGGTGTTGCAGTCATAATATTATGGGATCTTGTAGTTAAACTACCGTCTTCTTTAAGCAATAGATCTCTATTTTGCTTCGTTATGAAGAAACCTGGAGCAATCGCATTCACCCGTAAACCAACCTCCGCAAAATGAACAGCCATCCACATTGTAAAATTATTAATCGAAGCTTTGGCTGCACTATATGCCGGAACCTTAGTCATAGGAGAGTAGGAGCTCATGGAAGAAATATTTACGATAGCTGGCGATTCCGCCTGTAGTAAATCTTTCCCGAAAATTTGACTGGCCAAAAATGTACCAATGAAGTTACTGTCAAAAACTCGAGAGAATCCATTCTCATCCAAATCGAAAAAAGATTTTCCTTCGGTTTCATCCCCATATCTCTCAGGATCTGTAATGGCATCAGGATGATTACCCCCTGCACCATTAATTAATAAGTCCACTCGTCCAAACAATTTTTTAATTTCCCCTCTTGCACATTCTAGTGAACTTCTATCCAAAACGTCTGTTACTATGGATATGGCGGTGCCGCCTTTCTGTTCAATGAGATCTACCACTTCTTGACCTTTTTCTTTCGTCCTGTTCAATATAGCTATTTTGACACCGTGACGTGCTAATTCTATAGCCATTTTGGAACATAATACACCACTGCCGCCAGTAATTACCGCTACTCTGTTTGTTAAGTTTTCATGGATTGGAATCATGATCGTCCTCCTAATTTTGTAGCTTCATATGCATCCCATAGCCCAAGTAAGTACATGATTCCAAGAGATCTATCATATAAACCGTATCCAGGACGACATTGCTCTCCCCAAATGTGACGGCCGTGATCGGGTCTTACATAGCCAGTATAATTTTGCTCATTCAATTCTTTAACAACACCCTGTATGTTAATCGATCCATCCTGTGTATAATGCGATGTTTCCACAAAATCACCATTTTCATAGATTTTCACATTACGGATATGCGAGAATGGAGCACGATACGCATATTTTTTAGCTACTTGAACCATATCATTTTCAGAATTCGCCCCCATCGAGCCTGTACACATCGTAAACGCATTCGATGGTGAATCCGAAATCGAGATCAATTTTTCATAACTCTTTTCTCCAGTGATGATTCGTGGTAATCCAAAAATGGACCATGGTGGATCATCCGGGTGGATTGCCATTTTAATGCCGCAAGCCTCAGCAACTGGTAAAATTTCTTTAAGGAAAATTTCTAAATTCGCCCAGAGTTTTTCTTCATCAACGCTTTTATATGCCTCGAATAACTCTGATATTCGGTCCATCTTTTCTGGTTCCCACCCTGGCAATGTTAAATCTGACGCTTCTGCAACTGTACGAATTAATTCTTTTGGTTCTAATGTATCGACTTTTGCTTTTTCGTAAAATAATGCGGTTGAGCCATCTTCTAAAGGGTGGAACATTTCTGTCCGAGTCCAATCAAATATCGGCATGAAATTATAACAAATTACTTTCACACCGAAATTTGACAAGTTTCGAATTGTCTCTTTGTATTTCTCGATATACACCATACGATCATCATTGCCTAATTTAATTGATTCATGAACATTTACACTCTCTACCACATCCGTATGGAAGCCAAAAGATTGGATGTAATCGATTTCTTTTTGTATTTCTTCCTTTTCCCATACTTCGCCAACTGGTTTTTGGTGCAGTGCCCATACAATACCTTTCACTCCAGGAACTTGTTTAACCTGTTCCAAGGTTACAGTATCATTGTTTTTTCCATACCACCTAAATGTAATATTCATCATGCACCTCCATTATTTTTTTGATTTTTGAATGTATTTACTACTTAATTCTACTACTGCTTCATAACCACCCATCTGATAGGCTTTGTTCAGGTCACTTCCAATTCCTGTTGCTACTGCTCCTGCTTCCAACCAAGCATTTATGTTTTCCAAGTTTATACCTCCAGTTGGCATGATTTTCACATTGGGTAGCGGACCATGTACGGATTTAATGAAAGAAGGGTCAAAGTTGTTTGCCGGAAATAATTTCATAACATCGCAACCCGCTTCAAAAGCCATTGCGATTTCTCGGACTGTCATACATCCAGGCATATACGGAATGCCATATCGGTTACAAAGCAACGCAACATCTTCGACAAAAAAGGGACTCACAATAAATTTAGCTCCGGCTAATATTGCATGGCGTGCAGTTTCTGAATCCAATACAGTTCCTGCTCCTAGAAGTGCATCTATGTCTTGCAACTCTTTAAAGGCATCTCCTATTTGTGGGGTGGTATATGTCAGTTCAATTGCCTGTATACCTCCTTCCACAGCTCCTTTAGAGATCTTTATGGCTTCCTGTGCATCATTGCCACGAATAACAGCTACGATTTTTGTTTCAAATATTTTATTTAATATTGAATATTTATCCATTTTCTCACCCCTTAATTAAATACAATGATCGCTTTTCTAACCTGTTCTGGATGGATTTCAACAAAATTAAATGCTTCTTGGACGTCATCAAGCGAAAATGTATGTGTAACTAAACCTTCATGGCGCAGTTCCCCTTCATTTAACAGACTAACCACTTTTGGAAACTGATTGGTTTGCAATCTAGATCCTTTTACTGATACTTCCTTCTTGGTAATTGGAAGTTGGGAAATAGCTGCAGTACGCTCATCAAAACCAAGCACGACAATTCGTCCCGCTGTAGAAACCACATCGAAAGACAATTCAAAAGTCATCGGTAAGCACACTGCATCAATGACAACATTAGCCCCTTCGCCGTTCGTCCATTCCTCTACATGTTGTCGAACATTTTCACTACCTGCTAGTACGATGACATCTGCCCCGTTCTCTTTAGCAAATGCCAGGCGCTCTTCACTTAAATCCGTAATCATTACAGATGCACCTTGAAGCTTGGCCATCTTTAATATAAAGATTCCGACAGGTCCTGCTCCTTGGATAAGGACCGTATCACCTTTCTCGACCTCACCTCTCCAAACCGCTTGAGCACCGATTGTATAAGGTTCAGCTAAAACTATTTCTTCCCAAGCTAAATCAGCATCCACAACATGTAGTTGCTTCTCGGGGAGAACACACCATTCCCTCATCCCACCATCTTCATGTACACCAAAAACGGATAACTTTTCGCAGACATTTTGCCGACCTTTACGGCAAGCATAACAATCTCCGCAATAACGGATGGGCTCAATGACAACGTGATCTCCCACCTTAATGTCAGATACCTCTTGACCAATTTCCATTACTTCTCCTGCCACCTCATGGCCAATAATACGCGGTAGTGTGGCAAGTGGATTTGTTCCATGATAAATATGCATATCAGATCCACAAATCCCGACTCTTTTCACTTTAAAAAGGACATCTGTTGGGCTTGAAATCCTAGGCTTTTCTATTTCCTGAATGACTAGTTCATTTGCTTTTCTTACTTGAACCGCTTTCATAACTTCACCTTTTTCGTAAGAAATTCGTATACACTTGACGCTATCGTCATACCATTTTTAAGGTTTGTTTCTTCATGAATTTGTTCAATTTCACCCGGCACATATACTCGATCAAACCCCGGCGCCGGTGCGGCCTATTGGAGATTTCGTATAACTCTCATTCCCTTTAAAAAGGGACTACAGGAAGGATGTTCGTTCACCACTTTACCTTTCAATAACAGCTTCGTTCTTTATAAAAGCCCATACCTCATCTAAATACGGTAATCCTTCGTTGTCACCCGATACAGTTGTGACAAGAGCCCCCACTCCATTTGCAAATGTCAATCTAGCATCGATAGATAGATCATTGAGATATCCGTAAATATATCCGGCATCAAAACCATCTCCTGCACCAACCGTATCTACCGGATTTACAGGGAAGGCTTCTTTTTTATGCCAAACACTTTTTGCGTACACTTTTGAACCATTTG
Source organism: Peribacillus sp. NPDC097295 (assembly GCF_044761665.1). Lineage (NCBI taxonomy): Bacteria > Bacillati > Bacillota > Bacilli > Caryophanales > Bacillaceae > Peribacillus > Peribacillus sp. NPDC097295. The sequence continues at coordinate 163,533 of NZ_JBIWCW010000006.1, forward strand.
CTCCTTCCTTGATGACAAGCTGGCCAATCTTATTTTCGGTAGCGAATTTCTCCAATGATTCTTCAGAGTCATTTCCAATAATCAATCGGATTTCATCTGAACCTGCTAGTAAAATATCAGTATATGGAAAAATTTCCATAAAAGCAGACCTCGCTTCTTCAATAGACCAAAGTTTTAGGCGGATATTCGGATCAAATGATAATGGGATATCTTTTTGTTTTGCAATTTCAATCACTCTCATTGCTATATCTAGATTTTTAGTGTCAATAGCTAAAAAAACACCCGTAAGATGGACAAGATCAATATTCGCAAACATCTCTTCTGTAATATCCTCTGGATTAAGCGTTAAAATAGGTGACTGATGTCGATAATAAAAGGTTTTTCCTGAGCCATCCTCCCGAATTTCTTTGAAATTTAATGATGTTGGATATTCCTTTACATAAACAACATCACTCACATCGACACCTTCTCCTCGAGCGAAATTATAAATCACCCGGCCAAATTCATCTTCGCCCAATCTACTTAGCCACTTTGCATGCATACCAAGCCGAGCACAACCGATGGCAAAATTAAGTTCAGCTCCTCTACTTTACGCTCAAAGCGGGTTACAAACCTTAAAGGTCCAGTTTCTTCCGGATTTAACGTAATCATGGCGTCACCCAATGTAAAAATATTAAATTTTGCTAGCAATACAATACCTCCTTATTGAACATTCACAAATAAAGGGTAATAGATTTGATCATATCCACTAATTCTTGTCCTACAAAACCGGTTTAGTTTTTTACTAAACCGGTTTTGTAACCTTATAATGGAATTCTAAATGAAAGCACTTACAAAAACAACTATAAAAATAAGACTATTTACAATTTTATTTTAATTTTAATTTTTCAGATTACATTAAGTGTTAAGATATCTTAATATTGTTTAGAGTCACCCACCTATATATTAGGTATAGACATCCATTATTAGTAAAAATTTGATTGGAACAAATAACGTACTCATCTTCAGTTTTTAGAAATTATCATTTTTACTTTTTTTAAAAAAAAGTTGTATAATAGGTCAATTATTAAATAAGTTTGAAGGGTTGTTTTGATATGAGTTATTTTAAAACCTACATTTTACTTATTGGAATCATGATTACTTGGGGTTTCAACGTATCTGTTATAAAAATTTTAGTTGAACACATTCAACCTGTGACTATTACTTCTATAAGAATCTTTACAGCATCTTTAATAGTCTTTTTAATTCTAGGAATTCTTGGTCTCATTCGTCTACCTAAAAAATCTGAGGTTTTTTATATTTTTGGAGGAGCCCTTTTGAGTGTCGTTTTTCATCATTACTTTTTGGCAGAAGGGTTAACAAAAACTTCAGCTACGAATACAGGATTGATTTTGGGTATGGGACCTTTATTGACAGCCATTTTTTCTATGGTGATTTTTCGCAAAAAACTTACATTCATTCGGGTTCTAGGTTTTATTTGCGGGGCTCTTGGTGTAAGTTTTACGGTCTTGGCGGGAAGCGGAGGCATCCACTCTATTAATCTAGGTGATTTTGATATTTTACTCTCCATTCTTTCACAAGCGCTAAGTTTTATCCTGATTTATAAAGCTTCAAAAACGATGGACCCTCGGCTATTAACGGGTTACATGATGTTAATTGGGTCATTTATTCTATTTGCCATTAGCCTCTGGAAGGAACCACATGGTTTAGCTTCAATCTCATCTGCTTCTTTTTCTATCTGGGTAGCTTTCTTTTTCTCAGCGGTTTTTGCTACCGGAATAGGTCATATGACCTATAATTATATCATTGGAAAGGTTGGAGCTGCAGAGTCCTCTATCTTTTTAAATTTCAATACCTTTTTTTCTTTAGTCGGCGCGGCTATTCTTTTGAATGAAGCAATAGTTCCAGCACATTTTTTTGGGCTTATCTTCATTGTTACAGGAGTTTTACTTGGATCGGGAGCATTAGAAATATGGTTACTTCGCCGGAAAAATAAAGATATGTAGTTTCTAGCTGCTCATCATAAATTGATTATACAAATCCAGGTTCTGTTCCCTCCGGCTTAAATCGGAGAGTCTCTTGCCAATCACTTGTTGTTCTGTTAAAAAAATATGAAATTATAGATTAAAAGGAAAAGATTATTCCACCTAGTCATTACGAAGCAACCTTTTAGAAAAGGAGACGTACAATTATCATTGGAAGTATAGTCATACCGTCCTAGTTTATTCTCTATAGAAAAATGGAAGAAAAAACTTAATTATACCTAATAAAAGGCCAACAAAATTCTATGAGATCTTGTTGGCTTTTTTAGCTGCAAATATACTAATTTCTTAAACCTTATTCTGTATAAAGTTCTGTTACTTATGATATTACGTTTTCCTTCTATAAAACTAGGGTACATATTGCCTATAGCAGCATAGAAATGAGGTGTTATATTGGATACAAAAAATGAAATTGTTACTCATTTATTAGATAAAGATACTGAGTATTTCAGGAAATTATACTCTGATCATGAAAATATGCTAAAGAGTATTGCCTTAAAACTGAATGGATCTAAGATATATTCAGAAAACTTAATTTCAGAAGTTTTTAAAGAATTGTGGGACTCCCCTCAATACTTTAAGGCCTCTAGCGACACGAAGATATCTACCTTTCTCATGAAAAGAGTCGTTTATAATCATGTATATTATCAACGTTATCTTAAAAAGGAATAATAATCGCACAAATGTCTCCTCTACTTCACCATATTCTCTTCATCCATAAAATTAAATCGATTTTATGTAGATTCAACAGAACTTTTTCGATTTTGAAAAAAAGAATATATTTGCATAATATAACATTTCACTTAGGAAATTAAATCCATCAAACAACAAGACCTTTGGTTTGCAGAAAAAAGGGTTAGGAAGTATTTTGATTCCTAACCCTTTTGAATTTTTTAGAACGTGTCGTGATAATTTGTTTGTATACAAACTATTCTTTTCTTCAACTGGACCAGCTACATGGTAGTATTAGTCCTAAAAACATAATAAAGCACAACTCCACTTCAGAATTGCTTGCGTCAAATGGGAATATGCAATAAGATTTAAAGATTTCATCTGAAAATTCGCTTGCATAATCATTCACTCTTTTTATAGGTCAGAAATCATTCCACCATCTACTACAAATTAACTCCAGTCGAATAGCTAGAATCATCAGATATAAGGTACACAACTAAATTAGATACTTCCTTTACTCCCGCTCTTCTTCTTGGAGGAATATCTTGTTCAAGTTGTTTTTGATATTCTTCAACATCTGTTGGTCGGCCATAAGAGTTTTAATGATTCCGGATGTACCGAATTCACACGGATGTTGTATGGTCCAAGCTCTGCAGCAGCACATTTTGTAGCATGTTTAGAAGCACTATAAGCGATGGCAGTTGGAGCACTTACCAAACCATCTACTGATGAAATTTTAACAATAGAACCTACGCCAGCTTTTTCCCTACAACTTCTACCCAGTTCTCTTCACTTGCAACATCTAATTTGAGAGCGATTGTATTATCTCCCAATTCCGTGGCTAGTTTTGACAGTATCTCTCTTTATTTCGTTACCTTTATTACGATTACTACTTTAAAGAAGTCACTAGGTGCACATTCTATACCAATGGATATCAATATGTATTTTTGTCGATATCATTTCGTTCCGCTAACCCCTAGTAAGCAATCTATACAGTAAAACAAAGAAATGGATAAAGTTCATCTATATTTTTAACTCATTAGACACAGACATGATATAATTAAAAATGATTGTAGAAAAGCAATATTATGATGGAATTTAGCTAACCTTATAGGTTATATTAGTTCTTGTGAATAAAAGAGGAGCTACAAAATACAATGAAAAAGCAATCACAGATGACCTTATGGGCTCAAGTAGTTAAAACAGGAATTATTAAGTCAAATCTTATTCCAATGATAGCAGGATTAATGCTCGCTTTATATACGTATCAATACAGTTTTGTAGATAACGTTTGGAATGTAGTTTTTGCATTTTTAGGAACAGCTGCCGTTATAGCCGCAGCTGGTGCATTCAATAACATTTACGATCGTGATATTGATGCCATTATGGCTCGTACAAAGGTTCGCCCGACCGTTACAGGTGCCATATCGATTAAAAAAGTTCTAGTAGCTGCCATTTTACTACTAGTGATCGGGTTAATTTTGTTGTACTTAAACTCTCCATTAGCATCATTACTCGGTTTTTTAGGGGTATTTTTCTACGTTGTCCCTTATACAATGTGGACTAAACGCCATACTATCTGGAATACGGAAGTTGGGAGTATTTCAGGTGCCATGCCTCCCTTAATCGGTTGGGCATCAGTCGCTCCAGATATTTGGCACCCAGCATGCTGGGCGTTGTTTTTAATCATGGTGATTTGGCAAATGCCTCACTTTTATGCGATTGCCATCCGTAAGGAAAAAGATTATGCTGCAGCAAATATTCCAATGCTTCCCGTTGTCAAAAGTGGAAAACGGACATATATTCAAACCAACTTCTATTTGATTTTATTGGTGCTATCCAGCTTTTTATTTCTACCACTAAGCTTAGGTCTCACTTTAATTTCACTTATCTTAGGCCTAATTTGGTTAGGGCTTAGCTTATTCGGACAACGTAAAACCGAAATGAAAATTTGGGCAAATAAAATGTTTATATTTTCCTTAGTACACATGATGGTCATCTACTTTACGGTAATTATCTATGCTTCAATCGGGTTAATTTTAAACGCATTTGAATGATTGTACTTTACCCACATACTTCTATATGGTCGAGTTAACTTGTTCTCTAGTTTGGTATACCGACTTGATTCTTTGAAAGAACTTAAAAAAAGGTTATTTATTAGAAATAAATAAACAGGTGGATAATATGAAGTAGTTTCATCTGTTATATGGTCTACACAGAGAACTACAATCAATAAGGTAAAATAAAAAACGGGGTTGTCCCAAAAGTCAGGATAATGACTTTTAGGACAACCCCGTTTATTTTTATTGAATTTATGTACTAAAAAATCGCCCTTTTGCATTGAAGTTACTAGACTAAAGCCTTCTGCCAGTGAAAAACAATTATATTTTCACCGTATAAATTTTATAAATGATATCACCATTACCTTAAGTTGATCCTGTACAGCTCACTTGCAAATTGCCAATATCAAAAATGTCCTTTCATCAAATACTTTACCTCAAAAGTGCTTACTCACCTACCATACCGTCATTATCGGTATCACGCATATAGGGGTATAACCAATGATCCCTCGTTATGGGCATACTGAAACCTGCTTCTTTTGCTTCTTTAATCGTAACTTGTCCATTTCCGTTAGTATCAACACTAGAAATATCACCGTTTTTATTGGAACTCGTTGAATTTTTATTTGATCTATCCGAATTAGAAGGTTTGCTGCCTGTTAAACCGAGTGATGCATTTACTTCATCAGGGTTTCCATTGTCAAATGAATCAACAATCTTGTTGCCCCTCAAAGTATAGGTGTATTGATAATGTGAAGGAATCTGCGTTTTCGAATTTGGATATGTAATAATCGACTCAAAATTAGTGGCTCCACCTGCACTGCGTATCGCGTTCTCCATATAAGCTTGGTCACCATGGCGGTTAAGTGTACTATCTTGTGGGGTAATATTATATGCATTCGATACCCCTCCGAGTGAATCAGCGATGATATGTCCTTCATCTAGAACATCGCTTTCGACACCTGGAACTTTCGCCTCATCCGAATAGTATCTTCCAGACGATGTTACAGGTTCGTTACGGTCATCTTGTAAAGTGATTTCGTCAGCAATGACACGTACTAGTTGCCCATATTCATTAGTAAATGCCCAATATTCACGGTCCCCATAGCCAATATCAACGACGACGTTGGGTTCACGATGTCCAGACAAATCACCACCATCAATTTCAATACGTTTGTATCCTGAGAACTGTTCATCATTTGGTTCGGTTGTTGTTTCTTCAACTATGGATCCGTCAAGATCCGTATTGATAGTCTCTTCCTTTATACTATTTTCATCAGGATTGACTGTGGTTACTTCTTGTGAATCTGTATCTCCTTCTGTAATGGTTGCATGTTCTTCGTTCGTGCAACCAACCATAAACATAATCGTTAAAAGTAATGCTAAATAACTTGTTATCCTTTTCACTTTTAGGACTCCTTATAATAGTATAATAACTTTAATAACTTAATAACTTAATAACTTAATAACTTAATAACTTAATAACTTTAAAAACATTTAATTGTATCTTATCACATAATGTTATTCTATTTTTCTTTTCCTCTGTACAATTCACCCGATAACTCACGTACAAATTCACATACTCAGCTAAAATTATTTCCGTCAGTGTGATTTAGGATAATTTTCCACGCAAAAAAAAACATAGAAGAACCTTATGACAGGCCTAAATAGGGATTACCACGATGATAAAAATTAAATTGTTTAAATACTAATATATGGAGTAAGGAATACACAAAGAAAAATCCTAAGAACAAATATCAAATATTCTATTTTGAGCATACAGAAAAATTGATTAGAGCTATTGCGGAACTGTCAGGACATAAATATATGGAATCAAAAGCTTATGGTAATTATTCGGAATGATATTTATAGATATTTTTTCCTGTAAAATATATAATAAATGCTAGATTGGAGGCGTTATATATGAACAGACCAGAAATGAGTTTAGAAGACCGTTTAGATTTTATTGAATATAGACAACAACTGCTATTTTCAAATACTCCTTATGACCGACTTTTATTCGAATTTAATATTACAGCTAATGAAAACCAAGCGATTGGCGATTTATTTGAAAGTTACCGTAAGAAAATTGGTGAAAAGCAAGAAGTGTTTAGTCACCAATTTGAATCGGAAATGTTTGAAATTGTGCCACACCTTCATGGAAATTATCATTTTGTTGAATTTATTACAAAAGAATTGCATGAAGAAAGACGTTGGGAAGAAGTTTTTGTCGCATTGTACCGCGAAGATCCAAAGTTTCAAAGTTACATGAGTAAAAAAAGTAGAGTTTAATACCCTACTTGGTCGCACTGCTTACACGTAGTGCGATTTTTCTTTATATATGCACAGTTCTATTATTTGGTAGAAACACCAATACTAATGTCGTATGATATAAGTTGGAGGTGATAATATGAGCACAGGTGATATCATTTTAAGTATTGTAATAGGAATAGGTACTGGTTTAATTTCAGGGTATGTATCAGGTTCTTTAGTTACAAGTAAATTTAATAAAAAAGACAAAGAATTAAATTGGAAAAAAGAATTAAGCGAAGAAATACAACAAATGGTGCGATATTTAGATTTGGTGGAATTAGAATTAAGCTTTATAAAAAAACAATTATTAAATGGTCAAACAGTAGATTATACATATTTGGATAGAATGTTGGTTGACGAACCTAGAATGCCAAGTTTCAAAGAAGATAGACTCACAGAGGTATCTACAAAAAATATAAGTAGTGCAAGAAAATTAATAAAAGAAATCAAAAATGCTAATGAGTCTAATGAAATTGATGAACAATTCATAAAAAAATTAGATAGTAGACTTATTAGAGCTAAAATAGACGTTTTAAGTATTGAACCTAAATAAATTAAACATTGATAAAACACCAAGTGACCGAGCTTGGTGTTTTTATTTTGTATTGATTATTCCTATAAAGTAAATAAAACACCGCTCATCACGTAGACGAACGGCTATTTCTTATGTTCCCAAATTCTTTTCGAATGTTAGATATAATTCTCGCATAGGCAGCACCTAAAAACCATTTATCTTCTTCTTCGGCCCCATCATAGGACATTCTTTCATGTATACCATCAATATAATCAAAATCTTTTGCTGTGTCATTATCTAATAAATGATAAATTTCATATAAAATTGGCTGAATATGTTCTATAAATTTATCGCTGTACAATTCAGTTTGTCCATTGTGATGGTCCCATTCACTAATAATATGTACACTACTTAAATGCAGTATCTTGTTGTAAGCTCTAATTTTAATCTCTTGATTCTTTTTATGTTCTTCATTTTGTATTTTTTCACGTTCAAATTGTTGTTGTTTTTCGATACTACGCCTTTGAACAATATATGTAATGAATCCACCAACTGTTACCCCGAGCAGTGATGCTATCAAACTGTTACTAAAAATATTACTTACAATATCAACGAAATCTTGCCAAGTCATTCTATCACCCCACTTATTATAATACCAAAAAACAATCATGATTTATCAACAAATTTCACACAAAAAAGTTGATTAGGTACCTTTCTTGTCAACAGATGTTATCTTGGTCCTTTCATCTTAAACACATTTTTTTATAAGGCAGGGGCGGGGATACTCTTTTTTCAAATTCTTGCTTCTGGGAAAATCTTTTTACTTACCAACCTGTCCCTGGTCCTTCAGCCCCTATTCAAATAAAAAGTAGATCCTAGGGGCTTTGTTGAGCAAACAAAAAAGGGAGTCCGATTCTTGGCACCCTATTGTTTGGTATTTAATTAAATTGTTCATACTCTTTTACTTTTTTATAGAAAGTTCCCTTCTTCATTCCAACATCATTCATTAATTGTACGGCAGTGATTTTCCGCGCTTTCCATTGTTTGTATAATATATCCCACGTTTCAGGTAGTTGTATTGTTGGTCGACCTAAATCTTTCCCTTTTGCTTTTGCTACTCTATTCCTTCCGATTGTCTTTGCTTAATATTGTTTCGTTCTTGTTCCGCCATAGACGTATATACTTCAATAATTATATTATTAATCATATTAAATACCCATTCTTGACCTTCTGGAACATCTTGCATTGTTGTTGGCAAGTCAAGGATTTTAACTCTGATACCTTCACTCTTGAAATATTCAAGGTATTGTTTAATCAATTCCTTGTTCCTTCCTAAGCAGTCAATGGATTTGATATACAATGTATCGCCTTCACTCATTGCTTTGAGCAGATTTTGTAATCCATCACGTTCCATATCTTTTCCGCTTGCCTTGTCGCTGTATACATATTTTTCATTTGATAAATATTGTTTTAATGCTTCATACTTGTCGGTCTAAATTTTGCTCCTTGGTCGATACACGAATATATCCATAACTTCGAACTTTTTATGAGCAAGAGAATGATTTCTTGTTTATCACGATGAAAGGTACAACAATTAACACAAGTAGTACTAATAATGCCATCTCAAAGCAATTAAATAAATATGCAAAACGGTATGATGTGCAAATGATTTATCTCTCCAGCTTATTAAATTACTTATAACTGAGTCTAATTTACTTAAATCTTCCTTAAAAGATTTGACAACTTTATAATTTATATCAGATTCCCTTCCTAATTTACGTTTTGTTTCAATATCATTTAAGAAAATTTTTGTATGATGTTGTTCAATAAAATTTAACAGTTAAAAAATGCTACGGCTCTTTCTACCTGCTGGTTCATATAATCTAGCTAGTCCCATTATAGTAGAATATTGAAATGAATTTATTGTTAATTGAAAAAATGCAGGAGCCTTATTCATAACTCTGAGAAATGCTTCATCAGAGGTTTTGTTTAATAAATGTTTATGCAATAATCTATAACTATTTATTTCATATAATTCTCCTTACAAAAAATGCAAATCACTTTCAAACTGATTTATTACCTCAGATTGCACATAATCACTCCATACTTTTTATTAATTACTTCAATTTTTAAACATCTTTTTACTAAGAACTTTCAAATAATTATATCCCTGATATTGAAATAAACTTAGCAAAACTTATATATATATCATTATAATCTATATCTGCTTGAATATATTCATCTAAAAAAGTAGGTACATTCCCTACCATTTCAAATAAATTCGAAGGCATTTCTATACTATAAATCTTACTACATATTGCTGCATGTAAAATAGTCTGCACATTATTTAAAAGTATTTCTTGATTAAAATGTCGATATAATTCTAACTCACTAAAGGCGTTATGAAATCCATCTGGTAAACTAGCTACTTCTATTGGTAATAGACCCTCATTGATAACGAATTGTATATCTTGTTTAGTTAAATAACCCTTTTCATAATTGCCAACCATATCACTATTGTCACTAGAATCTCTTTTGTTAGTTATTTGAAAAATTCCTTCGTACCCCTTAAAATCTCCAATATTGAAGCTTTTATTTTGTACCCATATTTTGTATTGATATTTTTCTAGTACTCTTAATACCTCATCTGAATAAATTGAATATAAGATATTATTTAACTCGTGATATTCAATAGTTTTACTATAGTTATGTGCGCGCAACGTTTTAAAAAACTCTCTCTCGACAAGTTCAAAATTCAGCACATTTATTTTATCGGGTGTTAATTGAAAAATATCCAAGTTTAAACCTTCATCCTTCGAATATATTTCTTTAATAAAATAACTAAACTCTTGATTATTTAAATTATCTACATAGTAATCAAGAATATGCCTTATTCCTTTTTCTGATTTAGATTGGAGTTCTTTAATTATTTCAACACTTTTTTCGTTTTTCAAATATCCTTTTCTTTGAAATAGTATTAATGGCTTCCAAATATTATGGACTGTATAATCTTTCCTTGCATAATAACTCGTAAATAATTTATAAATAGAGTCCATATCTATATATTTTTTCAAAAATAGGTTTAGCCTTAAATAATCTTCTATATAACTTATTAATTGAAAAGAATCTTCTTCTTTGTAATGACTGGTAAATTCTTCTAAAGAAAGATTTAAAAATTCATTTTCCTCTTTTAATAACCCTAATGTCTTTAATTTGTATTTTATAGATACCAGCACGGATTGAATAAATAGTTCCCGATGACCATATTCTTTAAAAATTTTTCTTATAAATAAAGTTATATCTTCTTCCTGATCTATATAATCATGTATTTTTTTCTTCCATATCTCAAATTCTGATTTTTTTGGAACCTCATTAATATAAAGGGCTACACATATTTTTTCTAATAAATTCTTAAAATCTAATTCACTACTCTCACTTAATAACAGTTTCACCTTGTTAAAATCAACATTAGCTTCTAATATATTGAAATATTCATCCTCAACTTCAAGTTCTTCCATGATGTTTAAATAAAAATTTGTAGTATCGTAGTGATTATTAGCTTCAGCTATTTCTAAAGAAGAGTAATTTCCCTCTTTTACAAAAAATAACATCCCAAAAAGATAACCGGTACTTGTAATATCATCTTCTGTGTAACCATTAAATAATAAGGAATTAATATAAATATATAAAAACTGTTTTAAATTAGAGATGTGATCCCTAGCTAAAATATTCACAATTAAACTAAAATCATAATAATTCTTTACTGTTAATTCATTAGGGATAATGTTTTCGAGTGTAACTCTCAGTTGACTGTAAAACTCCTGAACCGCTTCTATATCAACTGTTCCTTTAACCCAGTTATCAAAGAAATGAATATCTGCATATGTTCTTGTAATTTGTAGCTGTTCCTTTACATCAAAATTAAAATGTAAATATCTATTTATAAATTGTTTTTCCCCCGACATAATAGATTCATATACCTTATATTTAATATCATTCGCAAATCGTTCAATATTCGCATTTCCAGATAAAGACATTCTTAAATAAGTATTCAAACTATCATGCAATAAGGATATCCTATTTAACTTGATTTCAAATAAGTAAGGATGCTCATCTATTATCTGATTAATAAACATTGAAAAAGGTCCTATTAAAGTATCTATCTCTGATCTCATAAAATATGAATTAGATGTTAGGAACAATCCCAGAGTCTCTTTATTACTGTACTTCTCTGTAATGACATCATAATATTCATTGACAGTTTCTAATTGAGGTAAATCTGGTATATTTTTATTGATTTTATAAGAGTCCGCTACAAACTTCACTAAAATTGGATAACCTTGAGTTATTTGGAATATTTCTTTAGATAACAAATAATCAGATAAATGATATTGTTCATTCAAAAAGATACACGTTTGGTCAAAATTCCAATTTTGCAATCTATATATTTCCCACTTAACACTATATTTTAATGGTCTAGAAAGTATGACTACCTTAACGCCTCTATGTTCCATACTCTCTATAAATTGAATATATTTATCTAATTCATATGGATTATAATTTTCTACATGATCTAGCCCATCTATAATTAGAGTAGTATTATTTGCTATTAATTCAGCAGCAATTTCAGCACTATCCTTTTTAACTAGCTTATTAAAAATCTCCTTTATTAAATTACCTATAAAATTATTGTAACGTAATCTATTTTGATAATCATAGTCCTGATTAGATATCCAAAATCTATAGAATATTTTTTCTCCAATTACTTTCAAATTATTTACCAAATGGCTTTTTCCAACACCGGGCTTTCCCTCAATAAACAAAGTCTTTTGATTAGAAAGATGGAACTCGCCCACTTCAATAGTAGGATCCACTAATTGATTAGAATAGGTTTGTAAAGTAGGTAATTCATAAAGACTAATTACTAATTCTCTGTCATCAAATCTTTTTTCAAAAAATGATTCTAGAAGTGCTATCCTTGGTAAATCTATTTCATAAAGTTCTTCCAACTTTGCTCTAATTTCTTCTCTTGATAAAGAAACTATGTAAACATTGTCAATCAAATAACTTGGCAAACCTAATATTTCCGAGTTAGATTCTATATCGATTTTCTTAACAAAAATAATATTTTCTGTAGCTGCGGTTGCATGTGGACTAGATTTTATTTTTGCTACTCCATCACTTACGGTAATATCAGATTCTCTTACTTCTTTAAAATCTTTCATCTGGCAAAACGTTTTAGTAGCATCTTTATTAATAATTACTAAATCATCAAATTTGTGTTCCACATCAGCTTCTATTTCTATTCCTAGAATTTCTTTTTCTACATCCATTAGGGCTAAAATATAAAAAGCCACAAGTTTTTGATATGAATAACCAATTATAGAATTTTTCGCAGTTTTCAATTAGAACATCCCCTTATGCCTATCTAAAATCTCAATTTAATCTAATACAATTTTTTCGAATAAATTCGAAGCTTTTTTGATATTTAAGTCTATTTTCTTCAGACATACCATTTAAAATCACATAAACTTTGATACCTTCAAAGAAACATAATTTAAGTGTTTGACAGTTGAATCCATCAACTGGACTAAATTGATACGTAAATATTTTGGGATTTTCACCTAAAACTTTTGTTCCCCAATCAACAGCCTCTTTTTCAATTAGATTGATTGTTTTATTAGTAAAATCCATAGCCTCTTTATAATCTTCATTATTGAATATTTCCGAAACAACTCTTATTTCACCTTTATATGGCTTATTATTTTCATAAAAATATAAACCTCTAGCTATTGCTTCAAATGCATAAGCTAATTTTTTATTATCTATCTCAATTATAGAAACAGGAAACATGTTATTCCCAAGATCTATCATCTTACTATGTTTAACATTTAATAAATTCTTATTTCGGGAGAGAGTTCGATTTAGTTTAGTTTTTGTTTGAATAAAAGCTAACCAATTATTTCCAACTTTACTTGTTAATGTAGCCATTAAATACTCGTCCAAGCTAGATTTTTCAATATTATGTAAGTCACATGAAGGAACTTTAATTAAATTTTTTCTATAACTATCTTTGTAAAAATCTTTTATATCTTTATCTTCCGGAAATATACACTTAGGAGGAACATGTTCCATAGACACTGCGGTCTTACCACACCAATAACAAATCCCTTGCATTATACTAGATACCTCCAATAAATTAGAATCTCTTCAAACTAGTTATTATCCAAAATTATACATAAAAATGATGTATAAATCATTCACCAAAATAAGTTATAATTATTTATTCTTCCCTCTTCGAATATAAAAAACTTGCAGCTATACTATTTCAAATCATAAGAAATAAAGAATTTTATACAAACAATCTAGGACTCTATTTAATCGATTAATCCAATATAAAAAATTTGCTTCACCCTATTCAAACGAGCGAAATCAAAAGCTATACTATTTCAAATCGTAAGAAATGAGGAATTCTAACAAGCAATTTAAATATCGATTTGATCAAAAAACAATTAACAAACAAAACTTTACTATCGAAAGAGGAAAAAAAATGAACAAACAAGTATTTTTAAAAACCAAGAAAATCCACAATCAAATATCGGAAAAAGTACGCAACTATTTTATGAGCTTTATCATGCAGCCAACCCTGAAGTACCACAGCATCACTGGGAAACACCTGTCGAGTTCGACAAATACAACTTACCAAACTTTAACGTCTCTATCTTTTCTAAAGAATTTCAGGAAATGATTTTAGCCGTTTCAGAATTCAATAAAACGCCTTTAGATTTAGCAGCATTTTGTGCCTTAGGGGCGCTTTCAACAGCTGTACAAGGGAAATTTGTTATTCAACCTTGGGATGGTTGGCAAGAGCCTTTAAACTTATATTTGGCTTCCTTATTGCCATCTTCAAGCCGAAAATCACCTGTATTTAAAGTGATGACTGCTCCAATTAAAGATTACGAAACAGCTTTAATGAAACAAGTACAGTCTGATAATAAAAAATAAATTTGAATTAAAAATAAACGAAAAACGCTTTGATAAGCTTGAAAATGAATATCTTAAAAGCGGCAAAAAAGAGCTTCTATTAGTACTAGAAGGATTACGTAATGAACAACAAGAATTAGAAGTAAAATCAGAGCCGATTGTCATTGCTGACGCCTTTACAGAAGAAGCATTAATACGCGATTTAAAGAATAATAATGAGCAATTAGCTATTATGTCTAGTGAAGGCGATTTGTTCGGGAAACTAAAATTCGATCGTCTAGACCAATCGAAAATGGCTATTTACTTAAAGGGCTATAACGGGGAGCTTTTACGAGTTAGCCGTATTACACGTGATGGAGAACGTTTAGAAAGTCCAATTTTACTATTTGTATTTCAGCCCAACCAGCAGTCATTCGAAATACGCCTGCAAAGCTAGTTGATCGAGGTATAATACCACGATTTTTCTCTATTCCTTTTGATGGGATTGGATATCGTGAGTGTGATATAGGTACTCCTATTAACGAAAAGATTAAAGAAGATTATTCACAATTACTCACTTCATTATTAAACTTAAAACAAAAAAATAAAGCTCTCCTTTTATCTCAAGAAGCTATAAAAGAACTAAATATTTTCCCCACAGCTATAGAAGCTGAGTATTTACATGACGGCATTTTTTCGAAGCAATTGAAGGAGTGGGGAGGCAAATTCGTAGGACAAATTCTACGTAAATAACTCTTTTTGAAGCTTTAATTCTCTCGTCATTTCTGTAATTGATTTTCCTTGATTCAATTTTTCTATTACATTTTGTATTTTCATGTATGAAACTCCTTGTAAATTGTTTTAAATATTCTACAAGGTAAGTCAGAGCATTTTAAGAGGCTTTTTAAATTTATCTTTATTTTAACTATTTGTAAGCTCTATAAAATCAAATATCATTAGAGTAATAGATTTAGTTCTATTTGTAGTTCTATTTGTAGTTCTATATTCAGTACTATAGCTTTCCTTATAACCACAAAACCTCCGAGAACTTCATTTGCTCAGTAATATCAAATTTCATTACAGTACCATTTTTGGTGCCATAATGTGGTACTACTCTTGTTTTCACGTAGCTACATATTAATTAGTGGGCTTTAATTTCAACATATATCTTCCGCAAAAACCTTGAGATATTAGGCTTCCCTCCTACTTTCAATGGCACATTCAACGTACTACCCCAGCGGCTCTCCCATCATTAAATATTCTTTCGTAATTTTTCTGCAATGAAATTAGGTAATCTAGTACGCTTTAGTATAAATCTATGTACTAACTAAAACGTTGATATTAATAGGGGTAGATCCATCTTAGTACTCTTTCTGACCTTCTTAATATATCAATTCAAATTATGTATATATTACATTTAACATCTAAATTACATATTATTTAGTTCAAACGTTATTTGTGCGGATTACTTCTGCTGCACAATTGTTCGCATCAATACGCACAATCAAGTAAATCCAAAGGCAATTCAATTAGATTGTGCCGCATAAAATACAAACCTTGATTTAATAACGTTTTCATTTATCTACTTATTATCCTTTAACAGAATTGACCTCAAACATTTCACCTATAAATCCAATTGGATACGTCACACTATCTATTGTGCGTGTCACTTATGCCGCACAAATATTACAAGATAAGTCTCCATTTCATCATTATGTTGCTTCCGCATTATTAACCAATAAATAATTTTAATATTTTTTTCAAATGCACCTTAAAATATTAAAAATCATCGGCTATTATATTTCAAATCTATTTAGATTCTTAATTTATGAAGATATTGGAGTGTAACTTATGCAACAGATGACGGTAAACTTAACAATCCCTATTCCAACAGATTCGGTATTAATTACAAGGGTCGAGTATGAACAGTTGAAAGAATTACAACTTGAAGGCGTTTATTGGACAATGCGCGATTTAGAAAAGCGGTTTAATAAAAAAAAGGAATGGATTAAAGATCATATTTTATATAAATCTCAATTCCGCAAAAAACTAGATTCACGACTTAATGGATTTGTCTATTATCCTCAAGGAAAAGGCGAAGTATGGTCATTCCAAGCGAAGAAAATGGCGAAGTTTCTAGAAGACAATTTCAAGGATATTTTTAAATAAAGGAGTATTTCAAAATGGCGAGTATTATTGCACGACAAAATAAGCATGGCAAAGTAACATCATATGGCTTCTCAGTGAGCAACTACCCTCACCCACCAGTTCGCTTATGTGGGCTATTATAGACGCAAAAGAAGTTGAAGAAAAGATTAAGGAAGAAAAAAAGCGACTTAAATTGCTAAAGGTCGGTTATGAAAAAAACGTACCTTTATCAATGCATTTGAGAAGTGGATGAATGAAAACAAGTTGCATCTTCATCCTAAAACTATTCAAGCATATATAAATACAAAGGGGAAAATTGAAAATCATTTCAAAGATACTCTCTTAAAAGATATTACGAAAGAAGCTTATAAAGAGTTTTTAAAAACATTTGATTATTTAAATCAAACGACAAATTAAAAAATGCATAAGCACATTCGCGAGTTTGCAAAATCAGCTTTTGAAGGCCAGCTCATTACTTCTAACTTTACTACCGATGTAACTGTAACCGGTAAGAAATCAATGGCTATTAAACAATACTTAACGACCGATGAATACGAGCGTTTCACTCGATTTATGTACAATGCTAAAATTGATTTGAAGTTGAAATTGATGATTTTAATTCCTTTATTAACTGGGACTCGATACGGTGAATTATGTGCAATTTGCTGGGACGATATCGATTTCGAGAAAAACTTAGTTCATATCCATCGACAGTGGGACTATGTGAAGGGCGATGGATTTACAAGCTTGAAAGATCCATTACGCTATAAAAATGAGGGTGACATAAAAAAACGTTATTTGCCGCTATCTGATCAGCTTGTTGAATTACTCAAAACATATAAAAGTTCACCTGAATATACAAGTAATAAGGAAGGTCGCTTATTTTATAAACATGGTACAAACGCTCAAGCGTTAAGTAATAGCGCTTATAATGACAACTTAGACCTGCTGCTTTCGAAATTAAATATTCTGCGCATTACATGTCATAAATTACGACATAGCTATGCAACTAACCTAGTGAAGCTTAAAATTTCTAGAGAAGCAATTCAGTATTTGATGGGGCATGAAAGTTATGAGACGACAGAGAAATATTATGTGCATTTAAATGAATCGCTTTTCAAAAATGAGTTTTTAAAATTAAATTCAATTTATTATTAATGTTTAATTACTAATTGAATTTAATAAAAAAAGGTCTCTTAAAGAAGATTCATTCTTTAAGAGACCTTTATCATATGCCACTTAGTTACTTCAGATATTTTTCTTACTATATATATTATAAATAATATGACTCATTCATATAAGCATTAACTTGAAATTCTTCATATACTATTTTTATATTTGTCTGCATTTTCTCTTGAATTTTTGGAAATATATCATTTATTTCATTACAGTCTTCTTCTAAAAGATAAAATTTTAACGCTTGTAATTCAGACATCGTTAAATTAAAACATTTTATATCCACTATTTCTTGTCTATTCAATTCCCTTAACTTCTCTATCAACGTTTCTATTTTCACTTTAGGAATTCTGGGCTTCATAGTAGGAATTAAATTGATATATCCGTCTTCAGAAATTACCACTATTAAGCAATCGTTTTGCTGAGTTTCTAAATATCTTATTGCCGAATTATATCTTGCGCCCCTAGACATATCCCCATTATTTGATGCTACACCATCTAATATAACACCCAACGCTACACATTCACCATTTGGATTGATTAATATAGCTCCATCTATGGATGTTACGTATTCAATTAAGTTAGAATCTATTATTGTTTCATTTATTTTTAGACATTGATTCCCCAATCTCGTAGCTTCTTCTTTAGCATTACTTGAAATAACAACCATCGTTCCATGCTTTTGTTTAGAGGCACTTATAATAGTTGACCATACTGTTTGGATGTTTTCATCACTAACATCTTTAAAGATTCTAAAAAAAGTATCTTTAAATTGGTCATAATCAATCTTTTCAATCGGTAATTTAGGATTACCATATTCTACTTCCATTAATACTTCATCCATATTTACTAATTGCCATAAATAATGCTTTACAAATTTAATAATAAAAATACTTTCTGTTGCTTTATCATAGTTTGATAATTTTCCTAATCCATACACTGTATCACCGTCTGATAACAAATAAACTTCATCATTAGTCATCTCTAATAGTTTTCTTATAGTACGATGCTGTTTCAAACTAATAGGCTCTTTAAATTCAATTAATTTATTTATATATTCACTGTTTACTTTTCCAATTAGTATTCCCCCCTTAGACTCAGCCCCCTCATAATACTGCGATGAAATTATATTAAAAGATTCGTATAAGTTGAAGCTACCTTTAAATTGAAATAATAAATTTTCTAAAAATACTTTCGCTCCACCTTTTATAAATTCTTCGGCAGGCCTTCTTATAGCTCTTTCTTGACCAATATCAGGGATATTTAAGACTTCTGAACTTGCACTTAAAAACTCTTGAATAGTAGCTTCTAAATAAGATTTATATATTTTGTATCTATCGCTAAATTCTTTTGTTAATTTAGGGATCTTACTTAATCCATGCTTTTCTAAATGCAATACAATAAATGTAAAATAACCATTCACTTCTACTGGCTTTGCTACAAAAAATTGATTATTACAATATTTTTGGTTAAGTTTTTTTTCCATTTCTTTTGATTTCAGTAATAATTTCAAGCCTTCATGATACTTTTTTTCTGCATATGAATCACTAATTAACATATGCGAAGTTGTCTGATATGCTAATTCAGCATTTTTTAATATATCGATAAAGTCATTTTCTTGAAAAATCGAGTCTACGGTTACTATATCTATCCCATTAGGATTGTTTGGATATTTTTCCTTGTTCCATAAACCGATAACTGATACTTCGGCTTTTAAATCGGAGTTAATACTGTTAAAAATATTTTCAGCTAAAACATTTATTGATATTTGAAAATGTGGTTGAAACCCCCAAATATACATTCACTCACCTCTAAATTTAGGATTAATTACTAAATAATCCATTATATAAAATAATTCTACTATATGTTTAACTAAGATTAAATTCAAAAATACTACATTTAAATCGAATTTAACAAATAGGATTTCTTAAGCTAAAGTAATTTCGTCTTAAAGATAGGAGATATAATATGGCAAGCTACACAAAGCGCGGCAAAATTAGACTAGGTAAATGGTGTTTTAAACCCTACTAAAAACTATCCTCTAGAGAAATACTTTAAAAGCTGGTATGAGACTTTTAAGACGGATATATCCAACATTACACTCAACTCATACAAAGCTACACACGGTAAGCTTCTAGCATACTTTAAGGATCGCGCAATTAAACAACAAATCGGAAAATGAATGGTTTTATTCGAACTTGCGTGAAAGAAGCAATCGATGAAGGACTTATTAAAACGGATTTCACGTGGAAAGTAACAATTACAGGCTTGGCGAGTAAAAAGTCATCTGAGAAGTTTCTTGACTATAAATCGAGCCAGAAATTGCTTAAATACTTAGCGGAACATCGTCATGAATGTCTGGAATATCCAATGCTAATCGTTAGTTTGAGTACAGGCATACGATTTGGAGAATTAATTGGTCTAACCATCGATAATGTAGATTTAAAAGCTAGTAAAATAGCGATTGTACAGCAGTGGCAATATAAAGAAGGCGGTGGATTTGGCCCTCTTAAAAACGAGGCCAGTGAACGTAACATTAGCTTTGATAAGCTAACCTTGACTGTATTGAAAGAATTAATACTGAAAGTGAAGAATGATGAAGGAAATGAGAATCAGCTTGTGTTCTATCATCCTGATTCCCCTATTCAAGTTGTAACGAATGATCGTTTAAATGATGTGTTGCGTCGTTGCATCCGCAATTTAAAAATTACACCGGTTATTACCGCACATGGACTAAGACATACACATGCGAGTATATTACTTTATAAAGGCATTAGTTTACTCTATGTATCAGAGCGACTTGGTCACGCATCATTAGACATTACAACATCTACATATGCGCATCTTATGAAAGAGTTGCATGAGAAGGATTCAAAGCAAACTACAAGTATTTTCGAACGATTATTAAGCGTATAAACCGCTGTGTATATTTTGTGTAAACAGGTGTAAAAATCACACCTTTTTCAACCTTTTCCTATCTTCATCTCCTAAAATAGAAAAATCGCCCCAAACCCTTATATAATAAAGATTTGAAGCGATTTTACTTCGGTTCAAATTTCATCAACATGAACCCTTCGACGTCCCAGGAGGGATTCGAACCCCGATCCCTTCCCTGCCAATCTTATTGAGAAAAAGTGATCTAGTTAAACTGAATTAAATAAGTACAGAAAACGTTGATATATCAAAGTTTATGAAAGATTTAAAATCAACTCAGTTAAATAAGTTAAACTCAAAAAAACAAGTATTTTTAGTAAGATGGTGAGCAGGTGGTCTGTTATAACCTATTTTGATTATGCTGCATGGTACATTAATCATAGCCCATTCAATTTGTTTATTGGCAAATTTCCTTTTGTTCCCACACTCAACGTATGTCGACTGTATGTGGCAACACATTGGTGCTGGTGGGTTTAATTATATAAACAAATTTATATGCATAAACGATCAAAACTAACGAATCAAAATACCTGTTAAATTGTCCAATCATTCGCCTATCAAAAATCACGAAATGATAAATGACTTGTCAACTGTTGACTAATCAACTATAATAAAAGCCGATTCAAATTCCAACAAAAAAGGGTGAAAAATATGTTACAACAAAAAACAGCTTTAGAAAAATTAATGGATGAACGTAAATCGGTGCGTAAATATGAACCTGGTGTTACTATTCCTCGTGAGCAAATTCAACATATTTTAGAGCAAGCAACATCAGCTCCATCATCAAGTAACTTACAGCCTTGGCGCTTCCTTGTTATTGATGATCAAGAGCAAAAGAAAGAATTACGCATTGCTGGATTTAATCAGGCACAAATCGAAACATCATCAGCGATTATTGCGGTAATAGGCGATAATGAAATGTATAAAAACGCTAAACAAATTAATGATTTAAATGTTGAGCTAGGTTATATGCCACGTGATATTGCTGATATGATGATTGCCAATTCTGAATCTGCATATAGTAATTTTTCTGAAATTGAACGAACAAATATTGCACATTTAGATGTTGGTTTAATTTCTATGCAAGTAGTACTTTTAGCGAAGGACATGGGCTATGAAACAGTAATAATGGGCGGCTTTGATAAAGCAGCATTCGCTAAAAAATATGAGCTACCTGCCAATGAGTTACCGATGATTTTAATTGCTATCGGAAAGCCTGCTATGCCAGCACGTAATTCATCACGTTTACCGTTTGAACAAATTATTCGTTTTTCAAGCTAAGTGAATTAGAGGAAGTATTCACATGACGTGTTATTGATTCGTATCACTAATGCATTAATCATATTTTGATCCACGTAAGTTTGAAATTTGTTATACTTTATCCAAATGAACGGAAATGCTATCATATAGGGATCGCAAAACGTCCAAAAGCTTAATGTAACAAAGAGCAGTCAGTTGGCGTTGGAGTAAATAATTAGATACCTAAATTGCTTCTATAATAGGCCCGAATTCGAACACAAGTTTTAGTGAGAGCGCAAAACGACGAGCAACCAATGTGAGGAGGAATAGTATGGAAGTTTGTTTGGATGATAAAAAACAAATGATTATGATGTTGAAAAGATTAGACCGTCACGTCACTCAAATTTTTGAAAAAAGAACAGAAGTTAGTTTGACTAGATATGAAATTTTAGTTTCTTTAGTTAAAAAGGATAGTGTTACACAAAAGGTACTACAACAATCCTTAGCTATCGATCAATCGGCCATTACGCGCCATTTAAAGTTGCTTGAAGAACAGCAATATGTTGAACGCAAACGTAATGAAAAAAACAATCGCGAAGTACTTGTAACGATTTCAGATAAAGGACGAGCATTATTAGAAGGCTGTACAATGTTTAAAGATCAATTTATGAATGATCTCTATGATGATTTTTCAGATAGCGAATTACAGGAGCTCAAGCAATTCCTCACGCGCTTAAATCGCAATATAGAGAAGCTTTAATTTTTGCTCTTCATTGTAAAAATCTATTGTATTAAAACAGACTAAGAGTAGCAGCTAGTGCTTCTTCAAATACTTGGTTTTCAGCCGAAGCAAACGTAAGGATTTTTTCTTCTTCTGTAAATGCAGCCCTCAGTTGTTCATTTTCCTATGGTTATGATATTTCGCAACTAATCCTGTTTAACTATAAATCATATCTACAAAAGAAAAGCTGTGCCGAAATCCATTCAAACCCGGATTTTGACACAGCTATTTTTCGCTTATTAAACTATTCCAGTACCGCGACAGCTTCGCAATGTGGTGAGTGTATCAAACATTCCCTTAGGCTTCCCAAGGAAATGTTTGATATTTTTGGTTATTTACCTGGAGCTTACGGAATCAAGCTGTTCTCCAGGCATTCATCTGTTTAACTATGAATCTATGAAGCATCCTTTAGTAATGCTTCTTCATTCTTACCACTATTTTTCTGGAAACCAATTAAATCAGAAATAGCCTTAAAAACTACATCCCCGGTAAGTTGTATTCTTTCAGGGCTTACATGCTCTATTTTATCCTCTAAAGAATGATAATAAGGCTCGATATTTGCGCCCCCAGGTGGTGTACCAGGTTCCATCCATATGAACAACGCTGATGGTACCCCTTTCTCGTGGAATGGAACATGATCAGACCTACTCAACATATGAACAGGCAATAAATCCTTATTAATATCTAGTTTTTCAGCAGCTTGATGTGTTGATTGCGAAACAAGATTCGATTTCCCATCTACAGTATTAATAAAAAGTTGCGAGGCAGGTACCCAAGCCGTACCAGTCATATCCATCTGAAACTGAACTTTTGTTCTTTTAACTTCATCTTCTGACAAATTACCGATATGGTATTTCGAGCCTACAAATCCAAGTTCTTCGCCCCCAAAGGCAGCGAAGCGTAATTCTTTGTCGCCATCGTAGTCCTTAAAAATCCTTGCCAACTCCATTAGTGTAGACGTCCCGGAGGCATCATCATTGGCCCCTGGCGCGAATGCAACACTGTCCAAATGTGAGCCAATGTAATATATTTCAGGATTTTCAATGCCTTTTGGTTTTTTTACAGCGATTACATTGACTGTTTTTTGATTCGTCAGTGTTTTAATTGAAAGTTGAACTTTTACATTTCCTTTGGAAAGTTGAGAAACAAATGCTTCCCCATCCTTCTTAGTAATTGTCGCAACCGGAATGTTAGGGCGTACGCTGCCTAGGGAAACAGATGGAAGGGTAAAGCGATCCTGGTTGTCATATATAAGAACACCTATCGCACCTGCAGCCATTGCGTTTTGCACCTTGGCCCCGGCAGTGATTCCTCCATTTTGTATTAAGGCGATTTTGCCACTTGCAGCCGCAGTGAAATCACTCGGTTGGCCAGCACCCGCATGATATATATTCCCTGTGATACCGTCCCCAGTCGTTTGAGGGGCTCCACTAACGGACCTCAATGGAAGTTTTTTGTTATTGTCGGAGAGCACCTTAAGTATCAATTCAACTCGATTGCTCCTGGGCGCTTCCTCGATTTTGGTCTCATAGCCGTAACTTTTCAACACACTTTCAATGTATTCAGCACCTGCTCTCTCTCCCTCGCTGCCTGCCTCCCTTGGCCCAATATCAACACTTAGGTGTTTGATATGCTTCATAACATTATCGGAGTTAAATGAACCATTAATATTCCCAATCACGTATTGCGTGTACGTATTCAGGACATCATGCGCTATTCCGGAAATGCCCCCGTTGCTTTTCTGATTATCAAGCAGGCGTTTAAAACTCTGCATTTGTTTAATTACCTTATCGGTCTGTCCTTGTTTTTGAAAAAGAGCTACTCCGCTAATGTGCATTTTCAATGTACGGACCGCGATATCACTCCGAATATTCCCATCTTCTTTAAAATAGTCAATTTGTTTTTCCATGTCTGCGAAAACATTTCCTGTATGTGGCATATCATTGAATATTCGATTTTCCGCAGCCGTAGAACTCATTTGGTTCATACCAAGTAAAAATGCAATTATTATCGCTATTGAAAAAACTTTTTTCAGACCAAACCTTTTCATCATATTCCTCCCCTGTATAAATGTTGTAGTATCAACGGTTTTAACCATTGATAGAGTGTCATAATTTTTTTTACAAAGTCTCTTACAATATTTTAATTTTATATGAAACTATCTCTAGATAAGGGTACGCTTGCTATCACTACTGGATAATTACGGAAAGTAGTGTTAGGGATGTATCCACAGCAGAATGCATTATTAAATGCCTATTTTGACGTCCCTTCCCGATTCTTTAGGCATCAGTGTGCCTACATTCCTTCGTTAAATCCATTCATAAGGAAAAGGCTAGCCAAGCAATCTTAGGAACTCGAGGTAGAATCGAAAAAATAGTGCCAGCTTCTTCCGTATTATCCTGTTGTCCAGGTCTAATAATGGGATGTAGGAACTTATGTACCCTCTACAAAGCTAGTAATAACTCTCATTATTCGATTCTAACGCGAATTTCAGCCTCCATACCTTCATGATACGTGGGTAACTGAAGTGTCTCACTACGATTTGACACCCCGTCATACCAAGTGGGAGCTTTTTGAAGATGAATGCTCCCTTTTTGCTTTTTCCATCTAATCCTTGATTTTTTTTTACATTCCACGCCTTTACTTTAAAAACATTAGTTGCGTAGCTTGGCAAACTATCCGCTCTTCCCAAATTCTTAACAGGGCCCTTAAGGAAGACATACCCTTAATATTTGATATTTTACAAATTGAGGAATTCAAGAGCCGTTTATTTATTCTCAATTCTTATGCAACTTAAGGGAAATACCTCTTAAGCACCCTAATAGGAAAGCGCCTGCAAATCACCTCCCATCAATTTTTTAAGATACATTTTCCTCCGTCCCCTTCTAAAAATACAAGAGTGGTGTAATCATTCCATAAGAATAACCTGATACTTTATAATGATAAACACTATCGTTAGTAGCATAATTAACTATGTAATTGGTGTAAGGTGCAACGACAATTAATAACAACTACTAATGGATGGAATGGATACAAATGTCCCTATGTGATATTTTCATAGTACGTTTTAACGTGTACCTTGCCCGGCCCAGGTGGCTAGAGCCGAACAAGCACCAAGTAAAAATTACAAGGATAAATTGGCAATAACTAATCAATAAACTAGACGGGACAGTTCTCCAACTGTCCCAGCCATTCTATTGGTTTTTTCCTATGAATCTCATAAATGCGAAAATCTATAACTAAGTTTGATAGAGAAGTGTCCCAATCAAAATAAGTAAGCAGCCATGACAGAGCTTTTTTTATCTTATAGATCTCTACCCTTGCCTTGTGTGGCATTAAAAGTCCATGATAGATTAAGTTTATCCCCTTGGAATTGATTTTGATCTCCCTCGTTATCAATGAAATTGAACTTCACTACTAAATCATGTTCATCGCCCACCTTAAGGATGCCACCATCAAGAGCTTCGTTAAATATCTTTTCTGACACCGCTTTTGGGCTCATACCCTTGAGCTTATCCAATGTTGTTTTGTAAATGATTTCATTACCTTGGTCCATATTGTACAGAAATTCCACTTCAATATACTTGCCAAAATCCTCCGTGTTATCTCCTTTGGTATCAACCACGGAATACTGGGTACCCAACGTCACGTCTTTGATATCTAGTGTGCCTTCATTATGCAGTTCAAAAACACGCGTCATCGAGTCTCCAGGAGCGATATTGCTGATATCAATAACCTTTGTGGGTTGCACAGATAAATCGAGTGTCCCCGCCGCAAACGTACTGCTCGCATCTGCACTGTCACTAAAGTACGCAAAAGTTCCCCCTCCAATTAAAGATACCCCCATTATTCCTGACATAATTCCCATACCTAATTTCTTTTTCAATTCCATATATACTCCTCCTTGAGCTTTTTCCCCTTTTTAGGGATGTTATTTTTGAACGACTATCAAGTTTAGTTTTATAATCGAAGCTAATTGATATTGTTCTTTCGCTTTCTTCTTTACTTCGAATTCCACTTAAGGTCTACCATATGGGTAAAACCTGCATTTAGAATAACAACACCCCCAATATAATAAGTAGTAAAACGCTAGTCTCACTTTAATTGACAAAATGACCGATATAACCGATATAAGGAATTGTAACCCCTATATAGATGCCCAATGAAATATAGTGGCATCCGGTATATTGTTGTGATTGCCCTTTGGTATGTATTGCGTCCCCGTCCCTTAAAAATCCGATGGGTAATCAGGATTCCGTCACTTGTTTTATAAGTAACGACCTCCCCTTTTTAACATGATGGGGTAGTCCGTTAACCGGCTTTTCTCTTCATCAATAGCATCGTCATTCGCTTTCCAACTGTTATAGGCTTTCGCGGACATCACATTCGATTTTTTTTGATGATCCACCAGCACTTAAAACCAATTACATACCGCCTTGAATAGAAACATGTCCCTTAATCGCCTTCTGTCACAGCTTAATTTTTATCCCCACCCCCTCAAAGCCATAAATCGGACAACACCTGTGTGAAATCTACTACTTGGTTATGTTTGTGAATTTTAAATAAAAAAATTCTTCTATTAGAATTTTTCAGGTGTATGGATATGATGATTTGTTTATAAAATGTTTAATAGTTTCCTTAAACCTTGGTGTTAATTCTAAGCATTGCTTAGTGAAAATTTTGTTAGTTTTCGGAATTATAAGAAATTTTAATTTGACAAAACCCTACATACAACTTGTTTACTAGTTAGGAATCGACGTATCTACTGAATAACTTGCAAAGTATTTGTCAATTGTTCATGGGTTTTGACCTGTTTTGTAGAGATATTTTTGATATAAAAGACTTGTCGATGTTTTTAATGATCAAGTCTTTGTAGAGCCTGACATTTTACGCTCCGGGATATTGACATCAATGACCTAAATAAACCCCTCTTCTATTCTAGATATCTATGAGCTTTTGAATGCACTTAAAACTAAGCTAAAACATCGGACCGACGGATTCGCTAATTTCCAAGTACTTCACCAAAAATTCAGTACCCTTTAATTGAAATAAAAGCAGATGGGTCCGTGAATCTTTTACAAATTCTCGGACCCATCTGCTAATTTTTTTTTATTTTTAACAACGCCAGCACTCCACATGTGGTGATTGTATATGGCGACACAAGGATGCTGGTGTTTTTTAACATTCTTAAGAACTTTGAACAAGACTATAGCAAAAACATCTATCTCATAAATGTAATAAAATCAACATTAACTGGTTCTATACCATTTGCTCGAAGTCGAGAGTTAATCTGTCCTCGATGATACTGACCATGTAATGCCACATGAGTTAAAATATCTCTTACAGAATTCTTAAACTCTTTATCACTACTATTTTTGTAAGATATTATCTTTTCTAAATCAGTCTCTGCCAAATTAGTAAAAAATATTGTTATGCTTTCTTCATTTTGCATAACAAGTTCTGTACAAACTTCTATGTCTACATCTGACCAGATAGGTAGTCGTGAACTGTCCATCCCCTGTAATCTAGTTATCCATACCTTTTCTGAAAATAGGATATGGGAAAATAAACGGCTACCCTCTTGATTTTTAATCTTCAAACTTTGCAATGTTTCAAGGATACGCTGGTTAGCCCAAATTAAATGTTCATACATCTTTTGGATCGTTTCAATAAGAATCATACCTCCTTTAATTGAATTTCCCAACGCGCTCTTCATTCAAAATATCCATCACTAAAATTTAGCTAATCAGTACAATCATTCAACAAAAATAACTTTAACCCTTCTTAATGCGAAAAAAGAACGAATTCCACCATCGGAAATTCGTTCTTCTTTCATTACTATAACTCCAACCATGCAACCACTTCACAATGTGGTAGAGTCATATTTTAACTAATTTTTTAAAAAAGGAAATTTTATACTTCATTAGACGACAGCAGTTAACCTACACCTTTTCACTTTAAATTTCATTGAATACATTCAATCTAGATCAACTAATTACATTAAGTCTCGAGAGAGAAAAATTACTTTGTTAGCATAACACTCTATCCGAAAACTGCAGTTAGTACGACAACTACAAAAAAGGTTAGAACCCTTGATATATCAAGAGTTCCAGCCTTTCCAATCGGGGACCTGTGAGGGGCTCGAACCCCCGACCCCAATCCTGTCAAGGTAGAGGTCTAATACCCTATTTATAACCCTACGCCAAAATCCCCAACCAAATTTTCACCGCTGTCGCTAATATTAATAGTGCCAATATGACTTGAAGGATTTTTGTGTTCATTTTCTTCCCTGCCATTGCACCAAGTGGGGCTGCGATGATACTTGCAACTACCATGATGATCGCTGGGTAATAGTCAACTTGGCCTGTAAATACCTTGCCGACTGTTGCCCCAATGGAGGAAATGAAGGTAATAGCTAGTGAAGAGGCGATGGTTACCCTCGTCGGTATTTTCAAGACAACGAGCATAATCGGAACAAGTAAGAAGCCCCCGGCCGCCCCAACTATCCCGGAACCCAGACCGACGATCAGGGCAAGTGTTGCAGCTAGCCATTTATTAAATTTGACCTGGTCCAACGGGATATCATCGATTCCTTTTTTTGGTATGAACATCATCACAGCTGCTATTAAAGCAAGCAGGCCATAGACGATATTGATACCGTCTTCCGACATTGATTGCGAACCGAAACTTCCGATTACACTTCCTATTAATACGCTGATACCCATGTAGAGGATCAGTGGCTTGTTTAAATAACCACCCTTACGGTAAGCCCATACACCGCCGATGGAGGCAAATAATACCTGTACAGCGCTAATCCCTGAAACTTCGTGGGCACTGAATGCCGCTAAACCGAAAATCGGCGGAATGTATAAAAGCATCGGGTACTTGATGATCGACCCGCCTATGCCCAGCATTCCTGAAATATATGAGCCAATGAAACCAATTAAAAATATGGTGATAATAAAAGTAATGTCCATGTCAATCTCTCCTTAGAAGAAGGCAACCTAATTGGTCCCCTTATCTTGATCAGCCTTTTCTAATCCAGAATTTCAACACGCCATTATCTTCTGTCGTTTCAATTAGCTCATGTCCACCTGATTTTGACCAAGCTGCTAAATCTGCTTTCGCGCCTTTATCTGTTACATGGATTTCCAGTACTTGACCGGATTCCAATTCATTCATCGCTTTCTTTGTTTTTACGATCGGCATTGGACAAGCCAAGCCCTTAGCATCTAATACCTTTTCTGATTTCATCATGATAAATCTCCTCTATTCGTAGTTTTTTTATGATGTTTTAGCGTACCGCGCAACGATTCGGTCCAATTTCCATTTCACGTTGTTTTTCTTCATCAGGCGTGATTTTCCCCATGTTCGTTTGACGGATTTCTTGGTATGCATTCGGTTGAGGCGGTAGGTTTCCCGTTACCATCTCTCTGAATTCCATTTCGTCAGCAATATTTAAACCATGATTTTCTTCAAATAACGAACCTAATTTCTTAGCGACACTGCCATCTTTATTCAATTCTTCAATGATCATGAAATGAGATGGCAGAACAATCAACTCGTCTGATAGTTCTTTATAACCTGTATAAAGGGTTTCTCTCAAGTCGCCAACCCAATCCTCAGCCAATCCAGCTAGATCCGGTCTACCAATCGAATCGATGAATAGAATGTCCCCTGTCAAAAGGTATTTTTCATCGATAACAAATGAAGTAGAACCAATTGTATGTCCTGGAGAATATAGTGCTTGGATTTCAATTGCCGTGTGACCGATTTTGACCACTTTACCATTCTCTAATGGCTCATATTCAAAAACGACTTCGGTAGCATCTTTTTGTGGCAACCAATACGTTGCATTCGTGCTTTCTGCAATTTGTCGACCACCTGAAATATGGTCAGCATGTAAGTGTGTATCAAATACATGTGTGATCTTTACACCGATACTTTTTGCAAAATCAAAGTAGGTATCAATCATCCTGGTGGAGTCAATAATGGCTGCTTCTCCATTGGAAACGACCATGTATGACAAGCATCCTTTTCCAAGACGTACAAATTGATAGATTTCCCCACCATCCTTCAAATCGCCAATTTTCAATGGCTCTAAGTGTTCACTCCATGCTTTCATTCCGCCCTTTAAGTAAGAAACCGTTAGCCCTGCATCAGATAGCATTTCCGCTACCATAACGGAAGAACCTTCTTTTGCACATACCACCAAAACTTCCTTATTTGCAGGAATTTTATCCATAACTTCATCCACACCATCTAGCAATTCGAAGTAAGGAATATTTAAGTAGTCGAAATTCACGCCTTCAATTTTCCAATCGTTAAAATCATTTTGATTACGAACGTCAAAGATAAATAGCTCATCTTTATTGATTACTTTCTTTGCCACTTCTTTAGCTGTCATTTCATTGTATGGCACTCTATATACCCCCTATAGTATATTTCATTTCAAATTTTTTCTTTTTTTAAGCTATTAAAATGTTAAAGTAACATCCGCATCTTTAGCGAATTCCAAGAACGTGACGGCGCCGCCGACTTCAATTCCGTCAACGAAGTCTTCTTTCACTAGTCCCATAACATCCATTGTCATTTGGCATCCGATAAAAGTCACGCCTAATTCTTGAGCCATAGCAAGTAATTCTGGAATAGCCGGTACATTGGCCTTCGCAAATCCTTCCGCAAAATGTTCTTTGCCTTCTGGCATCGGAAGTTGTTTATTGCCTTCTTTATGAATCAGGTTCAAGCCCTCGAACGTAAAGAAAATGGTTACCTCTTGATCTGTTGCTGCCGCTGCTGTTGCAATATTAAATACTTTATATGCGTCAAATAATCCACCATTACTAGCGATGATTGCTACTTTTTTAGTCATCCTTCATTCCTCCATATTAGTTGTAGTTTTTAATACTTCACTGACTTTTCTGTCGGACCATTCCATTGGCTCATGCCAGGCATGACATTGATCACTTGTTTAAATCCTGATTCAGTAAGTTTTTGCGCAGCTAGGTCACTTCTGCTCCCAGTACGGCAAACTACGTATATCTCGGATTCTTTATCCAATTCACTTAGACGGCCATCCAAATCACCCAGGGGAAGGGATTGTGCCGTGGGAATGTGTTCAAAAGCATACTCTGCTGATTCTCGTACATCCAGTACGATGATATTCTGTTTAGCTTCTACTTTTTGTTGAAGCTCTTCATTAGAAATGACGTTCTGGTGTTTCTTTTCGATATTTTCTTCCCCGCTTGCTTTACGAAGATAATGTTTCAGAACAGTCCCTTCTTCGACTGTACCTAAATATTGGTGGCCTGTACTTTCAGCCCAAGCTTTCATATCCGCCGTTGAACCTTTATCCGTCGCTTGAATTTCCAATACTTCTCCAGATCCCAAGGCATTTAAAGCCTTTTTCGTTTTTACAATGGGCATCGGACATGCTAATCCTCTTGCATCTAATACAGAATTTGTTTTAATCATGTTTCTTCCTCCTCGTTTTTATACTACATGGGGTATTTAACTTTTGAAAAAAATTACGTGGTTGGTCCATTCCAGGCAAGCATTCCGCCTGTCATATTGATTACTTGATACCCATGATTTTCAAGTAGTTTTACGGCCTTTGAACTTCTACCACCAGAGCGGCAGACCATGATATATTCTTTTGAATTGTCCAGATCTTGCATCTTGAATTCTATTAGTCCTAAAGGTATATGCATGGCAGTCGGAATTTTCCCCGTTTTCACTTCAACCACTTCACGTACATCGATAATGTTCACTGGTGCCTTTTGATTTAAAAGATTTTCGACTTCCTGTGTTGAAATTTCCTTCATAGTAGAATTCCTCCTTTTATTAACGCCAAGCACTCATTCCGCCTTTAACATTCGTAATTTCTTTGAATCCCATTTTTTTCAATACCTTACTTGCCTTACTGCTTCTCATACCACTTTGGCAGATTACGAAAACTTCTTGGTCTTTAGAGAGTTCTTTCACTCTATTTTGCAGTTCGAATAAGGGAATGTTTTTAAATCCCTTGATATGGTTTCCCCTAAACTCATTAGGCGTCCGGACATCGATATATTGTTTACTTTTATGATTCAATTGTGCTCTTAATTCCATCGTAGTAATCTGTTTAATCCCTTTTGCCGGAATAAATCGTTGATACAAGAACCAGACAATTACAGCAATCATGAGGACATTTAATAGTGTACTCAATATAGCTTGATTCCTCCCTTACTTTAGATAAATAAATTGACGTTACCATCTTCTGCGTCAGCTAAATAAGCAGCCACACCCGCATATTCAATGCCTTCTAGTAATTCCTCTTGCTGCAAGCCAAGTAAATCCATGGTCATTGTACAAGCGATCAGTTTCACTTCTTGTTCTTGGGCCATTTCAATTAAACTGGGGAGGGACATGGCATTATGTTTTTTCATGACATGCTTGATCATTTTAGGACCCATGCCTGCAAAGTTCATGTTGGATAATCCCATTTTATCTGCACCACGCGGCATCATTTTGCCAAACATCTTTTCAAGGAAGCCTTTTTTTAAGGTCACTGGCTCATCCTTACGTAGGGCGTTTAATCCCCAGAATGTATGGAAAATGGTCACTTCATGATCATAGGCCGCAGCTCCATTTGCAATAATATAAGCGGCCATCGCCTTATCATAGTCTCCACTAAATAAAATGATCGTCGTTTTTTTCTGTTCTGTCATTTGTTTCCCCCCTGATTTCTCATTACCCTGATGGGTATATTTTTTCAAAAAAAATATCATTAAATTACCCACAGGGGTATATAATATGTTTAAAAATAATAGATGTCAACCCACCATACACTATCTACTTTTAATTAATAAATCAACAGCTTCTTTGACAAGACCACCTGTTTCTTCGCCTTTCATAACATTCTCTCTCACACATTGTTCGAGATTGGTGCTTACAATCACTCCCATCGTTCTATCAATGGCATTTCGCGCAGCCGATAATTGGGTGACGATATCTCTACAGTCCTTACCCTGCTCCATCATGCCTAGCACACCTTTAATTTGGCCTTCAATTCGTCTTAACCGATTGATGACGCTTTTATCATATTCCATGATCTATACCCACCCACCTATCTATATAGACAAACAAAGAACCTGTGTAACAAGTTATACCCCAATAATATACCTATAGGGGTATATTGTCAAGCTAAGTTCATTCACTTTTATTTCGAACAAAAACTAAAGACTAGACGGTTTTTTGTTATAGAAAAAAGGGCCATCCCAGAAGTCATTATCCATGCCTTTTGGGACAGCGCCTTTTTATTGTTTCATCCTTTTCTTACGGATCACTTTGATTTTCTGTTTTTTGACCTTCTTTTTGTTTGGGAACCTGGGTTCTTTTTCTTTGATATATCGCACCACAATTAATAATATATAAGTTCCTAATGCAATATAAAAAGATAGCGGTACGGATTCGAATCTGGATTTAGCCACTAAATAAAATGTATAGAATAAAAACAAAGTAATAAGAACACTATTCTTCGGCATGCCAACTTTTTTGAAGCTTGGAATTTTCATTGTACTTACCATCAGTATACACAGCCCATAATAGAGGATAATAAATACCCACAATGGTATCGATGCTTCAAACAAGACAAAGAATGCCACAATCCCACCCGCTAAGGTGATGGGGATCCCTTTAAAATACTTTACAGATTCTGCTTGATCGGTGATGTTAAACCTCGCCAATCGATATGCACCGAATAGGGGGAACAATCCCGCGATTAGCATCCCGACTTGCCCAAAATCACTGAAATATGTATGTACAGCTAAAAAGGCGGGCGCTACCCCAAATGATACTATATCGGCCAAAGAGTCCAATTCTTTACCCATTTCATTAGAGACCCCAAGGATCCTTGCCACCCTGCCATCCAATGCATCTAACATTAACGCGATAAAAATCAATATGATCGCATTTCTTACATCATCAGTGATAATGCATCCTATCGATAAGAACCCGCAAAATAAATTACCCAAAGTCAGCATATTAGGTATATGTTTTTTCATCCTTCACTTCCTTAACTCCTAAAATTAAACTTTCCTCAGCTTTTACCATCTTTTGAAAAGCTTAACTTGTTATCTTCTAATTATAACTTCATACCTGTATTATGGCTAAGATTATATTTATGACTCTTCATTTTTTCCATCATTTATAGAACTCATACCACTATATTGCAGTATATTCTGCAATAAAAAAATAACCCAAAGAGGTCATATGAACACTGGGAACAATTTTTTGTCCTTGAATGGTTCTATTGTTTTCAATAATAACTTTTTTTCGAGTGATTTTTAAAGTTCCATTTTAACATTTTTATTATCTTCTTCATTAACTAGTCTAAATCCTCTTTAGGCCAATGCTTAAACTTTGTTTCAAAGATTTGTTAGGGGTTTGGCTCGTACTCGGTTTTCCTAACTATTAACCCGGTCCCCGCAGGAAATCAAATAATCACTGCATTACCTACTTTATTCGTGCATTTCCTATCTACTTATCTACATTAAAAACTGAGAATGTTTTTATTATTATCACCTTTATCCTTACTTTCTACATATAATACGAACAAAGGCAAAACCGGGGGTATCTACATGCAAGATAAACTACATGAAGTACAGATGAATGAGGTTAAGATATTTGATGATTGGGTAAAAAAATTCTTTCTCAATCCGGAAACGAGTATCTTGGATCATCAGTTATTTACGATTGATATTTACGAAAGTAATGATGAGTATATGGTGGAAGCAATTTTGGAAAATCATGATGCAAAAGATATCAAAATATGTTTAAGAGATAATGAGATATCGATTCTGGTCGATAAGCCTCATAAGCCTTTTCAAAAACTCCTTCGTAAAGATAAAGCGGTTACACCACCTGCGCAGCGGAAGATTTCTTTTCCTTTTTCCATCTGTGCACGTAGGATCACAGCTGAGTTTACACAACCATTATTAGTGATTCGTATTCATAAGTATTCCCCCGGTAGAGCCACAGATGATATTAGGATTGAGTAACTTGCATCTTCAAATATATAAAAGAATGGCTCGTGAAGCTTCTGCTTCACGAGCCATTCTTTATTACTAGCCTGCAAAATTAAACGAAGTGGTACTTCCGTTTTGTGTAGATGTGACCTGAAGTTGAGCATCAATTCTTTCCTTTAATTCCGGAACGTGGGAAATAATGCCAACTAGTCGACCGCTGCTCTGGATATCCATCAACGCTTCAATTGCATGATCAAGTGATTCAGGATCAAGTGTGCCGAAACCTTCATCAATGAACATCGTTTCAAGTGAAATTCCTCCTGCATTTTGCTGGACTATATCTGCGAGACCAAGAGCGAGTGCGAGCGACGCTTTGAAACTTTCGCCTCCAGAAAGCGTTTTGACATGACGTTCCTGGCCTGTATATTGGTCGTATATAGACAACTCCAATCCACTTTGAATATTCCTTCGTGTTGGATCAAGCTTTCTTAAGAGTTGATAACGACCGCTCGTCATCTTTAAAAGCCTAAGATTGGCTTCTTTTAAAATATCATCTAAAAAGGCAGCCAAGACATACCGTTCAAACGTAATCCGGAATGAATTTTGTCCTTTTGAAATCTCGGAAAGATGGCCGACGATGCTGTATCTTTCATCCAGACTTTTTTGCTCTTCCCGAATAAGTGCCAATTTTTGCTCGATTTCTTGGTTATTCCTTTTGTCGGCCTGTAATTCATTCTGTGTGTGACGTAACCGGTCCAGTTCACCGTCAATGAATTCAAATGTCTTTCTCAACCCATCCAAGTCTGGTTTTGGTACATCCTTCAACTTCATTTCCAGGTCATGAAACAAGCTAATGACACTTTGCCAATTTTGCTCGTATTGCTGAACTTGCCTTTCCATGGATTCAAGTGCATCTTTCGGCCTTTTGGCTGCTGTATATTCCTTATAAGTAGCAAATCCTTGATTGGACATGTCCGTAATCAGCTTTTCACGCTCTTCATTTAATTCAAGGTTCAAGGCTTCTATATTTCCGGACAGCGATTCCTTTTTCGCATGGATCCCCGATTCTTTTTCTTTGACCAATTGAAGGGCTTTTTGCGCCTCTTCCAATGCTTGCTGCAACTGCTTCTGCCGTTTGCACGCCTCGTCAAATACTCTCGTATATTCTTCTTCTGTACGTATTCCTTCTGGTAGGGAATCCATTAGACCGGTAAGCTTTGTAGAATTTTCAATATACCTAGTTTTCTTACCGTCTTCCACCTTTTCTAAAGAAGCCACGTTCTCTTTCAATTCGGCAGTCTTCGCTTTCAAGGCCATCAATCGTTTTTCCAGTTGATTAACCGTATCCTTCATACGCATCAATGACTGTAATTGTTTTTGTAGCTCTTTTCCTATTTCTTCAAACGAATTAACATATTCTTCCGTGTGCTCAGAAGCGAACGCCGGCATATCATTTTGTAAATCCGTTAATTTTTCTTTCCAGGAGTCTTTAAGAGCTTGGCATTTAGATTCAGCCTGATAAAATTCACTTTCAGCCTGACTTTTTTGCTGATCTGCCGTTTTCACTTTAGTCTCCTGCTGTTTCAATTCTATATCCGATGGCATATTATCATGTACATGCGCAGGGGCTGGATGATTGACCGAACCGCAGACCGGACAGTTTTCACCATCATGAAGCATGGATGCAAGCATGCCCGCCTGCCCTGTCCGCCAATTTTGATTAAGCGTCTCCAGTTTTTCTTTTTCCTTAAGCTGAACATCAAGGAGCTTTTGAAAAGTGGACTTTTTCTCTTTTAAGACGCCCTCCATACTCTCATATTCTGAACAAACATTTTGAAACTTTCTGAGTTTTGAAAGGAACTGTTGTTTTTTTTCAAATTCCCTTTCTTTATCTCCATAAAGGATGGCTGCTTTTTCCGCTTCCGACTTTTCTAGACTGATTTTCTCCATTTCCGTTTCAATTCTAGTAAGCTCATTAACATTATTTTCACGAAGTTGCTTACTTTTTTGCCACTCTTTTTCATCTAAAAGGACCTGGTCTTTTAGACTTGTAAAAATCATTACGGATTCTTTCACTTGTTCAAGCTGATGCACATCCCGTAACGCCTGCACTCTATCCTCTTCCTTTTCCAGCTCTAGCTCATATAGGTCCTGCTTCTTAAGGCGCTCCGTTAACAATATTTCGGCCTGATTGGTTAGTGTTTGAAGTTCAGTCGTCACCTCTTTTACTTGCTTACCGATTCGCAAATAATACTGCTCTTGCTTTTCGAGCGAGGCCGCTTTATGTGCCATTTTCATCTGTTCTTTTAATTCCAGTATTTCAGGACGCTTCACTTCAAGGGCTGCTTTTTCACTTTGCAGCCTTTCTTTCTCAGAAAACCGATTTAACAAATCAGCCGCTTTTGAAAGTTCTTGGTTAACGCGATCACGAGCTTCCTGCTTTTCCTTTAATAGCTGACCTAAGGATTGATATTTTTCTGTGGCTACTGTAATTACTGCATGCAGTAAAGGCAGAATTTGTTGTTCATTTGGTTCATCTGCTTCCAAAAGGGATTGAAGTTCTGCATGCTCGCCTGTTTTTATGCCCTTCATTAATTCAATGCGTCGCTGTGCGCTTTTTTCGCTTTGTTTCTTAAGGAGGGATGCTTCTTCTTTTAACCTTTCTTCAATTCGCTTGTACAACTCAGTATGAAAGAGTTTTTGGAGAATCTGTTCTTTATCTTTACTATCGGATGTTAATAGTTTACGAAATTCATTTTGCGGTATCATCAGGATTTGCCTGAATTGATTCGCATCCAATCCGATGAGTACTTTGATTTTTTCTTCAACCTCGCGAACATTGGCTCCAAGCAACTTTTTTCCATCAGCTTGGATTTCATATAATTCAGCCTTCGCGCTAACCGTTGTGGTGCCCTCTCCAGATTTCTTCTTCCGTTCCTGCTGTGGGGAACGGGTTACCAGATATGTCTTTCCACGAAGCGTAAATTGTAGTGATACTTCCGTCAAGACATCATCTTCGGCAAACTGGCTTCGTAAATCTTGCCCACTACGATCCTCACCGCTCGCTTTCCCATATATCGCAAAACTAATCCCATCAAATATCGTCGTTTTACCGGCACCGGTCTTTCCGGAAATGACAAACATGGTTCTTTCCCCCAGCTTGTTAAAATCAATGACTTCCTTACGGGCATATGGACCGAATGCTTGCATCGTCAAAATGTGAGGTCTCATTTCAAAGCCTCCTCTTTCTTGACAGCTTCAATGACAGAAACCATCAGTTCTTGCTTTTTAGAATCGAAC
Organism: Peribacillus sp. NPDC097295; assembly: GCF_044761665.1. NCBI lineage: Bacteria > Bacillati > Bacillota > Bacilli > Caryophanales > Bacillaceae > Peribacillus > Peribacillus sp. NPDC097295. Next base: position 202,682 of record NZ_JBIWCW010000006.1, read on the forward strand.
TCCCGTTCCGTCATCTCCTGATAAAATGTCTCAAACAAATCTAGTTCAGACTTTCGTTCATCTTTGACGGAGGAATATGATTTTTTCCTTCTCAAATCGGTCAAGTCCCATTTCCGTTCCAGATGAAGCACATTGGGGTAAACTTGGCGTAAACGGTTGATTGGATCGATGAGGGATCCTTCATCATTCAAGATAATTTTCAAATAGTCATCTACCTTTTGATTTTGATAAAAAGAGATATCCAGTAGTTCTTCCATCGTACCTGTAATCTCCCTCATATCAAATTTAGGGGTCAGTGAACGGTAGCGAATATCAATGTTCCCATCTTCTTTCATCTCAACGATGGATAGAGATTTATTTTGTTTCGCCTCGGAAAATGAATATTTCAAAAGAGAACCAGAGTAATAGACCTTTGGGTGACGAATTGCATCTGGGCTATGCAAATGCCCAAGTGCCGTATAATCGAACGCATCAAATAGATCAGCTGTAACACAACCCGATCCCCCAACTGACAGTACCCGTTCTGAATCACTCGTTTTGCCGCCTAAAACAAAGGCATGTCCAACCAATACATTCGCCTCATTGGGATTGAGGGTTTCCTCTATTGCCCCCGTTATCCTTTTCATCGCTTCCTGATGGGAATGGATGCTCTCATCGTCGAAAAGATGACGGACCGTTCCAGGTTCTGCATAAGGAACACAATAAAAATTGACCCCTTTGATATGGACCGGTTCACATGTCTTTGTCAGTTTCCCTTGAATGTATAACTGGCTATGACGATACCACGATGTACCAAACGATAACCTCTCCGCAGAATCATGATTTCCCGAAATGGCAACAATGGGTATATTCATTTTCACATTGATTGTATAAAGAATTTCATCAAGGAGTTCCACCGCATCTGTTGGGGGTACGGAACGGTCATAAAGATCACCGGCTATGACCACTGCATCTGGTTTTTCCTCTTCAATTATCTCAATAAACTGTAACAGTGCATGACGTTGATCATCCGTCATATGTATACCATGGACGATTTTACCTAAATGCCAATCTGCCGTATGGATAAATTTCATCATTTCACTCCGTCCTCATTTTTCTTACTACTATTATATCAAATATTAAAAAGAAAGCTTTGATAGAGTACAAACGTTCTAATTATTACCACAAGTCATGAAAAAAAGCATACTCCAAGAGCATGCCTTTAGCTAAATAAATGATGATATGGATCCATATTCACTTTTCGTTCGGTCAACTTCTTTTGTAAAAATTTATGATCCCGTTTAGGTGTGGCAATGATATAACCCCGAATCACCAAATCTTCTGTTATATCTGATGCCTTCTCCTTTAACGCCAATTCCCCTATCTTACCGGCAATTTTATGACGTGCCACATCACGAAAAAGTTCCGGTACAGGGCTCACTAAATCTTCAAGTAAATCCTTTTGTTGCTGTGACCATAAGTGATTTGTTTGCTCCAAATAATATTCTTCCCAATCCATATCTGATTTCCCATCTTCTTTCGGGAATCTTTTCAGGAATTTTCGAAACATGAAAAAGCCACCAATGCTCATTAACGTCACTAAAAGGACTACCCAAAAAAGAATAAACCATAAAAACCAGCCTCCTAGCAAAGAACCACCTCTTATGTATAAATTAATTAATCGTTACCATTATTATAGACAGTAACCCATTTCTTTACAAGGCTGGTAATAGAATCATTCTTGAGAGTCTACTTCAATTAACGTAAGGGAAAAATCTCCCACAGAATTTTCTTCGTACAAATTTGTAACCGATGTTGAATAGTTGAATATTTCTGCCCTAAATTCCTCACTTGTTTGTGGAATTTTCAAATCAAAAACCATTTGATAGAGCAGTGTTGTAATATCATGATACTCCTCGTTCGTTACTTTAAAATCGAAACTAACTTTTCTGTACTCTCCACCTTCAGAATTCCCCACGGATTCTGTATGAAAATTAGTGACATGCAGTGCAACATCATTCAATACAACTTCATCAACCATCTTATCAACAACTCCTTAGTATAGATTAAAGTTATGTTACCACTCCTGCTGCTTAACGCCAACGATTTTAGCTTGAAATAAAAAATGCGCTCAGGAAATTCCTGGCACATCTTCTGTATTACTTACCCTTTTTTACAATTATACGCCACTTGGCATCATCAATTTGTTCAAATTCCGTAATTTCATGCCCTTCTGTAGCAGCCCAGCGTGGAATACTTTCCGTAGCTTGTGTGCAATCGAAGTTTATGATCAATTCTTCCCCTTTAGCCATATCCGCTATGGCTTCTTTTGCTTCTACTAATGGAAACGGACAAACCATTCCTGATGTTTCTAGTACCTTCGCCATTAAAATCCACTCCTTAAATTATTATGATAAAATTCAGGCTACCTTTGAAGCTGTTGATTTCTTTTGTTTACGGATGATAGTGAAATAAACAGCTACCCATGTCCCAAGTAAGAAAAAGACAATGGCAACCCAGCCCTGCCAAGCAAATAATGCTGAATTTACAAGTCCATTCCCAATTGTACAACCACCGGCAATGCTTGCGCCAAATCCCATAATTACTCCACCAATAGCATTGTTACGCAAAGTTTTCATGTCCGGCAGTCTCCAACGGAATTCCCCGCTACCCTTAGCTGCTATGAAAGAACCGAGGAAGATACCCAATACTAAAAATGTACCCCAGTCAATAAGCGCATTTTCACCTGTGATAAGGAACGTTAAAATGTTTGCGGAAGGCGTTGTAATGCCTAGTCCGAACATTCTCCCTGTCATCGCACTTAGAGGCCAGGCCATAATTGCAATCAACCCTACCAATACAGCAGTGACAAAAGGATGCCAGCGCTTTTCAAATAAAATATGTGCCAATCCCGTTTTCTTCGGTTTCATTTTAATGATAGGTAGTTTAGGCTTTTTCAATTCCCTGATGACTAAAATCCCCACTATGATCATCAAAGCGATGATAAGTAACCACGGTGAAACATTCAGCGTTTCATGAATATAAGTATCATTTGTCCTATATGAAACTAAATGATCACCCGTAGCTTTCCAAACACCGTACTTTGTCATCGCAGCTCCAAGCATGTATCCGAAAAGGGCAACCCAACTGCCAATCATACCCTCTCCAGCCCGATACCATGTTCCTGTCGCACAACCACCGGCAAGAACCATTCCAATACCAAATATAAAGCCTCCAAGTATGGTTCCTAACCATGGAAAGCCATCATTTCCAAACTGAATAACTCCTGTATCACGTAATGCATACACCCCGATACTTTGTATCGCAATGACAATGAACGTCGCTAAAAACATTCGACCATCTCTAGCTATAAGCAAATCGCGATATGCACCGACAACACAGAAACGGCCTCGTTGAAGCACAAATCCCAGCAGTAAACCACAAATAATTCCTAAAACAATCATTTGTAACATGAACCGTTCCCCCCCTCTTGAAACAACAATAATATCAATATAATACAATTCACATGAAATTACTATGCTTTTAAATAAAGTTTTTTTAATAAACTTATCCTTGAACAAAATAATCTTTAATTACCGTAATAACACATATTTACATAAAATAACTTTTATACCAAAATAACAAAGTGATTTATTCAAAAAAAACACATGGATCCATGGATACATGTGTTTTTTCTTATTCGATAAGGTTTACACCATTTTACCCTCATTAAAATAGGCGGCTTTGACCTTTTTATATTGGTAAAGCATGACAACACGCCAAGGGACAATCATACCGAAGGCAAGAAGGAAAAACATCCCTCCGAGCACACCGATTTCTACCCTGCTCCCTAAGATCAGTTTGGCTACTAGGCGGATTACAACAAGACCGATTAAAATGAATACAAACGCTTTCGAACGTTGGATGTATATTTGTTCATCCCGAACTTCGAATTTCGATGTCTTAATTAATAAGATAGAAAATAACATGCCAGCTATAAGAGCTTCTAAAAGTTCAGCACGCGTAACTTGAAAAACTGGAAAAAGAAACATTAACGCACCTGTACTCATGAATACCGGCGGTAAAATAATCTTTTTGGCATTAACAGGTCTTTCCGTTTCCTTCATTCGCAACTTAAAAACAACGATAGCCATCACAATAGCCATTCCTGTTGTTAAATATATCATTTGACTCATCCTTTTTAACTAAGTTAAGTAAGTACCATACTAATAAAATTATATAATAATCATAACCTTACCCAAAGTATATAGTACCTAATTCAGATAAACAAGGCGAGTAATCAATCAAGCACCCGATTCACGGCGTCCAAGACCCGACTTTCGTCAAAAGGCTTCACTATAAAGTCCTTTGCTCCTGCCTCAATGGCATCGACCACCATCTTTTGTTGTCCCATGGCTGAACACATGATCACCATCGCAGAAGAAAATTCCTTTTTGATTTCTTTAACTGCATCCAGTCCACTCATTATCGGCATGGTTATATCCATGATCACCAAATCAGGATTCAGCCCACGATATAATTCAATCGCCTCTTTTCCATTTTCACCTTCACCAACCACTTCATGACCTGCTCTAGTTAATATATTTGAAAGTGTCATTCTCATAAATTTAGCATCATCAACTACTAATAATCGGGCCATAGCCGCTCCTCCTTATTTCACACAACAAGCAGAACAAATAAAGATATCTAAAAATTTATATATTCATAGAATATCTAACTTAAGTCCTAAAATCAACGAATTTTCCATAAAAATCAAAATAAAAACCATAAAAAAGCGACTAAAGACATAACAAAGAAACATTCTAATTGAAAAAATTATATTCTTCAAAATATGTGTACTAAAATCCAATAAATCCACCGAATAGTGTAGTTAGAACAGCAATGATTTTGGTCATCCAATCAAAAAATAAAATAATGCCCATAACAATCATTAAGTAACCACCGATTTTCATGATGTAACGACTGTATGTTTTTATCCACTTTAATTTACCTATAAAGAAAGATAAAACAAAAAACGGTATAGCAAACCCTAATACATAAGCAATCATATAGTTCATAGCAGCACTAGGGTTAGTGGCGCCTAGAGTCACAACCGTACCTAAAAGAGGGCCCGCACACGGTGTCCACCCAGCGGCGAAAGCTAGCCCGATCATTACGGAACCAATATAGCCACCAGGACGATTCTTGAATTCAAACCGACTATCTTTCATTAAAGACTCCGGTTGGAAGATTCCCACGATAAACAACCCGAATAGGATAATTAATATGGCACCAATTTGTCGAATTAAGTCCTGGTAATCCGAAAAGAAAGAACCTAGATATGTAGTACCGAACCCTAGCGCTATAAATACCAAAGAGAACCCAAGCAAAAAGAATAATGTGTGTAACATGCTCCTTCTTTGCAACATGGCATTATCCGATTTAATTTCTCCAACACTCATTCCAGTAATATAAGATAAAAAGGCAGGATATAACGGTAAGCAACATGGAGAAATAAAACTTAAAAACCCTGCTCCAAATGCTAAGAAAATATTAATTTCATTCAACGACTTTCACTCCTATGTAAGTCAACCTATAAACATTGTAACAAATAAGATAAAAAAATACATTTTTGGTATTAAAAATTTCAAAAAAATAATTATTTATACATATGATAAACTTATTTGATATCAATCCATCAAGCCTTTATAATTGTTATATTCATACATATTTTACAACAAACCCACTGCATCCGGATTCAGAAAGGAATAACTATGTCAAAAAGTAAAGAATGTCTTGAACAAATAGAATTAAAACGGAGTGAACTTATTACAATTGTCGCTCGAAACGGTTTGAGTTCTCACCTTGCAATCGAGCTTAGCCAACAGCTTGACCAATTATTAAACATGTATCATAAAAAGCACTATAAAGCTGGTACTGAACTAAGCTAATCCTCTTTTTAATGCTCATTTCATAAGCACCTTATTCCCCTATCACTTACATAATAAATAAAAGGAAACTTCACAAAACAAACTATATATAGCCATATATATTATATGGAAACCTTTATTTATTCCTATATTCCTCCTCACTTTTTTTGTTTAGTCCATTGAGACGTGACCCATGCTGTAATGGCAAGCAGAAAGAAGTATGAGAAAAGAACAGGGGAAGTTATTTGGGAAGCAAAAACGTTGCCATAACATTCGACTGTCACCTTTTATAAAGGAACTTTAGGTACTCTCCACCTCCTAGTATCCTCTACAACGCAAAAAACCCCTTCTCTGGTAGTTCCGTCAGAGAAAGAGGTTTCAGTTTAGTTTGATGAAAGAAAAAGCAAAAAAATTTATGATGAAAGATTCACTCTATAAGATTCTTATAATTTGCTTATCCTATAATGCCATAATCAATTGATAAAACCTAAAGCATAGCTTTTTTCATGCTAATTATTTTGTTTGTTGTTTATTCATAGCGCTCATCATTTGATTAATTTTCTTTTGGGACGGTTTCATACCCATTTGCATCATCATCATTTTCAACATTTGTTCGTTAATTGGCGGATTTTTCTTTAAGTAATCCATCATGTATTTACGAGCGATGAGAAATCCTAGCACTATACCTAAGATCAATGCTAGTACGCCAACTAGAATGTAAACCCACATACTATTTCCTCCTTCATGTTGTCTAACATCAGTGTACTAGACCAAAGATTATTATACAATACCCGCTAGCGAAAAGTCCCCCATTTAGACAAATTTTCTTTCTTTTATTGGTTTTAACCAGCCATATTTTTCATGGTCAAAATCAATGGCAAGAAAACCTGCTTCACATTTACGAATACATTCGAAGAAAGCAGTCTCCGCTTCATAGTCACCTTCAGCTTTGAGTATTATGGAATCGCCTTCAAAGGTTAAAGCTGCTTTACTTGTGCTTGTACCATTTGTTTTTTCTAAATAGTATTTACCGTTTTGCGACCAAAAATTCATTTTCTTCTTTAGCCGTTGTTCAATAACTCCCTGTAATTGGATTACTGGAACTGTTTTAGTAACATATTCAATTTGTTTTTGCAAAATACTCTTAAGCCTACCCTTTGCTTGAATATATTCTAAAAACAAATTGAAGAAAAGCTTCTCCCTGCCATAATAATGATGGGCAAATTCATCTTCAATCAAAAAAATCTGATAAGTTCTCATAAGCCTACCTCCCTAGGATTCCTATTTATGAACCAACATATTATTTAGTATTTGCCCTGAAACCTTATATGTGGCACATTGAAAAGATTAAATATTTATTCTTATTATATCTTGACAAATTAACAAGATATGTTGTTTACTGGAGAAATTTTCATCTTTTTTTGTCGAAAGGAAGATATTCCCTATGATAATTCAAATTTCTTCATTAAATATAAGAAAAAAACTGACACCAAATGAAATGGTGTCAGTCATTAACTAATCAATATTATTTTGCAAGCATTGCTTTTACGCGGGTCACGACATTTTCAACGGTAAAGCCGAACTCTTGCATGATTTTACCGCCTGGTGCTGAAGCTCCAAAATGATTAATGGCTAAAATTTCTCCTTCATCACCCGTATAACGATCCCATCCAAACGGTGAAGCCACTTCTATGGCCAGACGTTTTTTAACTGCCGGGTTAATTACACTTTGTTTGTATTCTTTTGACTGAGTTTCGAAGCGATCCCATGATGGCATGCTGATAACAGAGACATCAATTCCTTCTTCAGCCAAAGCTTTCTGTGCTTCAACAGCAAGGTTAACTTCAGAACCTGTAGCAAGCAGTAATGCATCCGCTACTTCTTTTTTAGAATTCGATATGACGTATGCACCCTTTACCACACCTTCATATGCTGTTTCAGAAGTATTTTTGATTGTTGGCAAACCTTGGCGTGTTAATACAAGTGCCGTCGGTTTATCTTTAGACTCCATAGCAACCTTCCAAGCTGCCGCTACTTCATTACCATCAGCAGGACGAATCACACCAAGGTTTGGCATGGCTCGTAACGAAGCTAGTTGTTCAATAGGCTCGTGTGTCGGTCCGTCTTCACCGACAGCAATACTGTCGTGAGTGAATACATACGTAACAGGAAGCCCCATTAAAGCTGCCATCCGGATAGCAGGACGCAAATAATCAGAGAATACGAAGAATGTTCCCCCATAAACCTTTATGCCACCGTGAAGCACCATTCCATTCATTGCTGCTCCCATAGCGAATTCACGTACACCAAACCAAATATTACGGCCACTGTAATTACCAGGTAATAAATCTGTAGCACCTTTGATAGACGTATTATTGGATCCTGCTAAATCGGCTGAACCCCCAATAAGACCTGGAAGTTTTTTCGCTAATGCATTCAGTACCTCTCCACTTGAAGCACGTGAAGCCAATGTCTTACCTTCTTCATAAACTGGAATTTCTTGATCCCAATCTGCAGGCAGTTCACCCTTGATAGCTAACTCCAGCTGTTCAGCAAGCTCTGGGTAAGCTTCTTTGTATTCACTAAATAATTTGTTCCATGCTTGTTCTTTTTTACTTCCTGCTTCGACACAAGACTCATTAAAGTGAGTATACACTTCATCTGGGACATAAAAATCTTCTTCGAAAGTCCATTTGTATGCATCTTTCGTCAGTTTCATTTCATCTGCACCTAGAGGCGCGCCATGGGCTGCAGACTTACCTGAACGATTGGGAGATCCGTACCCGATTACTGTCTTTACTTCAATTAATGTTGGGCGAGTATCGTCCGTTTTTGCTTCTTCAATGGCATTTGCGATTTGTTGTAGATCATTACCGTCTTCTACTCGCAGATATTGCCAGCCATACGCTTTGAAACGGTCAGCTACACTTTCACTAAATGATTGGCTCAAATCTCCATCAAGAGAAATATCGTTCGAATCATATAAAACGACAAGCCTTCCTAGTTGAAGGTGGCCAGCTAAAGAAGCTGCTTCAGCTGAAACGCCTTCCATTAAATCACCATCACCACAAATACTATATGTATAATGATCAACCACATTATAAGAGTCACGATTGTAGCTTTCAGCCAAGTGGCGTTCTGCCAAGGCCATACCTACAGCCATTGCAATTCCTTGACCAAGTGGTCCAGTGGTGGCGTCCACTCCAGCTGTATGTCCATACTCAGGATGTCCAGGAGTTTTACTGCCCCATTGACGGAAACTCTTTAAATCATCGATAGTCAATCCGTAACCTGATAAGTGAAGGAGGCTATATAAAAGCATAGAACCGTGTCCTGCCGATAGAACAAAACGGTCTCTATTGAACCATTCAGGATTTTTCGGGTTATGATTCATATATTCAGTCCACAGTTTATATGCCATGGGAGCGGCACCCATTGGCATGCCTGGATGACCGGAATTAGCCTTTTCAATTGCATCAATTGATAATGTACGAATGGTATTAATAGAAAGCGCATCTAATTTATCTAACATGTGTAAAACATCCCTTCCTGTAATGTACATCTTTATATTATCTTGACATGCTTAATATCACAACTAAAATAGACATTTCTTTCACAGCTATTTCAATTTTCTACTAATTAATGAATTACCATAGTTAGCTTGAACTTAAAAAGAGAATACATACATTGATGCATTCTCTTTTTTGCTTAATATTTCTTCAGATTGGACCAGATGAAGGGTTCCAAAATTTGACTTCAAAATTAATGCAAACCTTTTTTTTCTTTTATATTTTTAATTTTTTGAGGAGTGACATCATTGCCTTCAGGATCGACAACCTTAACATGTTCCAACGTATCAGCCATCGAACGCCTGAATGTTTCTAAGTATTCACTTCGCAAAGAAGTTTGTTCTTTCGCCTCTTCTACCGTTAAGCCGTCTCCCTTAGCCTTCTTAGAAAGTTCATTGATACGGGCGAGTTTTTCTTTTGATAACATAATTTCGCTCCTTCATATATATACGGATATTGACATGGTATAAAAAAAAAAGTGAAATTACAAGTTCTAAGATTGGTTTTCCTGTGTAATCTGATAATGTTCTAGAAATCTGCGGTTTACAGTAGCTTTCGATACGTCATAACCAAATCCTCTAAGCGTTGCAGCAATCTCTGCAAAGGTTAATCCATTCGAACGCAGTTTTATAATTTCTTCTATAGGTACTTCTTTACGCTCTCTACCAGTAGAATTTCTTTGGTTCTTCAAGTTTTTTTGGGGCCGGTAGCCGTTCCCAACCGCTCGAAGCATTCCTCGTTTAATTTTCAAGTTATGTAACTTTCGCTGATATTCTTCCACTATACCGACAATTTGGATAACCATGGCATCCGAATCCGATAGCTCTAATTCCCCATCATGTGAAAGTGTATAAATTTTAACCCCTTCTTTAAGAACAACATGAAACAAGGCGATTTTTGCATTTCCTCTTCCCAATCTCGTTTCATCTTGAATCAAAAGTACATCTGCCTCTTTTGCTTTAAAAAGATCAAGCATGTCAAATATCCCATCACGATTTAATTCGTAACCACTTGCCTGCTCCCTTATAACGGATACAATTTCCATACCCTTATTGTCCGCTAACTTCACTAATTCCTCTTCTTGCCTTGCAAGCGAAGTTTCCTGTGCTTCTTTTTCTGTACTTACCCGACAATAGATGACTGCTTTCATATGACCCTACCTTTACTACTTACTGCTTGCTAGCCAAACTTTGGACTACTTTTTCATTTTCAACTGGGATGACAATTATTTGACCAGCCTTAATAGCATCTGCTCTTACACCGTTATACTCTTCTATCCAACCAATGAATTCTTTTTTTGTCAATTCAGTCTGATCATATTTCTCGGAAATCTCCCATATGGTATCTCCTTCATTTACTTCAATTGAAAGGAAATTTTTATCTTGATTTTTGTCTAATGTGAAAGAAAATAAAATTGAAAAGATAAATACCAATCCTGCTAATAGAATCGTATACATATTATTTTTGTAAAAATCTTTCATCAATATCCCTCCATAGCGAATATACGTTCGTTTTTAATTTATAAATGAATTATAATACGAACGTTTGTTTCAGTCAACTGTGAAATTCGAACTTATGTTTGTATAGAGGAGGTAGCCATGCTATAATATAGCAAAGAATTATGGGGAAGAGGTGCACATATGACTAAACTATCAAAACGACAACAGGACATTCTTGATTTCATAAAAGATGAAGTTCGCCAAAAGGGTTATCCACCTTCCGTAAGAGAGATTGGCGAAGCTGTGGGACTTGCATCAAGTTCGACTGTCCATGGTCATTTATCTCGTTTGGAAAGCAAAGGCTTAATCAGACGCGACCCGACTAAGCCGAGGGCCATTGAGATTTTGAATATAGAAGAAGCTAATAATATACCAAAAACAAGCGTAGTTAACGTACCACTACTCGGAAAAGTAACAGCAGGCTTACCGATAACTGCCATTGAGAACATAGAAGAATACTTCCCACTTCCAGAAAGTATGGTTCCACATGATGATCATGTATTCATGCTGGAAATTATGGGGGAAAGTATGATTGAAGCAGGAATTCATGACGGTGATTATGTCATCGTAAAGCAACAAAGCAACGCCAACAATGGAGATATCGTCGTGGCCATGACGGAAGATGATGAAGCCACTGTAAAACGATTCTTTAAGGAACCGGATTACATACGGCTTCAGCCGGAAAACTCCAATATGGAGCCTATTATTCTAAGAGATGTTAAAATCCTTGGAAGGGTAATCGGTTTATATAGACAAATTCACTAAAAGCGCTATGCGCTTTTTTTTTGTTTTTATAATCTATGTATCTCGTCCATTTATATGACAGAAAGAATAGATGAATTTCAATAGAGTAGTAACTCGTTTACTTTAAAGCCTTTGAATTGATAGATTATGGTGTCTTTTACGCGAAAAATAATTCTAGGATTAAAAATAAAAAATATTAGGATGTATATTCCTTAAAGAACCGGTGAAATTAACCCAATACATATTTCCTTTCGAAAGTGGTGTTTCCATGGATTTCCCTACGATTCATACAAATTTTTGGGATGCAGTGATAGCCATTCCAACTATCATGATTTTAACCCAATTCATCAAAATTCTTTTTCCAATTCCCCGAAAATATATACCTTCCATGGCATTAGGACTTGGTTTAATCCTTTCCATTTTCGTTAGTCATCGGCATTACTTAATGACAGGGATTTTTATGGGGTGGTTTTATGGATACGCCAGCATTGGAAATTATGCAGCACTTAAGACAGCCATATTGTCTTATAGGGAATCTGATCATCATTCGAATTGATACTTAAAAATCTCTTCACAAAAAAAGCTGTCCAGCATTGTTGAACAGCTTTTTCAAACAATAATGGACAAATGCAACTCACATATTTCTTTCATCTGCACTGCGCTCCTGATCAATACATTTTATGATAGTTGACCAGCATTCTACCTCCATCTGGTGTTTCTCATAATTATTGACACGATAAACACGACAATTATAGCGCCCAACAAAGCGGGCACAATATAAAATCCTTCTGTTTCAGGTCCTATTGGTCCTAAAATTGCTGTACCAAGCCATGCTCCAACAAATCCAGCAATGATATTTCCAATAATTCCACCCGGCATATCCCTTCCCAAAATCAGACTTCCCAGCCATCCAATTATTCCACCAACAATTAACATCCATATCAGTTCCAAAGATATCCACCTCCCTTCCCTTAAATTTATGAATTTAATTTATCATTAGAACAGACCAACAAATAACGGAAATACTTCCTATCCTCTATGTATATGTTGGGCACATTCATTACCTACTGGAACTGGACGACAATATAAAAAGCCACCTTAAAGAGGCGGCTTATAAGTGCATTCATGCTTATGGAATAATTCTCCGTTACTAAATTATTCTCTTTAATATGAAGCTTTTCAATTTTAAAATTTTCCATATGGACGATTAAATAATGTTATATGGTTATAATAATAAAAGCAGCCAGATAACTGCAATTATCTGGCTGCACAACATGGTAAAAAAGAAAACAATCAAATTGCTTTCTATACTAGAATAAGTATTTTGTCTTTTTTTGTCGATAAGACAATTTAACTATTTTTTATTCTCTAATATCATTTAACTGTTATCCCTCTATTTCTAAATATATGGAATACAAATTTTCGCAAAGATGGCTGTATTACAGTGAATATAAATGTTCCATCTTATTCCATTGAACTATTTCATTGGATTATCTCATTTACATTTTGCGAAATGTCAAAAATATGAGTTTCCGAAACCAAATTATGAGAGTAAAATACCATCAATCATTTGAGGGGATTTTCATAATAAAAAGAGGTAAAATAGAACTATTTTTAACATAGGCACTAGTAATAATGCACCTCTTAAGAATTATTATTAAAATACACTAAATATTCTTTACAACCGATAAAAGAAAAGTTATTATACTATAATAAAAGGGAGTTGAATGTATGTCATCGATGAATAAACAGAAAATTTTGGATAGCATTCCTCAAAGAGGTTTTTTCGGAAACCCTAAAGGTCTATTCACTCTTTTCTTCACAGAATTTTGGGAGCGCTTTTCCTATTATGGAATGAAAGCCATTCTTGTATACTATATGTACTACGAGGTATCTAAAGGTGGATTAGGGCTTGATGAAAAAACGTCTCTTGCCATAGTATCCATTTACGGATCGTTAGTATATATGTCAGGGATTATCGGTGGCTGGTTAGCCGATAGGATTTTTGGGACAGCCAAAGCCGTCTTTTACGGTGGTATATTGATTATGCTGGGTCACATTGCACTGGCTATCCCCGGTAGCATTTCCATGTTTTTCGTTTCCATGGTACTAATCGTACTAGGAACAGGCCTTTTAAAACCAAATGTATCCAGCATTGTTGGCGATCTCTATGCTGAAGGCGATGACCGTCGAGATTCCGGTTTCAGCATATTCTACATGGGGATTAACACGGGTGCATTCATTGCTCCTCTAATTGTCGGAACAGTTGGAATGAAGTACAATTTCCACCTTGGTTTTGGTATAGCCGCAATTGGTATGTTCATAGGATTAATCGTCTTTATGGCTACAAAGAAAAAGAACTTAGGTCTTGCAGGAGTAGAGCCTGTCAATCCTTTAGACCCTATGGAAAGAAAATCCGTTTACACCAAGATTGGCCTAGCCATAATAATTATTGCAATCATCGGTGCCATCGCTATTGTTACAGGCACTTTAACACTAAATAGTTTTATCGGTCTTGTTGGTATTCTTGGAATTCTTATTCCTACTATGTATTTCATTGTCATGTATCGTAGTCCAAAAACAACTTCTGTTGAACGATCTCGTTTAATAGCCTATATTCCTTTATTTATAGCTGCTGTCATGTTCTGGGCAATCCAAGAACAAGGCTCAACTATTTTAGCGAATTATGCTGATAAACGGACTCAGTTAGAATTTGCTGGTTTCACCATTTCACCTGCATGGTTCCAATCCTTGAATCCGTTGTTCATTATTACATTAGCTCCAATATTCGCATGGTTATGGGTTAAATTAGGGAAACGCCAGCCAACCATCCCTCAAAAATTCTCGATTGGTTTATTCTTTGCTGGTTTATCTTTCTTAGTGATTTTGGTTCCATCGTATTTCGGAGGTGCCGGTTCCCTAGTTAGTCCATTATGGCTTGTACTTAGCTACTTCCTTGTAGTAATTGGAGAGCTTTGCTTGTCACCTGTTGGAATGTCAGCTACGACTAAACTTGCTCCATCGGCCTTCTCATCACAGATGATGAGCTTATGGTTCTTAGCTAATGCAGCAGCTCAGGCATTAAACGCTCAAATTGTTAGATTTTACTCAGAAAAAACAGAAATGGTTTATTTCGGAGTAATCGGTATTTCTTCTCTCGTTTTAGGATTTATCTTATTAGCAATCTCACCAAAGATACAATCCTTTATGAAAGGCTTAAGATAAACATAAAGCCAGCTTGTCGTATCATGGACAAGCTGGCTTTTCATTTTTTTTAGCGGTCATACATTGCACTCTGATTTTTGGGAGAATAACAATTATTTTCACGAACCAATGATACAGGAAATACCCCAAATATACCCCAGTTAGATTCAGAATAAGATCATCTATATCTAAACTTCCTCTTTTGAAAACATACTGACCAATTTCAATGCTTGAAATCAAGAAAAAAGGAATCAGGAATCTGTGCATAACAGTCATTTTTTTCCCTTGTCTGTATAGTAAGAACAGTCCAAGAGGAATGAATAACACGATATTCGCACTAAGGTTATAAAATGAAACAAGCCAATAAGAATCATTTGATAAATAAGCTAAAATTGTAGAAAAAGGAGTGAAATTATAAGTATGCTCCTGTCCTTTTGGGCGGAAGAATAGTAAGACTAATATAGAAACACTGTAACTAACCATTGTTATATGCCAACACCACCGCGGTAATGTAATGGATTCTCCCCTGATCCCCAAAACGATGAGTGCCACAAAGACAATGGTACAGAACCAAACAACCATAATCACCCATTGATTCAAGTATAAAAGAAGTTGAAGGAAAATCGGTAGTCCTGCAAAGAATAGCCCCTGTGACAATAGAAGAGAAAGCATTAGCGATTTTTTAGTCATATTGTTTCCTCCCCTTATACGCATACCTTTAGCTTTAAGGTTATCATGGTCAGATCTTTCATACGAAATTTTTTTATTAAAACTTTTAAGCTTTTTTCTATTTTCGCATAGAAAACCTATTTAACTCTTAATTTCTGTCCGATTTTTATAACATATTTATCGTTAAGGTAATTCCACCTTTTAATATCTGCAATTAAGCTATCATACTTTTTAGCTAGGAGTGAAACTGTGTCACCCGATACGACCATGTGATAGATTTCCACCTGATCCCACTCATGGAGCTTATATTTCTCTATTATTTCGATTAATTTGGCAGGGTAATTCACATCACCAGCATATCCGCTATCAAATAAAGCCTGCGCACCTTGCTTATAATCCTTGGCTTGTACGACTTTTAAATACCTCGGTTTTGTTAACATGTCTGCATGATCCTTAATGGATTCTGCAAATGAGGGATATTTTCGAAATGGAACAATAACGGGAATAGGATTTCCATTTCTATCAATATCCTTATCAGTCCCTAATATCGATTCGCCATTAAAGTCCCCTCTAATGCCGAATAAATTATTACCATTTATCGCTAGCGCACTCTTTCCCCATCCGGATTCCAATATTCCCTGGGCGATAATGAGACTTGGTAAGATATTCGTCCTTTCGAAGTCCGCTCTTGCAGGAATTCCTAATTTATTGATGAAATTTTGCTGTTCTATCGTTGCCATTAGTTGTTCTCCTCCTTGATTACAAATTTATGGACTAAGCTTATAACACTCATCAGTTTCGTTCCTAGATGGCAAACGTAAACAAGGTTGTCCTACCTTCAATATATTCAAACTCTTTTAAAATGACTGTACTGGAACCTACGATAGTATTTCTGTAGTATATAACCGGCATTTTTATATCTCTTCGCCTCTCCATCTAAGTAACTTAATAATCCAGCCTGTTTTTAGCCCGGATGTGCGTACTTTTATTTATCGATTATCTTAGTTCCAAGTATAACTACCTTTTAATAGCTACTAATCATTAATCCATCCCCCATTAAGCACGTTCCTTCTATATATAGGCATAATAAAAAGCCTTCCTTTTGTAAGGATGACTTATTTTTTCGTTAGTATTCTACTTTACTTATAATCACCTACTCTTTTATCCTAATAGCTTTAATTTCATTTAACTTCAATCTTTGTAGATCTTAATAAAGTACCTTATCCCATCCTTGTAAAAGAACGCTGGATATTTATCATTGTCAACCGTTCTTAACTTGGTATATTTTTGATTAACGCGGAAGATGTTTTTGATGTTTTTGATGTATTTTCAAGTTTCTTCGGGCGTACAGCAGCCCAAACCAGCCCGCCAAAAATAAGAAGAATCAATGCACATAGCTGAAATGAGTAATGAAAACCCGTCCTTGAATTTGAAGAATTTTCAATAAGAATCCCTGTGACGTATGGGCCAGCTATACCACCTAATGAAGTAAAGGCCATAAACCAACCTTGGATTTTTCCTTGGTGTTTTTTTGAAACGAGGTCCACTAATATTGCTGGACCTTGGACTAATGTAATACATCCAAACGTTAATCCAAGCGATAGGAACGTGATAGCCATGAAGTTAGAGCTTACCATCGTTCCAAGAAAGTAGCAGACCGCTCCCGCCAACATGACAGGTCCAAGAACAAACACACGAGCCCTGACAAAACTTTGAGTTTTACGATACCGACGATCGGAAATTGTCGAGAATACAATCTGCGAAATGGTAATGAGAATCCATGGTAACGCTACAACGATCTTTAATTGTTCTGCACTTAATTGGCGAACATTCTCGAGATAATTTGGTAGCCAGTTTAAACCAATAGTAAATGACCAATAGGTCGCAAAGCCACATAAAGCAATTAAGATGAAATTTTTAGAAAGCAATACAGATGAAAATTTTGATTCTGAGAGGTTAGAAGATGGATCAGAAGCGTTTTTTGTCGCCGATGATTCAACTATCGAATCACTTTTTTCTTTTACTAACCATAACCAAAAAACAATCCAAATTACACCCACGATTCCCGTGGTTACAAAAGCTGAACGCCATCCATAAGCTAAAATAAGATGCATTAAGATTGGGGCTGATATCGCTACTCCAAGAGGACCACCAATGGATACTAGCGTTAAGCCTATTCCAAGCTTTTCTTTAGGGAGCCATTTAGCAGCGGCAGTCATCGCTAAAGAATAGGAAGGTCCTTCCCCTGCCCCTAAAATGATTCTAGTAATTAACAAATACGAAAAGCTTGTCACAAACAAAGTTGAAAACTGAACGATAGACCAAATCGCTACCATACCAACTATCACTATTCTCGTTCCAATTCGATCAGCGAGTGCTCCACCTAAGACTGCTGATAAAGAATATAATAAGAAGAAAACACTGCCTACAACTCCCCATTGCTCCGGGGTCAATCCTAATTCCTTTATTATTGAAACGGAGGCAAATCCAATAATCGCCTTATCTGCATTACTGATAACCGTCAATAAGAATAAAAGTATGATCACTACCCACGCTGTTTTTGATACTCTAGCACTTTTTGCTTCCTTTTGAACCATAACCTAACCTCCCTCTTTTGATTTTTTTATTTAAGAGGCATAACGCTTGCATAATATGTTTTGAAAGTTTAATGGTGAAGTAGAATTGATGATATTTCTCCACCGCTTTTCGAGGACAGTGCTAGCTAGTTGAAACAATCGGGTTTTAAAAGCCCTCCCCCCCCACCTATGCTTCCTCTAAGCTTGGGAGGGGAAGTACTACCAGTTTATACGATTAAAAATCACATATTATCTTGCTGACACTATATCACTATTTTTCATTAGGAAGGTAGATAGCACACTATTAAAAGCTTCAGGTTTTTCCCATTGAGGCCAGTGTCCTGCATCTTGAATGACCATAAAATCACTATTTGGAATCATTTCCTGAAGAGGTTTTCCCTCTTCTACAGTTGAGGTAGGATCATGGCTCGTCCATGCTAACAAAGTAGGCACATTAATTTTTCCGCACCAAGATGGGTCCCAACTGTATTGTTTTCGCATTTCGATATCTTGAAGGCACACAATATGGTAAACAGCTTCTTGATAAGATGGTTGAGTGTAGATATTATACCGAGATTCTATTAGTTCTTCTGTTACCTGGCTTTTATCATACATTAACCATTCAAGTCTTGTTTTTACATTTTCATAGTTCGCTTCAACAACCGCCTTTATCGTTGATTCTTTTAGTTTTTGCATGACTTCAGGCTTGTTATTAACATTTCCTGGAGTGTTTAAAACCATAGCTTTCACATATTCCGGATGATTGGCTGCAAACCAAGCTGCTACCCAACCACCTAATGATTCACCTGAAAGAAACACTTTCGACAAACCTAATGACTGAATGACCCCTAATAAATGATCACTATAATAATCTATACCATAAGGTCTATTCGGTTTTTCTGTATAACCATGACCGACCATATCAATACAGATGACTCGAAATTGTTCACTTAAGCCTCTGATATTTTTTGCATAAGCTTCAATATGCCCCCCAGTACCATGGAGTAAAATTAGTGGATCACCCTTGCCAGCTTCCAAAACTCTTGTTCTAATTCCGTTAGCATCTATATAATGAAGTTTATATTCCAGATCAGCTAAGTCTGTCCACATTGTCATATCAATCTCTCCCTTTTCTAAAAACTATTAAATAACTGGGCCAATTAGCTATTCTATTAAGTAGAAACGAACCCCTCTTCCAGTAGAACTAGTAGCCTTCTTAGTATAATTATGTAAAGGTTACGTGCTCTACTGGCATGAAATTACTTTGCTTAGACAATTATCCATTTCTAAATAATTTAGTTAATTTTTCGCGTAGTTCTTGATTGATTAAAATTCCTAAACCACTCAAGATGGTATCAGGTACACTATTTATGAATTGTTGACTACCTTGATAAAATTATTTATGAACAGCAGATTTCATCCACTCTGAATTAACAGGAGTTGTCTCAAAGAAGCGTTCTGGTACGGTTGGCCCCCACCATAAACGACCGTTTTTCTCATAATCTTCTTGTGTCCAGCCAATTGGTGCTAAATCAGTATCTCTGTTATAATCTCCAGAGTAAATTTCTATACGATGTCCATCTGGGTCTCTTATATATAAGAAGAATGCATTCGATACTCCATGTCTTCCTGGACCGTATTCAACAGAATCTCTATACCCTGCGTCTGCTAACAAGTCAGCTGTTCTTACGACCCCAGCAACCCCATCTACTGTATAAGCAATATGGTGCAATGCTGTTTCTTTGTGTTTCACTAATGCTACATCGTGAGTAGCTGCGTTCGCACGAGTCCATGCCGCAAATTTTCCATCTTTCCCTTGTACATATTCTGAAATACTAAAACCAAGTACACCATTCCAGTATTCAAGCGCTTTATCCACATCAGGAACACGTAAATTCATGTGATCTATGCGAATAGGTGGAATTCCTCTATGAAGGTGAGTGTGACGCATTGGAAGTGCTTTCACACCACCACCTGGATTACTAACATCAATTTGCTCCATAGAATGATAGAATTCTACTGAATGTCCGTTTGGCTCAGCTACTTTTAAAGAAGGTCCTCTACCAGGATGTGGGCTATCTAGACAAAGTTCCGTTCTAATTCCTACTTCATCATGTTTTCTTTTTAATACCTCTAAATAATCAGGGGTTGAAACCCGTAATCCAAAGCTACCTAATGCTGCAACTGGTTTTTGAGTTAAGATCAACGTGTATTTATCAAATTCCTCTGTAGCTTTTAGATATAAGTTATTTTCCGTTCTTTCAACTTCTATAAAGCCTAATACATCCACATAAAATTCCTTGGATTTGTTTAAATCAGTTACAAAAAGTTCAATTTGCCCTAAACGTAAAATCATTTTTCGTCACTCCCGCATTCTATTATTTTTGTTTAATTGACAATCCAAAAATTACTCCATCATTTAACAGTCGTTCGTATAGGATGAAAACAAACTTACTATTCATCTATTAAAATATTAGTAAGTGATGGATGCTGTTCTTTTTTGAGCGATTTCCGCTGCTACATCTACTATCATATCTTCTTGACCGCCAACCACGTTACAGCGCCCCAATTCTATTAAAATATCACGTGAATCAATTTCATATTTTTTTGCTGCACGCTGAGCATGCAATAAGAAGCTAGAATACACACCTGCATACCCAAGTACAAGACTGTCTTTCGTAATTTCCTGTGGTTTTGGTAAGATAGGGGCCACAATATTCTCAGCAAGATCCATGATTTTATACAAATCTACGCCCGTTTGAATACCCATTCGATCCAAAACAGCAACCAGCACTTCTGTTTGCGTATTTCCAGCACCCGCGCCTAGACAGCGAATGCTTCCATCAACGCGTGTCGCCCCTGCTTCAATGGATGCAATCGTATTACCCATCGCAAGAGATAAATTATTGTGACCGTGAAATCCGATTTCAACTCCAATATGCTCTCTTAATGCTTTAATTCGCTCGGTTACTTGATGTGGCAAAAGCGCTCCAGCTGAATCAACCATATAAACAATATCCGCTCCATAGCTTTCCATAAGCTTAGCTTGTTCAACTAGCTTTGCAATCGGTGCCATATGGGACATCATCAAAAATCCAACTGTTTCAAGACCTAGATCTTTCGCTGCAGCAATATGTTGAGCTGATACATCAGCTTCGGTTACATGAGTTGCCACTCTTGCCATTTTCACACCAAGTTTTGCTGCCTGTTTTAATTCCTTTACCGTCCCGATTCCTGGCAGTAACAAAACCGCAATTTTCGATGTATCGCATACAGCAACAGCTGCCTCAATTAACTCAAGTTCATTAGTGCGGGAAAATCCATATTGCAGAGAAGAACCTGCAAGACCATCCCCATGCGTTACTTCAATATAAGGTACTTTAGCCTCATTTAACCCTTTTGCGATATTCAATATTTGTTCTACTGTATATTGATGCGCAACAGCATGACTTCCATCGCGTAATGCAACTTCTGTTAAGATAATTTCTCGTTTGTTTCCCAACATGATCCCTCCTTAGACTGATTCTTTAGCAAGTCTTTTTTTTGCTATTGTTTCAGCTACTCGCACGGCTGCTGCGGTCATAATATCAAGGTTACCTGAATATTTTGGCAAATAATCGCCTGCTCCTTCTACCTCGATAAGTACAGTTATTTTATTTCCTTCAATAATCGGTTCTGTTCGCAAGCGATAACCTGGTACATAAGATTGAACAGATTGGACCATCTCTTGAATCGATTGAATCACAGCTACTTCGTTCATACTGCCTTCTTCCACTAATACATGAACCGTATCGCGCATCAAAATCGGTGGTTCAGCTGGATTTAAGATAATGATGGCCTTCCCTTTTTTAGCACCGCCAATCTTTTCGATTCCTTTTGCTGTTGTTTCAGTAAATTCATCGATGTTCGCACGTGTTCCAGGACCTGCACTTTTACTTGAAATCGTTGCAACGATCTCTGCATAATCAACTGGACTAACACGGTTAATCGCATGAACAATGGGAATCGTTGCCTGCCCGCCACATGTTATTAAATTCACGTTATCTTTATCAATATGTTCTTCTAAATTGACAGATGTCACAATCAATTCACCCACTGCAGCTGGTGTTAAATCAAGGGCAATAATCCCCGCGTCCCGCAGCATTCTTGCATGACGGATATGTGCTTTTGCGGCAGTAGCATCAAATACGATTTCAACATCGTGTTCAGTTTCAAGAAAACCCTTTAACCCGGTATCAACCACGTGATACCCTTTTGCTTTAGCCCTTTGCAACCCCTCTGAGTCTGGGTCAATTCCAATCATCGTCGTTACTTCTAACTCGTTTGAACGCTCCAATTTCATCATCAGGTCTGTCCCGATATTTCCAGACCCTAGAACCGCTACTTTCACTTTAGACATCTTTTCCTCTCCTTACCAATTCATTATTACTTTTGAGAAAAACGAACACTGACTTCTCCTAAATGACCAAAGCGTGCTTGGAAATGATCCCCTGGAACTCCAATAACTGCGGCCGATAGAGCACCTGAAAGAATAACCTCTCCCTTCTTAAGCGTTATACCGTATTCAAACAATTTATTGGCCAGCCAAGCGACACAATTAGCTGGATGTCCAAGAGCCTCTACTCCTGCCCCTGAATTCATGATTTCACCATTTTTATAAAAAACCATTTCTTCTTGAACTAGGTCAATCTCATGAACAGAAAGAATTTTTCCTCCGAGTACATATAATCCTGAAGAAGCATTATCGGCAATCGTATCCTGCAATGTAATTTTCCAATCTTTAATTCTACTATCTACAATTTCTAAAGCAGGAACCACATAAGCAGTGGCATTCAGTACATCTTCGATCGTTACCCTTGGCCCTGTTAAGTCATCTTTTAATACAAAAGCAATTTCTGCTTCTACTTTTGGCTGCATCACTTTTTCTAATGAAATCTCGCCATCATTTTCAATTGCCATCCCATCTAGTAAATGACCATAATCCGGCTGATCCACTCCCAAAAGATTTTGCATGGCTTTTGAAGTTAATCCAATCTTCTTCCCTACTATTTTCTGACCTGCTTCTACTTTTTTCTGAATGGTTTTTAATTGAATATAATACGCCTCGTCCTGTGTCAGATCCGGGTCCAATTCAGTGAGAGGAGAGACTCCCTCTTGATTTTGTTCTGCCTGCTCCAGATATTGAGAATACTCGATACTTTTATCCGTATTGTTTAAACTCAAAGTCATCCTCCTGTTTAATCCATCCAGCCTGATTAACACTGCTGGTTGAAGTTTCTAAAATTCGTCTCTAAAGCGCTTTCTTTTTAACCTCTTTCGATTACGGAGTCACTCATGAAAACTTGAATTAACCTATTTTTCATTTTCCGAAATTCCTAAAATAATCCATTTTTCCACCGTTTGACCCACTTAATAGCTTAGTACTCTCTCGTCATGTATTTGAACCTTTTCTTCCGGGATATGGCGATGCCACACAATGGATAGTCTCCCTTCCATGAATGGGGGAATCTCTATCACACATTTTAGAGATTGAACTCCTTGCTTCTTCATTACGATCACTTCTGTTTGCATTGATTTCATCTCATTTTTCAACGTAACAGCATAGCGACCGGAGGCAGGGAGCGTATAATACGGGAGAAGTTCAAATGAATTTCCGTCCCAGTCACATTTTACTTCGTAGGATCTTCCTAGAAGATCATACAACTCATTTACATCCCCTTTTAACAGTTTTTCGCGTATACAAGTTGAACTAATCTTTTCGCCATGGTGTTCTACTTTTTCTACCTTCGTTACATCAACAATACCTCTGGAGTCGTTTTTTAGCCGATCCATATGTCCAGCACCCTTGCATCCATATGAAAAGTCAAAACCTGCAACTGCATGAACACTTCCGAGATTGATCAAGTAACTGGCGACAAACTGTCCTGGCGAAAGAGCAGCAAATTCTTCATCGAATGTAACAATATAAAACGTATCGACCCCAAGTTTACGAAGTCGTTCCTCTTTTTCACCTAACGGCATCAAATAGTTTACTTGTTCTTTTCCACACGATAATACAGTTTTCGGATGGGGGAAGAAGCTCATAAGCGCTAACGATATATTTCTTGTTTTCGCCTTCTGTAAAGCTGTTTCGATCACTTTACAATGTCCAAGATGGAGACCGTCAAAACATCCAAGAGCCATAACATTCGGTCTAGCCTTTTCCTGCCAAGTGGCCAAATTTTCTCGGTTCAAATAAATCGTTTCCATACAGTCTCCTCCCATGTCACTATACGATTACAGGTTGCGCTTCTGACAATGAACGGTATCGTCCGCTATAGAAAATAAGCGGTTCAGATTCTTCTAAATGAATATCGGTCACTTTACCAATAATCAGCGTATGATCACCTTCGACATGTTCCACCGATACTTCACAGGCAATTTGTGCCACTGCACCCGGGATCACTGGTTTCCCATCAAGACGGTCAAACACAACTTCCTGTTGTTCCTTTTTCTGCCCAGCAAAAACCATCGATAACTCCTGTTGATTGTCAGCAAGAATATTGACTGTAAACGTTTTGCTCCGTTTAATCTTTCCGAGCATTTGTGCTTTTTCAGCAAGTGAGATGACCACTAGATTCGGGTCGAGTGATACGGACATGAAAGCATTTGCAGTCATTCCATGCTCCACGCCATCCACTTCTGTTACAATTACCGTTACGCCTGTTACGAATTTACCCATTGCATTACGAAATTGACGATCATCCATTCTCAGAACCTCCTGGTTTTTGAATTAGATATTCTATTATCCAATCACTAACTGCCCTTTTTATCCCCTAACTTCTCCATCAAATCCAAATAGTTCCTTACCGTAAGCAGCTACTGAATCTTCATATAATGATGTTTTATGAGTGGCTACGGATAAGATATCCCTTATAAACAATTCCATTGTACCGCCCTTATAGAGAGCAGCACCTCCAAGTGTTGAAAGAGCTCTTACCGCGATATCCGTACAGATTTTGATTATTTTCGTCCTAATTGCAAAGAATTCTGCTAATCCGGTTTCCGCACCATCTTTTTCATAGTTTTCTAATAAACGAATATATTGTTCCATCAATCCTTCTGCAGCGTGAAATTCCGTTGTTATTTCAGCTAGAACTCTTTGGCTGCGAGGTGACTCACTTTCCCGTATTCCGTCCATTAATCGAACACGGTTTTCGGTAAGCTTCTTAAATTCTGAGAGGATACGCTCTGCACCGCCAAGTGCCATGTTTGGAAATCCGAGATAAAAAGCAGGGTAAAATGGAACATGGTATAAAGGATATTCCTTATCATAGTCTTCCTCTGGTGGTTTTCGTTTTGATTCAGCATCCTTTAACCGTAAAATACGTTCCATGGGAACATATACATTATCCACAATCACTTGGTTACTTCCAGAACCTCTAAGCCCAAATGTATCCCAATTTTCCACAATTTGAATTTCTGATGCTCGTAAAATCGGCAAAGCAACCTCTGGTTTTATACTATCGGGAAATTGCATTTCAACCCCAAGCCCTATCCAATCACAATATAGGACACCGCTCGCAAAATTCCACTTTCCACTAATCCGGTACCCATCACCATCTCTTTCTGCTTTTCCAATTGCAGCAAATACATCGCAAATTAATCCACCTTGATTCACTATTTCATCTCTGCCTTTTTCCGGAAGATAAGAGGGCAAAATATTATGGA
The DNA here is from genome assembly GCF_044761665.1 of Peribacillus sp. NPDC097295. Taxonomy (NCBI): domain Bacteria; kingdom Bacillati; phylum Bacillota; class Bacilli; order Caryophanales; family Bacillaceae; genus Peribacillus; species Peribacillus sp. NPDC097295. The sequence goes on from NZ_JBIWCW010000006.1 coordinate 228,562, forward strand.
GAGGGTAAAGATATGCCAACCAAGCCGCGGAAATGTTATAATTGGCAACCTTACGGACAACCTTTGCAAACGTTTTTAAATCGATTTGAGGTCCACCGTATTTCTTAGGTAGCATTAATCTAGAAATTTGTGTTTCTTTCATTAGATTGATAACATTCTCAGAAATCGTCGCATTTTTCTCTGCTTCCTGCGCTTCTTGTTCCGCTAGTTTCCCAACTTTTTCGGCTCCTGCTAATATCTGTTCAACTGTCATATATTCTTCTTTTAGTGCCATGTTTCCCATATCTTCACCTCATTTGTTTATTTTTCATTCCTTGACGGCTTCTTATTTTTTATAATGAAAAGGAAAAGTGATTGAACTAATGAATTAAATATTTGATACCGCTTACATTCACGTGTTTCAAGCTCTCTATTACTTGTAACCGTCTAAATACAGTGTAATGTTTTTAAAATATTCAGACTAGAACAAAAACTGTTCATAAAATTCCTTTTTATAGCATTTTGTTGTCCATCTATAAACAGCGGATGAAGTTATTTCTCAAAAAAACAAGAAAGACCAACCAGTTAAAAACTGGATGGTCTCTCTTGTATTAATGAACTTTTTATTCGAGATCTAATTCACCTAAAGCAATTAAGGATTTTATAATCAGTAATAATTGATGCGTTTCATTCGAATCTCGGAGATCTTTTTCTAGCAAACTTTCTATCTTATTAATCCTATGCCGCAACCCACTCATTGATAGTGATAGATCACTCATAGTTTGCTCCAGTTTTCCACCATTTAACAAGAAAGAATATAACGTTTTAATAAGTTCGATTGTTTTTGGTTCCTTCAGGTCATATAAAGGTCCGAGTTCCTGCTCGGCGATCATTTTAATTCCGTTTCTATTATTCGAGTTAATCAGCACCCCAACGATTCCTAATGTTTGGAATGGAACAATTTTCTTCTTTATCGTTAGTCGTAAGGCAATTGTTGCTTCCTCATAATATTTTGATGCATTCTTAATATCATCACCCACATTACTAATTCCAAACTTAAATTCACCTTGTGGATATTTTTGCATCATAAATTCATGAAATTCTTTGATCATATTATAAATTGTGGAATTTCGGACGGTATCGTTCGTAATAAATAAGATGATCTTTCCATCATGTTGACTTACTAATATATTATGGTTTTTTTCAGTAAAGTAGCGAAAAGCAATTTCGAAAATTTGTTCCTGGAAAAGAAATTCTTTTTCAATAGAACTTTGTGTATTCTTATATTCCATTACCGTTATATAATAAGGCTGCTCAAGGTCTAGACCAGCATATTTTCCTCTTTTGATTAGTTCACTAGCAGGGAACTGTGAATCTAATATTTGTTCTAAGAAATTTCCTTTCATTCTCTCAAAAGTTTCATACTTAGTCTTCTCATTTAATAGAATAAGAGAAGCCGCATTTGCAAAACGATCTAAAAGTAAATAATCTTCTTCTTGTTTATCATTTTTTATGTCTTCATAAATAAAAGAACAATATCCTAAAACTTCCTTTTGTACAAGAATAGGAGTAATGAGACGTTCTTGTATAGTGGTTTTCAATGCTTTTTTCCTAAATACTCTTGGATTCCTATCTTTTCTTTCTAACATATTTTTTGATTCGTTTTCTTGAATATATTGTTCCAGATCCGCGTTTAGTTCCAAATATTTCTCTTTAGATAAACCCGAATAGGTAATGGTTTGAAAATCTATATCTTCAATCATGATCGGAATTTGAACGATGTCATATACCATATTGGCTATCGTTTGCAAATCACTTCCTCGAGCTATCTCTTCCGTTAACTTTTTTTGAAAATTGGCTAATCGTGTAATGAAATTCTTTTGCTCAAGCAATTGTTCATATGTATACTCTAATTCCTTCAATATAGGTGTTTCATTATAAAAAGGCTGTTCATCTTTCTGTAGTTCACTTTCCCATTCTTTTTGTGTCCTTAAGATCCAGCGGCATGCTGAATCTCCCTTTCCCACACATGCTATTTCTTTAGCCATAAGTGGTTCCCCGCTTACGGTTGACATAAAACCACTTGAATAACCAATAAGTGTATGACAAACAGGAGTTTTAGATAGGCCAATTCGTTTAATATGCTCGGCTGCCTCATAAGAATCAATCCAAGTACCAGTTGCATGATAAGATATAATTGTTTGGTCTTCATCCAACTCAACATTGCATTCATGCTTAAAACCACTGATTTGACCGTTTTTAACATGAAGAATAGGTCCAACTTTGATTAATGATTCTAACGATATATCAGTTTTCAAAGCCTCTTTGGCTTCACTAACGCCCGTTTCCCAACCATAATGAAAAAGAAAACCTTTAAGTCTCTCTATTCCTATGTTCCTAACCAGTTGCTCTCGAAGAATCCCAAAAGCCGAAGAGGGTATTAAAATTTTGCGTTCGTTCATAACTAAATTATGGTTATAACTCTCTTCAGAAATTTTAATTTCCAATTTAACACTTCCTATTTTTTGTAATTTATAGAATTATGTGATTAAGACGATGGAAGCTTGTACAAACCTCTTTTTAAAAAACTTTTATCGAGTGGAGTGTAAGCGCAATCATTTTTGATTTAAATTGTATCATGTGAGGCGTAATCCATTCAGGAGGTGATCTAACTGTTGACTTGCATAAATTATTTCTGGGGAAGTTAGCCCATGCTACCTTCAAAAAAGATCATTTCTTCTCTTTTTTTTCTCAATTGAATCATATGAACTTTGCATCATTGTATTATTAACTCATTCAGTTAACTATTATACATAAAATTACTAATAAAATAAATTTATTCCATCTTATTTACTAATTTGTAAATTTTTGATGCATCTATAAACAAAATTCTGTCTTGAAAATAGGTATTTAAAAAGTAAGCATAAATATAAAGTATTCACCCACAAAATAAAAACCCTCAACGCTTAGAGCGTCAAGGGTTCAAATAATTAATACGTGCTCATATATTGTTCGCGTTCCCAAGGGTGAACTTGCGTGCGGAACATATTCTATAGAAGTAAAACGGATAAAAACATATTAAATATGCTTAATTATCGTGATTTCCCAAATGAATATAATCATTATAAATCAAAATCCATCTAACTTTTATGGGCAATCCATGGGCAATTATATGGGCAGATATTAATTATAAAAAACAAAAGAGCACAGCGTGTATAAGTAGTGCTACCAACACTCTTATACCGTCCGCCTACTCTCGATAGGCAAACACTTGCTGTACCCTAGATGTAGTTTAATACATTTTGGGTTTCTTCGCAACGGTTTGCTAATCATTGGTGAATCGTTGCTTTTTTGTTTCCTAAAAGGAGACGAATAATTAATGAAGAAACGTATCGATGTAATAGCAAATGACGAATCATATAACAACCTATCATCTTTCACAGAAAGAGAAGAAATGAATAAAGCAGTCCGTGTGTACAGAGACATTATTCGTACGTCTATTAAACGTGCAGATGTACAAGCTAGACTTATTGCATTACTGGAAGTTCTTAAACGCCACAGCTGTAAGCAAATCGGTGTGAGCTACATGTGTAAAAATACGATCGCAGAAAAGCTAAAACTATCTTATAAAACAGTACAACGCCTAATGCAGAAACTAGTGGATCTAGGCATGATCAAGCAGATACCTATGAAGCGTAAAAAAGATATGATGCAAACAGCTAATGCTATCATCATCCAACCTGTAAATGAAGAAGTGACCGACAAGACCCCTGTGAAAGTGGACAAGAAGTGTCCTACCATTAAAACAACTACTAGTTCCTTAAAACAAAATATTAAAAGATATAAAGAACGTAACAACGCCCCTTCTCTTTCTCATGTGGATAAATCTGTTGATAACCTACTCAAAGCAAACTTTGTAGCTGCATGGGTACCAGATAACTTTGCTAACCTAGCAAGTGCTTTTTATCATGAAGCTAAAACGATTCAAGAATTTTGGAAGGTCGTTAAGCAATGCAACAGAGTTATAAACCATTCCACAGGATCCAGAGCATTTAACAAGTCTCAGGAAATACAAATTGGTAACAGAGTATTCAAGGAGTTTGCTATGAAAGTTAAAGCTGGAACTAAAATGATTAAGGGGCAGTTTGCATACTTCAACGGGATTGTGAACAAATTGATGACAAAGTTTTATTTTGACGAGGATTTTATTGCAGAATAATCATTTACAGTACAGAAGCTATAAATAGACCTTGAATAATGAGAGAAAAAAGAAAAATAAAAACCCAATGCTACAAACTATATTAAGTATTATTTTTCTAAAAGAATAAAAAAAAACTATAATTGCATATAAATGTATGTTATATTATTTTACTGCAATGGAGAATTTTAGAAAAAAGTTGACAAAAAATGAAATTAAAGTCGAAATTATTTTCAATTCTATTTGTTTTATCATTATCTTTTATAGTAGCAATTCCAGCATTTGCAGCTTCTTCCTCTTACGATTTTAATATAGTAGTTGCTGTAGATGGAAAAGAAAAAGGAAACTATCATACTCTAGATATAGGCTCTGTTTCGGCTGCCGGCTTAGCATATTATACAGGAACTAGTAAAGACTATGCTGCTTCTAAGCCACCTGGTCAAAATGTTAGTTATGCCTTATACAAAGATGATTCAGGTGCAGATACATTTTACGGAACTGTAAGTCAGTATGTTAGTAGTACTAGTACCCCGAATAAAGTTGATAAATTTAATGAAGCATTTGATAAATCACCTGGAGCAAAATCATCTAAATACTACCTTGTAATTTCCACTAAAGATACTGGTTGGAAAATATCTGGCGAAGGTAAACTAAAACAGTAAATTAGTGAGTTAGTAAATCTAAAGTTTTAAAACTCCATTGCCATTCATAAAAAGAGGTGGAACTGTATGAGGATATATTTTGAAGATTATATAATTTTGGGCGCGGCTATTATTTGGTTACTATGTGTATTAGTATTAAAAATTATGTTAAAAAGAACAAATGCTTATTTACTTTTCTTTACTTTATTCTATATCTATATTTGTGAATTAATAAATTACACGCAATTCCCTATTACTATTGTTCCTGAGTTTCGCGGTACTATTGATATATATAAACAAATAAACCTGATTCCATTTGAGGGTATATTATATTACCCCAAAAACTTAATACTAAATGTAATAATGACAATACCATTTGGTTTGCTTTTACCATTTATAATGAAAATTAATCTAAGAAAAATTTTAATTTTTGCAATTACTCTACCTATTATATTAGAAGGTATTCAGTTCTTATTAGCTTTATCTTTAGAGTATACTGAGAGAAAAATAGATATTAATGATTTAATTTGTAATTTTATCGGCACGTTGATTGGTTATGGAGTATTTAAATTATTTATTTATTTATTCACAAGTTACATAAATAAAAAAAATGTACAATTAGATTTCCTTACTAACCATATAGCTAGCATTGCAGGCATCTCTAAAACAATAAATAGACATTAAAAAGCCACAATATCTGTGGCTTTTTAATGTTGAACTATAGCCCAGTTACAGATAATTTTCATATCAATTAAATTATTTAACACGCATTTTTTGACCAATAGTAATTGTGTAATTGTTATCAAGGTCATTACAATCTTTAATTTTTTTTATTGTGCTGCTGTATTTTTCTGCAAGAGCAGATACAGTATCGCCTTTTGTAACTTTGTGATAAGTAAATTCAGCTGTGTATGGCACTTTAAGTTTTTGACCTACAGTGATTTTGTCAGGATTTTTTATTCCATTCAGGCTTTGTAGTACTTTAACGCTTGTGTTATATCTGTTGGATATAGCTGTAAGAGTATCTCCTGATTTAACTGTATAAGAGACAGATTTTGTACTTCCGGCTGTATTCTTTACGGCAGTACTTTTTCTACCAAGTACCTCTTTATCATATTTAACAAGATTATTCGCTTCAATGATGGAAATAATCTTAGCTTGATAGCCAGGATCGGTTGCATAGCCTGCTTCGTGAATAGCCTTAATTTGATCCTTATAGTTGGTTAGACCAAGGGCTTTTTTATAACGGCCGTTTACATTAAGGAATGCCCCATAATCTTTAATTGACGTGGACCAATTCGGATATGAACGAAAGTTTGCTGTAATTTTGTAGGTGACCCCTCCGTATACTTCCCAAGTACGCATTGCTGACGAGTTTCCGCTGTAATTTCCTTTGATGCCAAATAGGTTGTTATACTTTGTAGATAAACCGGATGTTCCCCATGATGACTCTAATGCTGCTTGTGCAATTGCAACGGAAGGTAATACTTTATAAACCTCCCATAATGCGAGAGCCCCATCTTTAACTTGTCGAATGAAATTTTCGGTTTTTGTACTCATATAAATCATCTCCTTTTAATTTTCTTCTTTTTTATCAACCTTTATTTCCATTTGTAATACTTCAACTTCTTTTATCAATTCAGCCTTATCCATTTCCTATAGTTTCGGATTTCTTTCAATAAGATGTTCCTTTCCGATAGGCTCCTTATTCAACTTTTCTAGGGCGTTATATAGAATAGGCGGTATTGGTAAGCCTAATTGTGCACAGTTTTCCAAGATTGATATCCCTTCATTTACGATAAAAAAAGAGGTTACTCCAATAATGACAATCCCTTTTGAATCCTGTCCAGCAGCATTAATGATATATTCTACTCCGCCTGCCATACCTATAAGAAAAACAATGGCCACCTTTTTGATAACTCCAGCCATCCCTATCGTGCTATTCCAACTTTTCGTCATCCAACTTCTTAGTAATCCTGTGCCCATATCTAAGAGCATAAAAAAAACGAGCACCACAACCCACTCGTTTATCATTCCCAATATATAAGCACCGAAGCTTGCTATCAAAGCCCCAATGCTTTTAATCCCTGCTACTTCCAATCTCGTCACCTACTATCGCCCCTTTCTATTCTCTAGGGACCCCCTTCTAATTTATCTCTCTATTTTGGACATAAAAAATACACCTCTATGGGTGTATTAATTAAATTTTATTCTCGTATTCCATTCTCGGCCATAGAATTTTCCAATGAATTTCTCCATTATTTTCATGATAATCCGGTATTTCTATTTCCACAATTCCATTCTCATTTATTCGAAGTATTGGAATTAAACCATCAGATAAAGTCATGTAGGTAGATTTATCAGGAGATACGTTAAATATCATCACTTGGTCTGGAATAAGTTGACTAATACCATCTATAGAAGAATTTAAATAAATTCTTTTATTTTCATCAGGCGTTGAAGACCCCGAAGCATTAAATACAGGTGGATTTTCTTTTAATAGGTTAATCAAACGTTTATCTATCTCTTTATTTACCTTATCATTTACAATATTTCTTATCAGAAAATATGCCGCCCCGCTCATAATAAATATGAATAATGTTATAAAAACACCTAACATAGTCCACATTTGGGCAGTCATATGTCTAGAATATTCATCTACCATTTGCACCATATCTTGCAGGTTTTCAAGTCTTAATTCTAGTTCATATAATTTTCCCTTCACTATCAATCCCCTCCTGAACAAATTATACCTTTCTTTTTATCATAAGAGGATAGAAATAGTAGGTCGCATCATCTTCCCAATATGATATAAAAAACTGCACCCCATTGTTTTTGCTTCAAACAAAGGGGTGCAGTTCAAAATATTGATCTAATGTCCATACAATGCATAATTTACAAAAGTAATATCTGTATATGAATAAGCATAAGCATAAGCAGAATCATTATTATAGACATAATTAGTTTGCACTGCTGCATTCCCTATATCATTTTCCCAAAGCACCCATTCTGAAATTCCCTTTTGAATTCCATTATAGATTTCCTTTTCCTGTTTATCAGGAGCAGCTAATACTTTGACTAGGTTGTTAACATATAAATATAGCTCGTCATGAACTTCTTTTTCTGTATCTATGCTTTTTGTAACAGGTATATTTACAGTTAAACTAGCCAGTGAAATCTGATCATTTTTAAATTCTACGTATAAATCCATAGAATCAATATCATTAACCCCATTAAACAAGCGTAAAATCTCATTGTCATTCACTTCTAAAGAATAAAATAAGTAATTTGATTTAATTCTTACAGGTTTATTCTTAGTTGGATCTTTATCTAAAAGAGTAATTAGTTCCTCTTTTGACATTTCAAAATCTAAACTAGGTAAGACCTTGCTTAAATATGAAACTGGTTTTAGGCTGTTTTTGTATTCTTTTATTTTGGCATTTGGAATGGTCTCATATTTTACATTAGAATTTTTTTTCACATAAAGCTTATTTTCTAATAGGTAAGTATTCGAACCAGCTATTTCACTTTTACCATATACCGCATATTCTTCATTTTTTTTAATTTTTTTACATACTTTAACTTCATGCTTACAACTTTATACACGTTAGTATCTTTTAATACTTTAACTTTTCCTATTACTCCGTCTTTAACCTCAACTTTCCCCCACATAACTTTGTCTGTTGTAGAATTAGTTTTTGTTGCTGCTTTTGCCGTGGGTACAACAAAAGTTACACTTAAAATTAGTGTAATTGCGCTAATAATCTTAAATAAGTTTTTCAATTCTATCTCTCCTATAGGTATTATTCACTACTTAATGATAGCGATAAATACCTAAAAAGTATTTATTTATTTAAAAGGAGATAAAACATAAACCTATATGGGTGTTTGTTTTGTTGCGTATCTTCTTCCGGATGCGTAACAAAAAAAGCCAACAAATTTTTGTCGGCATATGTTTTTCTATTAAACTAAAGAACCCTTTAGTTCGATTCAATTATTTCTAGTATATTCTGGAGTATCACAGAGTGTATATTCCTCATATTGCTTTTCCTTTGCTAGAATAAAGTAAATCCCAAGAATGAAAGTAATTATTAAAATGACACAAAGTACCCAATAAACCAAAGGATATTGGTGTGTCACTGTGATTCTTGTAACTCCTGAATTCCAATCTGTTGTTGTTATTTTTCCCTCAATAGGAGGATAACGCTTATCCACTATTAAGAATGTTAGTAAAGAAGAAAGCGTAAGAAATATCCCTACTGCACGTTTCATCGTTTTCACCTCTAAAAAAGTTAACAGTCTTTCCGTCGAATTATGTTCTATTAATCTAAGGGAATCAGATAGTTCATTAAAGCTAGTTTTTATTAGAGTTTTTTAATATTTGAACCTCTTCTTCTAGTTTTTCGATTTTTTGTTGAAGTTCTTTCTTAGGTTCTAAAATTCTTCGTCCTAATATAACTAGAAAGCCTGTAATAGCAATAACTCCCCCAAGAGAAGCTATAAACAAAATCAAGACAATATCAAACATAGAAGAAACTCCTAAATTTTTCTATTTCTAAATTACAAATAAAATCCTTAATAAGGATACATAAGTTAATATACCATAAAAACCCACATTCGTTTTTCAAATATCTTGACTCGCTAGTTGAAAAAGTTAAAACACTCTTGGTGAACTAAATCTTCCTGATACGCAGCAAAAAAAGCCAACAGATCTTCTGTCGACTTTATGTTTTCCTATTAAACTAAAGCTCCTATTATTTGAAGAGGAATAATCATAGTGTTGGTTTCTCTTTTACCGTTAACAAATAATAGAGAATCAAGTACACCCATAAAGCAACTGGAAAAGTTAAGATACTTATCACCCTTACGATAAAAGAGGGTATACCCAAAAACTCACTTACTCCTCCACACACTCCAAATAATGATTTATCCATTTTAGATTTAGTTAACTTTCTCATTTTTTCAAAATTACCCCTTTCTTTCACCCCCACTTATTTTACCTTTTTCAGTTAAAGTAAACTACATCATTAGTTGAAAAAGATAATGCTATCTTGATGTACTAAATCTTCCTGATGCGACACAAAAAAGTCAACAGATTTACTGTCGACTTTATGTTTTCTTATTAAACTGAGGGAGTTCATTAAGAAAATCAATTCTCCTCAACAGAAAAAAGTTATTACTATTCAAATGTTCTGCCCTTTACTTGAAGAAGAAAAAAGCATTACAGTTCTAGTAATGCATCCTTTAGTTTAGTTAGCTATTCCGTTATCAAACTACCGTCTTTGCCCTTTTTAACTTTTATCTCCCATTCAATATCATCTTTTAACCTTAAGCAATAATCCATAACAAACCCGATATCATAATCACCTTTTTCATATCCTGTTTTAAGTGCATCGAATTTTTTTCTACAAAGTAACGAAATACCTCATCTTCAGAAATTCCTCTTTCTTTTACGATTTCAACAATACTTTTTTGATTTCTTAATTCAAAATATTCTTCCTGGGTTATACCCAGAAAACGAGATATGGCTTCAAAATCAGTTTTATACCTAAATATAACCTTGCCTTCTTCATTGTTTTTACCCTCAGCGAAAGAAGGTATAGCACTTACAATGAGAAATAAAGGAATAAGGAAAAACGTGATAACAATCCATCTTAGTTGTTTATACATTAAGGTCAGCTCCTTTTTAAAGTATTCCTTAATATTTTCACACCGAAGTTAGATTACTATTCAAAATTATTCTACTCCAGGAGTTTAAAGTAATGATGACACTCACCCGTTAGTTGCATAAAGAAAATGTTTTCTTAATGAACTAAATCTTCCTAATACGTTATTAAAAAGCCAGCATCCAAATGCTGACTCTATCTTTTCTTCTTTAATTAAAGTTCCCGTTTATTTAACTATATTAATTCACAATCTAAAAGGATTAAAAACTAAGTCTAATTTAGTTTCCCCATTTTTTTTCGGAGTTTAATTATGAATTGTACCCAGGGATCATCCCATACCTTTCTATGCTTTTTGTATGCCTCCTCATAACCCCAGAAGTCCTCGGTTTGAGGTAGGGAAAAGTCTGGGAAATCATTTTTATTTCTTGAAAGCTTTTCAAATCGAAAATTATCTTTGGGTTGTTTAATCCGTCCAAATGGATCTTTATTTAATACCCAAACTTCATTTTCTTTTTCTTCACCTGATGTACCGTTTGGGAAAACAATAGAGTCATAGTGAATAAGAATTTGTTCAAAAGGAACGTCCATTTCCAATAACACTTTTGAATTATAGGAACCTAGAAAGTTGTAATCAGCAAAAGAAAGAATAATGTTACTCTCAAATTCCACGATGTCTTTCTGATCGAGTAATTGATTTGCGACTTGTTTTTGTTCTCCTCCATTCAATGATCTTTTTAATATTAGCGAGGACTTAGAAGGGTATTTCCCTTTCAAATAATCCTGAGTATGTTTATACAAATCTTCCAATTCATCTTTAGCATCCTGGATATCCTTAGAATCTAGCTCTTTATATACTACTCTAATTTTAGCCCCATAAGTTGAGCGATAGTATTCTTCAAAACCAGGGAATCGGTGTATTGATAAGATTTCTTGAGTTAAATGTGTTAAAACTGCCCTTGACCTAGAAAATTTATCATTATTGATATAACCATTAATATAATTTTTATTTAACCACCCTCCAAAAAGTGCCATATTTAAAATCCCGTTTGTGACCTCAAAACGTCCATCAACAATTCTTCCCAATCGAACACCCTCCGTTATCTTTAAATTTCACTACATATTTTCTTTTTGTAACCCCTAAAGCTAATATAATTTCTTAATAATTATTTCAAATTCCTTTCTATGATACAAATAGTCTTCCTCAAATTATCCCTATTCCTAAAGCGAAAGTCTCTTCAACTAATCTAACCTCATTATCACGGAATAAATATCATTTTCATAAACAGTTATTCTCAAATGCGAGGTAAAAAAGCCAACATTATGTTAGCTTTGGAAATCCCTACCGAATTAAAACACTAAAACTATAGAACCATTGAACAAATTACATACCATCTTGTTCTAAGATATTTTTAGTTTTTCCAAGAATTTGATATACCTCACCCAAGATTTCACTAACATCAAAAACTTTGTCATATATAGTTATGGTCTTTTCCTCTACATCATAAAACCTATAAATTCTAGTTTGGTCTACATCAAAATTTTCTTTTTTACCTATACACATATCTGTATAATCTACGCTGTTATCAACATATGTTAAATCAAGAATGTGCTCATCAAAATGCTCAAATAAGTTTCTAACTGCTCTAGACTTTAGAGCTGCCTTTTCGTTTATTTCAAGTATTTTTCTTAATTTCTTTCTAAAGTCATTATATAGATTAGCCTTTCTTTTTTGGACTTTGTTTAACTTTGAAAAATTTACTTTTCCACCCCATAAGAATTTAGAAATATTTGAAGAATGAGATAGAAACGAATGAGCATAATACCAAAACGTCGCTAAATCAATTACTCCAAGTTCATAATTTTTTAATGATTTATTCATTTCACTTACCGAATATATCGCGTATTCACAAAGACGATTTATCTCTAATAAATATACTTCTGTAGTCAATTTAGGCATATTAAAACCTCATTTTTTCCTTTAATTATACTAATAAAAGAAAAAACAAAAAAGCCTACAACGTGTACGCTTCTTCTTCCTGATACGCAGCAAAAAAAGCCAACAGAAATTACTGTTGACTTTATGTTTTCCTATTAAACTGAAGCACCCGTTAGTTCAACAAATAAATAATCAAAGTGAAAAAATTTCTTGAGTACTTCCTGAAATAATAAGTATTCTCATAGAGATAAACTTTATAATTAACTGCCTTTTTTCTTTGTTTGCATCCGATCTGTTTCCCCTTACCCGTGTTTTATATCACTTTCCTAAAAACTATCTTATTCCTGAATAGCCTTCCAATCATTGTGCAAGAGCCCCATAACAATAACATCGTATCTACTTCCATCTCGATATACTACCGATCTTTTTCTACCTTCTTGCTGAAAACCAACCTTTTCGTACGCTCTTATTCCACCTTCGTTATACTCAATAACTTCCAAACCAACTCGTTCCAAATTTAATTCATAGAAAGCATAACGAAGTATCAGTTTCAAAGCGTCTGTTCCGTAACCTTTATTTCGCTTAGAAGATTCTCCAATCCCTATGGACAAGAGCCCCGTACGATTGTTCCATTCAATACTATGAATAGCAACAAATCCAATTAAACAGTCTTGATCAATTGTTCTTAGTCGGAAATACACTTCATTTAAGTCCGTTTTTCCTTCTGAAACCAATTGTTCTTTAGTTTTAGGAAGAGCTATTTCTGTATCTACATTACGAAGATACTCAGAATCTTCTCCCCACTTCAACATGATTTCAACATCTTCTTCTCTAGGTAAAGAAAGTTTTACACTATTCCCGTAAAAAAGATTAGAATTAATAGTTGTCATATGAACCTCCTCAATAATAGTTAGTCTTATACACCTCACCGTTATGTGATAAATCTCTAACCATACGCAATACCTCAGCCCCTCATTTTTCAGATATTTTAATTTTAATGGTTTGTGGAATTTTTTACAATTTAATTTCCGGCAATAGTTTTACTTCCTTTTTAATTGATTTAAAACAGTTATTCTTCTAAACTGCTTCATTCCTTCCATAAGAAGTTCAACATAAATAGATATTAATCCTCCTACCGCTAAACTGCCCCTTTAGTCGAAATGCATTCTTAGTGAACTAAATCTTCCGGATACGCAACAGTAAAAGCCAACAGATTCTCTGTCGACTTTACATTTTACTATTAAACTAAAGCACCTGTTAGTTCAACAAGGATTAAAGTTTTTATGGAACCCTTTCAACTTAGAGAAAATATCCATGCTGCTATTAATAATATAAAAAGAATTATAGCAACAATCATCATTTCTAAATTAGTCTCTTTATTATTTGTTTCTTTTCTCATTTTCTTTCTATACTCATGCTGAATTTTAAATGTATCTCTTTTATTTTTTTTGCGTCTAACCATATTTGCACCCACCTATTTGCTCTGTTTATTAAATGAAATTTTTACTAAGATAACCCTGCAAACTTGTTTTTAAATCCATAAAATCAACTTGATTCACGGTGATTTTTGGTTCGATCCAAGAAAAACCATCACCTTTAAACCTCGGTATTATATGCATATGATAGTGTTCAACATCTTTGAAGATTCTATTTTCTTGCATAATGGTTATCCATCTGTATTGAGTAAATTTTCAAGTGAAATAGCTACTTTTTGAGATATAAGAATTACTTCATTCAAACTCTTTCCATCAACTTCACTGAATTCTTGGTAATGTTTTTTGGGAACAACTAAAACGTGCCCTTTATTTATTGGGAATTTATCTAAAAAGCAACACACCAACTCGTTTTCATATATTATGTAGGCTTCAGCTTTTTTATGGATAATCTCACAAAAGATGCAAGTCTCCATTTTCACACTCCTTTTTCCGTAATAAGAATCATTTCTATTTTCTTATTGAACTATCCTGCCCCGATAGTTGGAAAAGAAAAACATTCTTAGTGAACTAAATCTTCCGGTTGCGACACAAAAAAGCCAACAGATTTTCTGTCAACTTGATAAAAACTATTTTCATTTGGCTATTCTAGATTATTTAATAACTCCCACTCACTTAAATACGGTACATAGTCTAACTCTTTGGGTGTATCATCTAGCATAGAAATAAACTCCAATTTATTTCCGTCTATATCTAAAAAATAAACACTTGCAGCTGGCATCCAAATTTGTACAATAGGTTCTATATTACTTTTCCCTTGACTTCCGATTACTGTAATACCCTTTTCCTCTAACCAAATCTTTGAATGTTTTAGAAAATCTAACTCTACTTCAAAAGCAAAGTGTCTTGGTTGAATTTCTGTATTATTTGATACTTCCCATAATCCAAGGAATTGATGTCCGAGATCTCCAACCCACAAGAAAGCAGCATTTCTCGTGATTGTTCCCAATTTTAGCCCAAGTTTATTTTGGTAAAAATCGATTGAATCATTCAAGTTTTTAACCTGTAAATGTGTTTCATAAATTTTCTTAATCATGTAAAAACCTCCGAATCCACAATGCTGTAAATATTTAATAGCATTATTTTATTGTTCAACTATTCTGCCATGTTAGTTAAACTATTCTAATACTTATAAATAATTCGACCTAAATATACATAAAACCTCTTTTTCCACTAACCTAAACAGTTAAGTGAAAAAAACACATTCTTAGTGAACTAAATCTTCCTGATACGCAGCAAAAAAAGCCAACAGATTCTCTGTCGACTTTACGTTTTACTATTTAACTAAAGCCCCCGTTAGTTTAAGTGTATTAAATCACATACTTAACAGTTTTTGTTTAATAAGAAAGATTTGTTCAAAACTCATTTTCATTCATTAAAGGAATGCTGCTCCTTTAATAAAAAGGAGCTACAATCAGCTCCTTAATGTACCTTTACATCTCTTAGCTTAAAAGCCCTATTTTCTACCGTGTAACTCTTCCCACTCTTGCCAAGCCATAATATCTAATTCAGGTTTTGGAAAATCATCTAGCATGGAGATAAATTCAATTGAATGACCATCTGGATCTTTAAAATAGATAGAAACAGCAGGCATAAAAGGAAATACTAATAAATTTTCAGAACTCTCTCCAAAAAAATTTGTTGTTGTAATACCTAAATCGGATAAATATTCTTTCGCTGAGGAAATATCTTCTAAATTAACTCTAAAAGCAAAATGTTGTCGTTGTACTAAGGAACTTGGATAGTTTTCTCGGATACCTAGCATAGACTCTCCTGGTTGCCCAACCCAATAAAATTTTGACTTTCTATCAATGTCTTCGTGTAACGGGATAATGTTTAATAGTTTTTCATAAAATGTCGCCGACTTTTGGTAGTTACTAACATTAATATGAGTTTCAAAAATGCCTTTTATCATGATTGTTAACCTCTTTTACAGTTGATTAATTTAACATCAGTATTCGTTGCTCTTTTTTTATAATTGATATTACTGAAAATCCTATCTCCTGAAAATTTTAACAAATATTCGATCTTATGCAAATAACCTCCCCCGATAGTTGAAAAAGAAAAACATTCTTAGTGAACTAAATCTTCCTGATATGACATAAAAAATAACGCCTACTATTCAGCAGCGTCTAGCAATTCTTGCGTATCATCTTTCCATCTGGTTGGGACATTATCAATTGACCATTGCCCTGCAGTAATTAAATTATAGTAGATTTTTGCCATTATTCAATTCCTCCTGTCATGATATTTGCTAATTCTGCAATCGCTAGTTGTGTTTCCATTTTATCGGTTTCATTAGCACTTGCTAATTCGATAACATCTAACTTAAGCTCGTTATTTTGTGTTTCTAACCCTAGCAATTTTTCTTCAGTGGTTAAGTCTCGAGTTTCTTCAAGGTAATAGACTTCCTGTTTGTTTTCATCAAACATTTGAATATGATTAATGCCCTGTTTTGGACTTGGGAAAGGAAGGATATTTGTAACTTCCACCCCTTTATCTTTAACTTCATCGGGTACATTAGTACTATCATAATACACAGTTTCTACCTTATTATTTTCTTTGTTATATATAACAAACATCCAATTCCTCCTTATTTAATTCCGTAATGAAGCATTATCTCTCTAATAGTGGAACCGTTAATGGAATATTGCTTTTTCTTACCGAGCTTCAACATTCGAGAATTAGCTCCGTGAACGTTGGATACTTGATATAGGCCCGATCCCACCGACAAAGATTCTTTTCCTAAATAGTTAATCATATCTACGTTATAGGCATAGATATTACGATTGGCATCTTTGGTCAAACTAGACATATGAATTTTTAGAGGTCCTTGTACAATTGCGCCTGTATTAGCATTTATTTTATAGGCATTGTAAAGATTATTTACTTGATAAATAAATCCATTTAGATAGAATGCGTCGTTTGGAGTACTCCCTTCTGTGCCTGTTCGCCAGATTTCCGTTTCGGTACTTATTTTAAGTTTGATAGTGTAATATTCGCATATTACATAAACAGCATCACTATCACTTGGGTCTGCGACTACTCTATTTGCGTATCGTGGAATATTAATATCCTTGATGAATACACCAAATGAGTTGATTATACGGACTTTGTATTCACCACTGTTATTCACAACAAGATTTCCATTTGGCAGTAATGCTATACTATCTGCAGATCTCGTCAACGATGCGTACCATAATTGTGTGGTTTCTACCCCAGGATTAATCTTTAATTTATATAAGGCAGAACTGGTCGAAACGTAAATATTGTCTTCATCTCTCTCAATTCCGAAAAGGTTAGAATCAAAATTTGACGACTTAAAATTGATTTGGTTATTCAGCATGCCGTATACACGATAATCACCTCCTGTATGGTTGAGATAAGTACCCACACATATTCCGACTTTTTCATCATTAAATGCACATGCTCCCCAATTAATTCCTGTGGATGTAGTTCCAATAGTCCTAATGGCAACCTTTGTTGTGTCAATGCCAGCTCCACCATTAAATGGACCCCCATGATCACGAATATCAATCATATTTACACCTCACTTATCAAAAGCCCATCAGAGTCATAGCTAAGTGTTCTGACAGTTTCTCAACTGTTTGTCCATCAATTCCATAATATTTAATGGTTCTGGTTGCATAGAGTGGGGAAGTTCCTCCACTTAGAATAGAGGAAATAGCCAACTTACCATCATTGCGCCTATAATGAACAGTTGTGAAAATCCCATTTGAATCTTTATTTGATTTACTAACCTTAAAATCAGTCTGCTCAAAGGAAATACGATCTTTTTCACTTGCTCCTGCTGGAGTTTCATTTGCATTCCATGCAGTGCGTTCGGTAGCTTTTATATGTGACACTTCATCCGCCTGATGCGTAGCAAGGGATTTCTCCAAATTTGTTTTTATATCGTTAATGGTTACCATGGCCGCCTCTTTTGCAGCGTTGGCCTTTTCCTGGGCCCCTTCAGGAGTTTCAAAAATTAAACTCTGATTGATGGTTGCAGAGATATTGGAGGTATTTCCAATCAGGGTCATAATATCAATCGTTTTCTCAACGATATCAGAGCCTCCGCCTGCAGGGATGTATTCTGCATTTGTCTTCGCATTGCCGTAGGAATAAAGAACATCCTCTTTTGTGTCCGGATCTTCCGCGAATACGCCTAGCTCTCTCCAGTAAAAACCAGTGGTCAAGTCCTGGTTGGTTAAAACAGAACCAATAAGAGCTTGTCCTGCTGTCACTACCTTTAATTTGCTGATATTTAGGGACTTTACTTCTCTTTTTAATGCTTTTAAATCTAAAATGGAGGCTCCAGAAAGTTCACCGTCTCCTAAAGCAATTCTTGTGAATTTCAGTGGTTTTCCTGTTTGTGCTTTCGTTTGGAGAATGGAACCCCTATTGGTTAAAATTAATCCGCCAAATGCGCTCATTTACATCACCTGTTTTATTAATAATTTATCGCCAGTGTGGATCACGCTGCCGACATAAAGGTTCATATCTTCGGACATACTGATTTCTACTTTTTCTAAAACAGATCGTTTGTTTTTACAGAGTCAACAGCCCTAATGAACTGCTGAGCCATTTCGTTTGTGACAGACCGGTTATTCGTTATAACCTTGAAGTGATAAGGTTCTCCTCCATACTCATACCATTCCACTACTTTTCCTTCTCCAAAGAGAATGGTGATTAATTCCTCGACAGCTGCAGGCGTTCCCTTTCGCTGGTGGAAAAAGTCTGATCGGTCTATCAATTTTCTTTTTTGGTCTGCCGGCAGAGTAGAATCATAGAAATCCACATGCTTTTCTGCAGCCACAACATCTAACATGGAATCGGGTATCTCTGTACGGTGATCCACCAGGCTTACAAATGAATTTAGATGTTGCAACATAGCTGTTATTCCTGCAGCCATAGCCTGGTCCTCTTCTGTTTGCAAAAGGCTACTAGGAAAAATATCGTGATATGTGTAATTGTCTAATCTAATCATCAATAAATCCCCCAAAATTCAAATTAACCGCCTTTTCACGAGCCACTTGGTTCTTTTTCAAAGCGATATATTCGTTGGGGCTAACTGTGATTCTTTTAGCTCCTGCCTGTTGTAAAAGGGCATATAGCTCACTTTGTTTCAATTCCGCGTCCAAGCTTTGATTTTTGCCAAACGATGTACTCCTGAAGGGCATTATTTACAGCTGTTTGGGATGATTCTTGCAAGCTGCAGCAGAAGAAGGCAAATAATACGTGATATTCAAATCATACATATACAAATCTGGATCGATGACCTGCACTCGGTCTGTAAGTGGTCGAACTGATTTATCTGAATATATGGCTAATATGGCCTGCTTTTCTTCTTCAGTAGCAAGTTCACCATTTTCCATCAACGGAAAAATTGAGACGACTCCAGGGGTTAGGGTTTGGACATCTATAATGCGCTGACTTGCCGTTTTAGCAAAGTAATTATAGGCAAGTTCCGGCCCTGCGGTAGAAAATCGTTCGTTTGATTCCCGAATCCTCTCTGCAAAGGCGTCATCATCTTCCCAATCAAGACCGCCTGCCGATGTGGTAATATTATAGGCTTTTGAAACCCATGGTACTGAGTCAACCATATCGACAATTTGACCTGGCAAATATCAGTCTCCGATAGTTCCAGCATCTTCACACACGGCCTCTATATCAACCTGTTGAGTGCCAGCTTCTGCAACAACCGAATGGGTGGTCGTGAAAAAGGTATCTTCAATGGAAAAACGAACGTCTTTGGGAACCGTGAAATGCTCAGGATTATTTACTTCAAATCGTATAACTGTCTTCGATGCGACGGGCTCCAGACGAGAAACATCTTTTTCGATGCCTTTACGCTCCAAAAAATTGTCCGTAGCATAAAATTGGTGTAGTTTTAGTTAATGGCTATGACGCTACAGTTAAAAAAGTAAAGATTAATAAAGATAACGTCACATTAATACCATCCTGAACTATACCCCGAATAATGGACACGATAAAAAAAGTCCCTTATTCGGGGTTTTTCTATGTCCTCATATTAAAACCCCGTTTATAATCAATTTA
>NZ_JBIWCW010000007.1:0-116392 GCF_044761665.1 Peribacillus sp. NPDC097295
CTGCAATATAAATTGAAACGCCGTATACGCGAACCGTACGTACGGTGTTGTGAGAGGGGCGAAAATAAGTTAGCTTATTTTCCCTCTACTCGATTGTAGGCAAATTCGGGTGAAAAATGGGGTTGTACAACGTGGACATGGATTTCCTCTTCAGGCACTCGGGGAGTCTCCTCGGCTTCGCCTGCGGTGTCTTCCCTAGACGCGCAGATCCCTCAGGAGTCTCGTGCCTTCCGTTCCAATCCACTTTCATGATCATCAAGTAAAATCTATATATTCGAAGCGTAAAGAAACGATTGAGTATATTTCGCGGGCAAAAGAGTATGGATTGGATTACTTTAAGGGACTTTTTTTAAAAAACAGGCAATGCTCTTTTGTCGATAAACTGTAAGAAGTGCTGTTTCTAGCACTTCTTTTTTTTTAGGTTTTTTTTCTTTAATCTTAATGTACAGGTTTTAAAAGGTCATTTAATCTACTTATCTATAAGGCTGTTAACTTATAGTGAAAATATAAAACGAACCTAAAATATGGAGATTTTTTAAAAAAGTCGATCGATTATGATACTACCGAGGTGGGATATCGAAGTATGCTGAACGGAGAAGAAAATTATGAGTACGTTAGTTTTACTCCGGGCAAGGAATTGACAATAATTGATTTGAATTAGGACTAATAAGCCTTTCACTTAAAGAGTTTCTATAGACCGCACCATTTGTGAGCCGTAACTGTCAAGATCAGTGTGGATAAGTCAGGTGTGTAATATTCAATATAAAAAAGGGGTTGCCCCAAAAGTCATTTTCCTGACTTTTGGGACAGCCCTTTCTATGGTTCTCTTATTCACTAGACTTACTGATATTTTCGTATTTGAAGTAATCACCGAATATATCCATCTTATCCCCGACGATCTTAATGAATGAGTTATCATAAAGCCCATAGATCGGTGCAACCTGTGCTGCTTCGTGAATATCTTCTTCTATATGCTTCTTACTAGCAGAACCTAAATGTGGTTCAATATTAATATCCACAAGTCCGATCCCGTCATAAATAGATAACGCTGGAATATGATCGGTCATGTCTTTTGCTAGCACCACTTTCTTAGCCATATTGATAGAGCCTGCACTCATACCGATAACCATACATTCGCTGCTCTGCAGGGCTTTGAGTAGGTTATAATGCTTCAAATATTTTATTTGTTCGAGTGTATTCCCTCCCGAGATCCATATAACATCCGCTTCCCCTATACACTGAACGGCCTTCTGTTCTGACAATCTATCATCAATGACTTGAACTTGATCAAATACAATCCCTTTATCTCTAAACTTATTTAAAATTCCATCGCAATATCGATCGGTTCTAGAATGCCCTGAAAAGTCTGAGGCAATAAAAACAAACGCCCCATTATTACGATCGTACTCCTTCACGCATTTTACGAAATCATCGGTGAATCCATCAGGAAAGTCACTGGTTAAAATGGATATCTGCATTTTTAGCCTCTTTTCTTTGTTCCTATGAACAAATAAGTGAACAATGTTTCCTATCATTATAGTATATAAAGTAAATTTTTACCTTAAAATGAGTGCTTGAATATCTTATACTAGAGCTAGTCGTTTGTAAGAAAAGGGGAATGCTGTATGAAAACCTATCCATTAGACGCATCGGATTATACGTTAATCGAGGCTGCAAGGGAAAAGATCAAAGCGTTATACAAAGAAGATAAGCACCATGTTGGGGCAGCGTTGAAAACAAAGACGGGTAAAATTGTCACAGCGGTACATATCGAAGCGTATGTCGGCCGAATCACGGTATGTGCGGAGGCGATC
This sequence comes from Peribacillus sp. NPDC097295, assembly GCF_044761665.1. NCBI lineage: Bacteria > Bacillati > Bacillota > Bacilli > Caryophanales > Bacillaceae > Peribacillus > Peribacillus sp. NPDC097295. Next base: position 1,815 of record NZ_JBIWCW010000007.1, read on the forward strand.
GCAATTGGGAAGGCGATATCGGAAGGGGAAAAAGAGTTTGAGACGATCGTGGCTGTAAGACATCCCTATTCCGACGAAATCGATCGAGACCTAAAGGTTGTCAGTCCATGTGGGATGTGCCGGGAGCTGATCTCGGATTATGCAGAAGATTGTTTGGTGATCATAGAAGTGGACGGGGAGGCGGTTAAAACGAAAATTAGCGAGCTGCTTCCCTTGAAATATACGAGACGTTCGTAACGATAAAAGGCAATCCTTCATACCGGAGGGTTGCCTTCATCATTTATTTGACCCGCGCAACGAAATCATCCAATTTGTCTAGTGAGGTGATGTTCTGGTTGCATTTCAGACTATCCTGGCAAATATAGTTGCCTTTTTTGGTGAATGTACCTTGAACGGATCCTTTTGTTTCAGACATGAACATCCCGACTTCCTCAAAGCGACTGCAAATCGCGCAGATCCCTTTTTTGTGAGAGGGTTTGAATGTCCCATGTAGTCCAACGAATTTATCATCTCTTGTGGCGATGATGAATTTCTTTCCTGAGCCACTATCGTCCCATCCAAAGTATGAAATCTCTCTTAAATCGATGGTTTCCATTTTGGGGACTTTCAATTTCTTCGCTTTAGGAAATAACTTTTTGATAGTCTGTTCGGTTATTTCTTTAAAAGGGATCACATATGGTCTGAGGTCCAAAAGGAAGGCTTCGGCTTGGGCAGGATCCTTGATGGTGTCGACTGGGTCCAAAAGTTGCTTTTGCCTGTCATCCAGTTCAGTGAATAATTCCAACACTCTTTCTTTTGCGACGGATTTTACCGTCGAAACGACGTCTCGATCGTTGGCCGTTACATATCCATTTATAAGAATCTGCGTTTGCGATTTAATGAAATTATATTGTTCATTTCTGATAAACGGTTGCATTTTCCCCACTCCTGTTCATGTTCCTACCTGGTGCTTCCATTTTACAGAATCCGCTTTTTAAAGGAAAGGGGGAAAACGATTAGGAAATAAAAATGGCATATAAAAAGCACTGACTGACATCATCAGTGCTGCAAATCCATTTATTTGGAATAAATGATTTTTTTTATGGTTTCGGTAGAGAGAAAATGTTCCTCTGCTAATTCATGGATAGCCGTACCTTTTTTGAATTCAGATTTTATAGAAGCATTTCGCTCGTCGATCACTTTCCGGGACCCAGAACGAGTTCCCCATCTATGATGCGTTTGATCAGGTTTGGGAATATAGATGGTTTCACCTTGCACGTATTTCTGAATTTCCTGGATCAGTGCTTCGGGTAAAACGGCTGTTGCTTTTACATACGTCATTTCTGCCAGCTCCTTATTCTTTGATTGAATGAAATAAGGGGCAAAGCCTGTTAATAGAAATGATAAAAGCTGGGCGATTTTTCGGTTAGCTTATTTCCACCCCATGCAAAGTATCGCCTCCCATATCAGGCTTTGCATGAGACGCTGCAGAAGGCGGCAAAACACGTTTCATTGCCATTCTTACACCTCCTTTTCGAATTACCTTTCATTATAAAATATCTTAAGCGCAATGCCAATTGAATTCCAATTCCCTTCCTTGGTGTATGCGGATTGTTTGCCGTTGTTCCCCGTTCATGAAATAATTGGATAAAGAAAACCAAAATATCAATGATGGGAGCTGACTTAAGATGAAAGTATTCGTAGTTGGTGCAAATGGGCAGATTGGGAAGCACCTTGTTACGTTATTGAAAGAAAGCAAGGAACATAGTGTACGGGCAATGATTCGAAAAGAAGAACAGAAGAAGGTGTTTGAAGATATCGGAGTCGAATCGGTGGTCGTCAGTTTGACGGGTACGGTAGAAGAGATTGCGAAAGCGGCAAATGGATGCGACGCCATCGTGTTTGCGGCAGGTTCTGGCGGTAGCACGGGCGCAGATCAAACCTTATTGGTCGATCTTGATGGGGCGGTTAAGACGATTGAAGCCGCTGAAAGCTTAAAGGTGAAGCGGTTTATCATGGTCAGTGCGTTTCAGGCTAATAACCGGGAAAATTGGAGCGACGCTATCAAACCGTATTATGTGGCCAAGCACTATGCCGATCGAGCACTGTTGCATAGCGATTTAACCTATACCATCATCCGGCCGGGCGGTCTCGTGAACGAACCGGGAACAGGTAAGGTGACGGCAGCCGAGAAGTTGGAAAGAGGCTCAATCCCCCGTGAGGATGTGGCGGAGACGATTTTGGCTTCGCTAACAGAGGAACATACCTATAACCGTTCCTTCGATTTGATTTCAGGGGAGACCCCGATTGCTGATGCGCTACAAGCCATTTAAGATAGAAAGAACTATAAGCAGGGCCATCTCTAATGGATGGGCCCTGTTAGACTGTAGACAAACTCGATGAAAAATGTGTTTGTCAATGTGAACGTTGATTTCCACTTCAGGCACTCGCTTTCCGCGGGCGGGTCGGGGAGCCTCCTCGGCTTCGCCTGCGGTGTCTCCCCTAGACGCGCATTTCCCGCAGGAGTCTCGTACCTTCCGTTTCAATCAACTTTGCGTTATCATCAAGTGAAATCTATATATTAGAAGTATTTCGCGGGCAAAAGAGTATAGGTTGGATGATTAATCTAAGAAATTTTTTAAAAAAAGGGCGATGCCCTTTTTTCGACAAAATTGCAGGGCCATCTCTAATGGATGGGCCCTGTTTTTCTATTTCTGAGGCTTATATCATGCGATGAGTAAAAACATTTGAGCCTTCTGAAATAATGTTTTTCTTTTTATGTGTCTCTTTCTCTTTCTTTCTTCTTGTATCCAAAGTCCTACTGTTAAGGATGAGACTGTCTATATTAAGAAAATGGGTAATATATATAATAATTTTTCGGAATAATTACTAAAATAATTTTTGACAAACCTTCTGGTGCATTTTATAGTTAGGAGTGTTGTATTTAGGTTTGTATGTACCACAGACCTCCAATCGGAGGCAGTCAGACAATTCTCTTATCTATGGATTAAGAGATCTAGAACATTGGAGGTTTCATAATGTCACAGAAAGCACCACTTTCTTTTACATTGGTTACAGGTTTAATGCTTTTTGCTTTATTTTTTGGTGCAGGAAACTTAATTTTCCCTGCCATGCTTGGTCAATCCTCGGGGACCAATTTATGGTCGGCTAATCTTGGGTTCATCCTTACTGGAGTGGGATTGCCATTCATCGGGATACTGGCTTTCGGTATTTCGGGTAAAAATGATGTGCAGTCGCTAGTAAGTAGGGCCCATCCCATGTTTGGTTTAATTTTCACCATCGTTCTTTATTTGTCCCTTGGACCTTTATTCGCACTTCCAAGAACGGGAAGCGTCTCCTATGAAATAGGAATCAAGCCTTTCCTTCCTGAAGGAGCCGGATTTCTACCTTTGTTAGTATTCACGATCATTTACTTTGGAATTGCTTGCTTACTATCGATTAATCCCTCAAAGGTTTTGGATATTGTCGGGAAAGTGCTAACCCCGTTATTATTAATTTTCATTGCTATCCTTATCATTGTGGCAATTGTAAATCCAATGGGGAACATTCAAGCTCCTATAGCAGACTATTCTGATAATTCTTTTTTCAAAGGGTTCAAAGAAGGGTATTTGACGATGGATACACTCGCGTCATTTGCTTTTGGAATCATTGTGATTAATACCATTAAGGATCGGGGCATCACTTCCAAAAAGGAAATTTTGAAATTCTGTACTAAAGCCGGTTTGATTGCAGCATTACTGTTAATGGTCGTATATACGTCATTGACATATGTTGGGGCTACCAGTGTGGAAATGCTTGGCCAATTAGGCAATGGCGGGGACGTACTTGCACAAGTATCGAACCACTTTTTCGGTTCTGCGGGTGCCGTGCTATTAGGCTTGATCGTGATTGCAGCGTGTTTAACGACTAGCATCGGTCTGATCACGGCTTGCTCTACTTACTTTAACAAGTTATGGCCTTCTGTACCGTATAAAACCTATGTGGTTATTTTCTCGGTATTCAGTGCAGCGGTGGCCAATGTAGGCCTAAGCAATTTAATTGAATATACGGTGCCGGTATTGACGGCGCTCTATCCAGTGGCCATCGTCATCATCGCCTTGACATTTTTACATCCCCTTTTCAAAGGGAAATCAGAGGTATACTTGGGAAGTCTTTTCCTTACCTTGATTTTTGGGATTTATGATGGACTCATTAGTTTCGGGATCTCAAAGAATCCGATTACGGACTTTTTGACTGATTACCTGCCTTTATTCAGTGTAGGGGTAGGCTGGATCCTTCCGTCAATCGTTGGCGGGATACTAGGCTATATCGTAAGCCTGATGAAAGGAAACGAAGTACCTCAGTCATGATGGTGTGATAAATTTAACGAATAGAATGAACGAAGGGAGCTGTCTTTTGACGGCTCCTTTTCTTTGGATCCAAATGCTCACTGTCTCCGTTGCCACAGGAGAATGCCTTGATCCGGTTAACTTTTGTTCAATCCCAACATGGAAGCAACGTAAAAAAGGGAATGTTCTAAAAATGCTTTAGAACATCCCCTAAATGAAATGATTAAGTAACTCAAATTACATCGTGCTGATGTCGATAACGAATCGATACTTCACATCGGAAGCTAATACGCGTTCGTATGCGTCGTCAATTTGATCGGCAGATACAATCTCAATTTCAGGAGCAATGTCATGTTTGGCACAGAAGTCTAACATCTCCTGTGTTTCGCGGATTCCTCCGATCAATGAACCGGCAAATGATCGGCGATGACCGATTAAGTTCATGACACTTAGTGACAACGGTTCAGCAGGGGCACCAACATTCACTAACGTGCCATCGAGGTTGAGCATTCCCAGATAAGCATCGAGGTTGATCTTTGCACTTACAGTGTTGATGATTAAATCGAACGTTCCGGCAAGTTTCTCGAATGTTTCCGGCTCGCTAGTTGCATAGTAACTTTTGGCACCGAATTTCAGACCATCTTCTTTTTTCCTCAATGTCTGAGAAAGCACGGTGACCTCTGCACCCATTGCGGAGGCAATTTTAACGGCCATATGACCGAGACCACCCAGGCCGACAACCGCTACTTTTTTACCCGGGCCCGCTCCCCAGTGATTTAGAGGAGAATATGTCGTAATCCCTGCACAAAGTAATGGAGCTGCATCCTCCAGCTTGATGTTTTCAGGAATACTCAATACGAAATCTTCTTGCACAACGATGTGTGTTGAATACCCACCTTGTGTAGTTTCGCCGTATTTATCAACACCAGCGTAGGTTGGGATATTTCCTTTGTGACAGTATTGTTCTTCTCCTTTTTTGCAGTTCTCGCATTCACCGCAAGAGTCCACCATACATCCGACTCCTACCCGGTCACCAACCTTATACTTTGAGACCTCTGCACCAATATCAGTGACTATCCCCGCAATCTCATGCCCTGGGACGAGTGGGTAGTTGACTGGACCCCACTCACCATGAGCGGTATGGATGTCGGAATGACATATGCCAGCATATTTAATTTCAATCAGAATATCATGTGAATCCAGATCACGCCGTTGAATTTCAGCCTCTCTAAAAGGTTTGTGCGGACCGTCAACAGCTCGCGCTTTAGCAGTTATCATGAATAGTAGCCTCCTGTACATTTTATAGTAATCAAGAAAATGGGCATTATCTTTTCCCACCCATTTCCTATACCTCCTAATCTTAAATCCTATAGTTAACTATAGGTCAAGTGATTAGCATCGTTCCATTTTTCTAGATGAACTTTGCCTTTGACATGAAGGCTTTACCTTGATAAGGTGGTGACAATACCTATAGTTAACTCGAAGTCTAATGGAAAAAGGAGACTGATGATGAAGACTTATTCTATTAGTGAAGCTGCAACCGAACTGAATCTCACCGTATATACGTTACGATACTACGACAAAGAAGGGCTCCTGCCTTTTTTAGAACGTACGCCTAGCGGAATTAGAATATTTAAAGAATCTGATATCGACGCCTTGAGGATCATTGAATGCTTAAAAGCAACGGGAATGCCCATTAAGGAAATTAAACAATTCATTGATTGGTGTTCTGAAGGGGATTCTACATTGCAACAAAGATCAAACATGTTTTTAGAGCGGAAAGCGATTGTGGAAGCACAAATGGAAGAGCTTAAAAAAACAATGGAAGTCATCGACCACAAATGTTTATATTATAAAACTGCATTGGATGCCGGAACGGAAGACATTCATAGGGAAAAGATTGAAATCAATTCTAACACTTAAAATAATCATGAAAATCGACACAGCTGACTGATAAAAGCAGATGTTTGTTTTTATAGGAAAAGAACTCTAGAATGAGGAAAAAGGGGTGGAATGAGCTCGTGATGAATACATTACCAGAAGAAATCATGAATATTTTACATACTAAAAAGAAAGATCCCGCTCAATTTCAGGAGCTGATCTCTGAAGGTGGATATGTACCACCAGAAATGGATTTGATGATCGATGCGATTTCAGCATTGAGCATGGGGAAGAACATTCTGTTGAAAGGTCCGACAGGGGCAGGGAAGACGAAGTTTGCGGAGACGCTTTCACATTTGTTCAACCAACCGATGTTCAGCGTCAATTGTTCAGTCGACCTCGATGCCGAGAGCTTGTTGGGGTTCAAGACGTTATCTTATAAAGAGGAAAAACAGGTGATCGAATTCGTTCCGGGACCTGTGACAAATGCCATGAATCACGGAACTTTTCTTTATATTGATGAAATCAACATGGCAAAACCCGAAACACTGCCGCTGATCAACGGGGTGCTTGATTATAGAAGGACGATCACGAACCCATTTACGAATGAAGTCATCACGGCAAAGGAGGACTTCAATGTGATTGCGGCCATCAATGAAGGGTATGTAGGTACGGTGCCCTTGAATGAAGCGCTGAAAAACCGGTTCATCGTGATCGAGGTTCCCTATATCGAAGGGGAGCAGCTCAAGCAATTGATTCAAACCAATACGAAGCTGAAGGACACTAAAATGATTGACCTATTCGTCAAGCTTTCGGGTGATCTGATTCATGCCGTGAATCAAGGAAAGGTAGCGGAAGACGCGGCATCGATCCGGGCACTGCTTGATGCATGTGATCTTAGTGTGCTGATTCCGGCGAAGCGGGCGATTCTCCGTTCCATCGTGGATAAGCTTGATGAGGAACGGGAGCGGGAGTTCGTGAAGAACTTGGCCGACACATTATTCTAACTAGGAGAATGCCGCATGAAGTATATTCGATTCAATGATTCAATAATTGATACGGCTCTTTTTCTGCAGTTGCAGGATTTATCGACGGTTTTATCCGGTATACCCGAACTGGAATTCGAATACAATTACGGATCGATCCTCGATTCTGTGCATAGAAAAGTCACGGCGAGCCATTTCTGGGAAAATGGCAATCAAGAGGTAAAGGTCGCGGGATTGAAAACGGATGTGCTGCTTAGGACAATCGGGACCCTGCACCATTCGAGTGTTAAGGATTTACAGGATTATCAAGAAGTCATCGAGGAAAGCGGGCTTCCGAAGTTTGCGGCGCAATTATTTACCCTATTCGAGGATTTACGGCTTGAGGAACTCATCAAAAAAGAAAGGCCGGGAACGAAAAAGTGGTTTTCCGTACGCGAGGCGTATCTGAAACAATACTTTGAAACGCAAATGGGGGCAAACGTCACGAGGAGTTTTGCACTCGATGAACTGTTCTGCCTGATTTATATGCTGCTTCAATCCGATCGGCCTGATCCGATTTTTCCACGAGCCAATCAACGGCAACTAGAGAATTTGGAAAATATCAAACCGTTGATTTATATGGTTTTTGAAGCAAGCAAGACGAGTGATATCACGGGAATCTGTGAGCAGATCGTCTTCCGCTTGAACGAGGAGTATCAGGACTGCATGAATGAATATTTCATCTATCCGGTTGCGAATGTCGAGCACTATACGGCCAATACGCTTTTCGATGAACTGACGCGAAACGATGAGTTGTCGAACGATGATACAGAAGATGTGGATGAAGAGAATAGCGAGTTCATCGACGAAAAATTCTCGACATGGCACCGGGAGAATAAAAATGGGGAGAACCCTTCCACTTTCCTTCAGTTTGAACTGGAGCAGGGGACGAAAACGAGCATGTTGGGTGGCGGTGCACGGGAAGCGGAAGATGCCGACCAGGCGCTGGCCTCGATTCAGGGCTCTTCCGGAGAAAGTAAAGAAAAGGACTACAAGCAACAGGAAACACTCGAGAAAAAGCAGACAACCGTCGGGAAAAACGGTGATTACCCGTTTGGCGAGGACAATAAGGATGCCGTCTTGATAACCAAAGAGGCGAGGCCATCCACGATCGATGAGGAAAAACGCTACCGTGAGTTCGTGGCTGATATCGAACCATTCAAGCGGAAGCTTTCCAGCACCATCGTAAAAACGCTGGAAAATAAGAAGAATGCGCCAAGAAGAGATTTGGCGTTCGGAAGGTTATCGAAGAAGTTGCTTCCGCTCGTGCTGGAAGAAAATCCGCGAATCTTTTATAAAAAGAACCAGGAATCCAAGGAAATCGATGCCGTGTTCACGCTTCTCATTGATTGCTCGGCCTCGATGCACAACAAGATGGATGAAACGAAGCGTGGCATCGTCCTGTTTCATGAAGTGTTGAAGAAATTGAAAATCCCTCATTCAATCGTCGGATTTTGGGAAGACGCCAATGATGTGAAAGAAGGGTACCAGCCGAACTATTTCCACGTGATTCACTCCCATTCGGATTCGCTTTACCAGAATGCCGGTGCGAAAATCATGCAGCTTGAACCTGAAGAGGATAACCGGGACGGCTACAGCATCCGCGTCGCCACTAAGGAATTGGAAAGACGCCGGGAGAAGAACCGCTTTCTGCTCGTATTCTCTGATGGCGAACCAGCAGCGACACATTATGACCAGAACGGAATCGTCGACACGCATCTTGCCGTATCCGAAGCACGTAAAAAGGGGATCGAAGTCATCGGCATGTTTTTAGCGGATGGAGGAATCGAGGAAAGCGAAGAGCTGACGATGAAAAACATCTACGGCAAAGAAAGGCTGATGATTCCGAGTGTAGCTGAACTGCCAGAACACTTCACCCCGCTATTGAAAAAACTGTTATTGAAGACCATTTGACGCCAAATTTTTTCATCACGCTTCTGTTTAGTCATCATATTCTAGACTGTAACCTAGATGAGGAGTGACAGATATGTATTATACAAGACAGAACTTTGGTGGATATGGTAATTACGGGGGTTTCCCAGGGCTAGGTAATTACGGTGCCGTCGGTGGTGGCTTCGGGCAACCTGTGGGCTATCCGATGTTTGGAGGCATGGGTGGGAATGTCAACATGGGCTTTCCAGGAGGCTTCCCGATGCAACCTGGATATGGCGGACAACATAGTTTTCCCATGCAGATGCCAGGTGGCATGGGCGGACATGGAGGAGCCTTCCATCCATACCCCATGCATGGCGGCATGGGCCAAGTCGGCGGATATCAGCAATATTGAAACAAGAAAAGAGCCAGAGGAAATCTACGTAAGATTTCCTCTGGCTCTTTTTGTTTGAATCATTGATTAATGCTGTTTGTTCGGCAACCTTTTCTCTGGGTGACCGTTCCCTTGACGGCGTTTATTATCGGCTTCTTTTTTCTGCTGTTCTTTGATTCTCTCTACAAATTCCTTTGAACCTTCCATGCATAAAACCTCCTCAGCTATATTCTTTTTTACTATATCCAGAACCACTGTGGTTCATGAGAAATTTTCATGAAACCTTTTAAAAACCAAGAACGTCTTATATAGGGAAGAGAAAATACAGTAAAGTTGGGAGCCTGGGGATGAATGAAAAAGAGGGGTAGCGTTTGGAGAGTCATACGAAATATCATAGTGTTTGTTTTGGCGCTAACTTTGGTTTGGGTTGCCTTCCATACGATCATGAAGACCTATGAACAAAAGAAATACCCGGCATCGGGAAAAATGGTGGAAGTGGATGGTAAACGTATGCATGTGTATGCCAAAGGTGAGGGAAAAGAAACGATTGTCTTATTAAGCGGTTTAGGCACGGCGGCACCTGCCTTGGATTACGAGCCATTGATGGACGAGATGGCAGAGGATCATAAAGTCGTCGTAGTGGAGCCATTCGGCTATGGTTGGAGTGAGCTGACCGATAAGGAACGGACCGTGGAAAACATTGTGGAGGAAATAAGGACGGCCCTGAAGAAATCGAACATAGAAGGTCCCTACATATTGATGCCCCATTCCCTTGCCGGAATCTACAGCATGTATTACGCCCATGAATATCCAGACGAAGTAAAGGCGATCATCGGGATAGATATCACGTTACCGCAGGCATTGGAATACTTTGACGAACCTGCGCCTACCATGCCTGCCTATTTGAAGGCTGTTGCACCAACGGGGATAGCAAGACTGGTTTCGTATATCAGCCCTGAAGATGTCCTTCCCATTGCGGATGAGGGAACGTATTCGGAAGAAAATCTACACATGACGAAAATCATTTCTGCTAAGAAATTGTACAACCGAAATATTGTCGATGAAGCAAATGAAATAGAGAAGAATGTGGAAAAGACGAAGGAGATGTCCTTCCCTTCAAACCTGCCGATCATGGTCTTCGCTGCCAAAAGAGATAAGGTAACCGAAGATGGTAAATCCAATTTGACTTTTTATGAAACGCAAGTAGGAAACAACCCGTTAAATGAAATGGTCGTTTTAGATGGTCATCATTATCTCCATTGGACTCAATCCAAGGAAATAAGTGAACACGTCCGCGCTTTCACCGAACAGATAGAGCATCAATGAACGGCCGAATCTAGTACAGGAGGGGAGGGTTTTGATGCGAAATAGAGACGGTACCTTTCCTATCCTTGAAACAGATCGATTACGTTTAAGAAAAGTCACGGAAGAAGATGCCGGTAGTGTCTTGAAATATCTATCTGATCCAGAGGTAATGAGGCACATCGGATTAGAGCCATTTACCACTATTGAAGAGGCGCTAGAGGAAATTTCTTGGTATCAAACGATTTTTGAAAAAGGAACAGGGATTAGATGGGGGATAACTCTGAAAGAACAAGGAGATGTCATTGGTAGCTGCGGTTTCCTTAACAGGGCTACCCAACATTACCGTGCTGAAATTGGTACCGAATTAAGCAAGGATCATTGGGGGCAAGGCATTGCAAGTGAGGCGTTTGAAGCGGTCATCCAGTATGGTTTTGAAACACTTCAGCTCCAAAGGATAGAAGCGTTGATTGAAACACCCAATACCTCTTCTCAAAAGTTAGCGGAAAAGCATGGCTTTATACGTGAGGGGTTATTAAGGAAGTATGAGTTCACTTGTGGTAAATTTGACGATTTATATATGTATTCGTTATTGAAGCAAGATTTCGAGGAACGTTACTAGGATTTTAACAAAGAAAAAGAAGCCACCTATCCGGAACGATACCCCGGTACAGTAATGGGGATTTTTATTGACTGTTTTAAAAAAGGAATAGGGACAAAAAAACTAGAAATACCAGTTTTTTGTCCCTATTCCTTTTCAATTATTTATCTTTGAGTATCTCGTTGATTTTTTCTTTAAATATAGGCGCAAAACTTTCAGAATAAGAATTCGTTAAATGCCTATCATCTCGATGAATGACTATATTTCCAATGATAGGTTGGAATTCACCATTTATTTTAAAGTACTCTGTTAAATCGATTTTATGCAATGATTTATTCTCTTTTTCGAATTGTTTCCAAAAACTTTCGTCCTTTTGATTATCTGTTTCATTCATTTTTTTTGCGGTTTCTTTCTGTCCACTTGTTTCTAATGATTCCAACACATTAAAGTTATATCTTGGACTATCACGAATAGCCAATACTTCAATGTCATATTCATCTTTCACAAACTGCAGCTGATCAATCATTTGTTGTTGAATTTTCTTGCTAGACGTATCAGCAGCTGTGGATTGAGCAAGGATAAGGTCTACATCTTCATTCTTTAGATATTCTAGAGCATGTTTGACCCAGATACCCTTCATATCATCATCCGAATATCCCGTTGAAAAACGTGTACCTGAACGAGTGATGTTTAATATACGATACTTCTCATTTTTTGTTGCTTTCAATAGTCCACCTAACCAGTGTTCAGAATGGGAACTACCAACTAGAGCGATTGTAGCATCGTAATTTTCAGTTTCACCATATTCCCCAACTTTTAAATCACTATCCTTTAACCCTTGGTTACTTCCATCCAAATGAGCTTTCGGTAAATCATTAAAGACATCGGATAGGGCCGGCAATGGTTCTACATCAGGGATATCATCAGGATTTTTCACAGCTAATGCTCCTGGATAATTTTTTGCGCTCATTACTTTTTTTGGCTTGGATTGGTCGATATATATGTCGGTTACAAGAGAACCAAGTAAGAGTATATTTACACAACCAAGTATCGCAAGTCTCGAATATGAAAATTTATTGCTAGCCGAGCTTCGAATGGGTGCTTCTATATAACGTGTCATTAAATACGAAAGGATGACTGAACAAATAATAATTAGAAGTCCAGCAATGATTCCTGGAGTTTCCTCGACATTATAGCGATAAAACTCTAATATTACCCAATGCCATAAATAGATTCCAAAAGATATTCCACCTATTTTGGCCATTAAAGGGGAACCTAAAAATCTTTTGATACCATATTTTGTATCACGTGTACCTGACAAGACAATGAATAATGCGCAAGTCATTGGCCATAAGGCAACATACCCTGGAAACATTTCGGATACATTGAAAACTATTCCGGTTAAGATTAAGCCGATTAATCCTAGCCAACCTATTACTGTAGCAATATATTTATTTATCTTAATCGATGATAAATTGATACAGAGCAAGCTACCTAAAGCAAATTCCCATACACGTGTCATTGTTATGAAATAAGCCCAGGGTTGGTCGACAGCGGTTAAATAGATGGAGTAGATAAAGGAAGATATAAATAGTACTCCCAAAACAGTATTAATTAATGTTTTAACTTTAGTTAATTGATATTTTTTTATTATAAATAAAATTATACTAAATACTAAAAACCAAATGATATAAAACTGTCCTTGTATAGACAAAGCCCAAAAGTGTTCAACCGGTGACTTCATTTGGCTGGCATCTAAATAATCGGTGCTCGAAAAAGCGAGCTGCCAATTTTGATAAAAAAACATGGAAGCAAATACTTCACGTATCGTCTTACTTAAAATTGAGTCAGGTAATAAAAACCAACTTAAAATCAGGACAATCCCGAGAATGCAAAATACAGAAGGAAGCAACCTTTTCGCTAACTTTGTAAAATATGCTCTAAAACTCAATTTCCCTGTTCGATTAATTGTGGAGATAATGGAAGTAGTAATAAGGAAACCGGAAATGACAAAGAATACATCAACTCCACCGGAAACACGATTAAACCATATATGATACACAGCTACTAGTAAGGCAGCGATCACGCGTAACCCTTCGATTTCAGGTCTGAATTTCCTCTCAATATTAATTAAAGGTTTACTTGAAGGTTGATTTTGTTGTTGTTTTAATAATGGTTGGTTCATTTAATAATCTCCTATACTTTTTACTTGCTTTTTACTCACTTATACAATAATACATATAAATTTAAAATATTTCACTATAATTTAAGTTTCTGTCAATTGTAGAATAGTTGCTTGTATAAACATTGGAGGATATGTCCTTTCAGTTCTTACTCTATAAAATAAAGTAATGATGAATAGTGAGTTAAACCCATCTTATAGCCAGGCATACTTTTACAACGACTTGTAAGAGACATTAACTGAGAAACTCTAGGAAACAATCGAATTCGGAAAAGGTAATTCTACGCCGAAATGGGTAGGAAATGGATCAAGGGCGATTGTGGCAGGGGATAGATTTGGAAGGGGGTTTATTAGTTACTAGCATTTCAATAGAGTGCAAAGAATACAAGCCACCTATTCTCCACAAGTGGCTTGATTATGTTTTATATAGTTATCGTGGTACTTTGTCTATATTGGCAATTGTACCACCATCGACACGGATATCAGTCCCGGTGATATAGGATGCACCTTCGCTGATCAAGAATTCAACCACCGTGGCAATCTCCTTCGGTTCACCTTCACGGAGAAGCGGCGTATGATCCAGCATGACTTTCATTTGTTCTTGTTGGGAGGCTTCCTGCCGTCCCATTGGAGTATTGATCGTACCTGGAGAAAGGGAGACGATGCGCGCACCTTTTTGCCCCCATGCCCACGCTTGGTGTTCCACAATCAATAGAACGCCCAATTTGGATAAGCTATACGCAGCACCAGGGTTCCCTTGTGACATCTTTTCCATAGTCTCTATGAAATTTGGGGCCAAGGGGTTTTTTAGCACTTCTACATATGGGCCATCTTTAGGTACCATATGGCCACTCATGGATGAAATGCAGACTGCAACCGTCCCGGGTCGGGCTATTTTCAGGAATTCATCTAATATAATGCCTGTACCTATTAAATTCACTTCCGTTATGCGTTTTGAATCTCCCATTGTAGGAGATAATCCGGCCGTATTGATAATGGACTTTAACGTACCTAATGACTTCGCTTTATTCGCTAAAGCTCTAACATTTTCCGCATCAGTAATATCTACCGTTTGGATATGGACATTCTCCATGCCTTTTGTTACTAATTCTTCTTTAGTTTGGATTAAGCGATCTTCATTCACATCCGCCAAGAGCACCGTTCCTGTTTTGCCGACCAATTCAGCAATCGCTTTTCCCATACCACCTGTACCGCCTGTGATTACATGGACATTCGACATGATATCCCTTCTTCCTTATATGTAATTTTATGTTATTTTCAAATCAAGCCTACACAAAAGTACTAGGCCAATGCAAATGAAAAGTAGGAAAACTTGTAGGTGTAAAAGGGCATCCTCCAAAAAGCGGAATGGATAAGGAAAAGCCAACTCTGGTATGAGTTTGCTCTAGACTGTAGCTAAACTCGATGAAAAATGTGTTTGTTTATATTTATGGCTTGTACAATGTGAACGTTGATTTCCACTTCAGGCACTCGCTTTCCGCGGGCGGTCGGGGAGCCTCCTCGGCTTCGCCTGTGGTGTCTCCCCCTAGACGCGCATTTCCCGCAGGAGTCTCGTACCTTCCGTTCCAATCCACTTTGCATGATCAGCAAGTAAAATCTATATATTCGAAGCGTAAAATAACGATTGAGTATGTTTCGCGGGCAAAAGAGTATGGGGTGGATTACTTTAAAGGACTTTTAAAAAAATAGGCGATGCTCTTTTGTCGATAAACTGAAGCCAACTCTGGTATGAGTTTGCTCTAGACTGTAGCTAAACTCGATGAAAAATGTGTTGGTTTATATTTATGGCTTGTACAATGTGAACGTTGATTTTCACTTCAGGCACTCGCTTTCCGCGGGCGGTCGGGGTGCCTCCTCGGCTTTGCCTGTGGTGTCTCCCCCTAGACGCGCATTTCCCGCAGGAGTCTCGTACCTTCCGTTCCAATCCACTTTGCATGATCAGCAAGTAAAATCTATAGATTCGAAGCATAAAATAACGATTGAGTATGTTTCGCGGGCAAAAGAGTATGGGGTGGATTACTTTAAGGGACTTTTAAAAAAATAGGCGATGCTTTTTGTCGATCAACTGAAGCCAACTCTGGTATGAGTTGGCTCCTGTCTCTTTATTTCTCTAAGCTCCATAATCCGTAGGGGTTATAAAAAGGATGCGCTTCCTCGTACCTGAAGTCTTGTCGGCTAGTCAATGCATAGGTCGGGGCGTCCGATTTGATACGGAAGTCTTGGCCATTTGTGAAGGTGGGCCTTTCCCCTAGGTTGTAAAAATTAAAGGTACTCAGTAAGGTTACGGCATCTTTTGGGCTCATCGTATTTGGCGTGATTGCATCTGGGAGACCAAAAGCCTTCATGCCAAATGAACCATAGTGGTCGTCCTCCCCGATGATGGTGACGAAATGGGCATAAACCGGGATGACATCCGGGTTTTGCTGCAAATTGTTCCAGGCTTCCTTCGTGTGGGCCATGCCTGATGTTTCGATTTTTACAGCCAGGCCACCAGCTTTAAGAAGGGCGGATCCAGCATCGATCACGTCGACTACCGCTTGAAAGTCCGATACTTCCGCAATGATGTAGACTGTGAAGGTATGCTGGTCGATTTCGGTCAACAGACTTTCAGGGAATGCCCCTTTACTGGCATAATCGAAGGCCTCTTTTAAATGCGGTTCATAGTCATACACTTCAACATGGAAGGTCATGTCCTTCTCCCGGTTGTGCAAGATGCGTCCAGCCAACAGGTAGCCTTCACTTTTTGTAGCCACCGCCGTAATCAATTCCGTACGATCCTTCCATTTACCAGGTATTCCAATAATAATTTCCGTCATGATACACCTCGACTTTCTTTTTTAACTATACTACGTCTTCTGTGGGTTTGTCTTATTGTATAATAGTGGGAAGGGGCTACATATTCCATGTGAGTCGGCGCTTGCTTAAGTATCGTCTTCCTGATTTTTGCGATGATTTCTGTGGGGAAAAGGAACTGAAGATAGACGATATTCACCTTTCTATGAATGTATGCTTATTGTCATCATTCATAGTGTGTTGGACTTTTTCAAATTAATACAATTGATGTATAATATAAGCGAGTGATTGTATGTGATATCTGTACTGGAATATATTTTGTAGATTTCCTCAAGGTTCTATAAAAAAATGGTAAAGGATTTTGCCATATTAATTGATTTTTGTTATTCAATGATGAAAGAGAGTGGAATATAATGGGTCGTAAATGGAATAATATCAAGGAAAAAAAAGCGTCCAAAGATGCGAATACTAGCCGTATTTATGCGAAATTCGGACGTGAAATTTATGTGGTAGCCAAACAAGGTGAACCAGATCCTGAATCGAATCAGGCACTACGCGTTGTATTGGAACGTGCGAAAACGTACAATGTACCGAGAGCGATCATTGACCGTGCGATCGAGAAGGCAAAAGGCGGTTCTGAGGAGAACTATGATGAACTTCGTTATGAAGGCTTCGGTCCTAATGGTGCGATGGTGATTGTAGACGCGTTGACAAACAACGTCAATCGTACTGCATCGGATGTACGTGCTGCTTTCGGTAAAAATGGCGGGAACATGGGAGTCAGCGGATCGGTTGCCTATATGTTCGATGCCACAGCTGTTTTCGGTATAGAGGGTAAAAATTCTGAAGAAGTGCTTGAATTATTGATGGAAGCGGACGTAGATGTTCGTGACATCATCGATGAAGAAGAGTCGGTTATCGTGTATGCGGAACCGGATCAATACCATGCAGTGCAACAAGCATTCAAGGAAGCGGGCATTACGGAATTCACGGTTGCCGAGCTTACGATGCTTGCACAAAATGACGTAACCCTTCCTGCAGATGCGCAAGAACAATTCGAAAAAATGATCGACGCAATAGAGGACTTAGAAGACGTTCAACAAGTCTACCACAATGTGGACCTGGGTTGATTCAATAATAGCGGGCCTTTGAGATAGTTTCACAGGTCTTTTTTAGAAGAAAAATGTAGCCATAGAAAAAACATAATGCCCTTATGTTCATCATCGAACCTTTACTCATCTGGCCGCACAAAGCAAGTGTCATATTTGCTTTTGGTAAAGAGAAGCATTGGCAGACACTAAAATGCCCAATTTGGGTGTTTGTGTTTGATTGGGGGTCGTTATTAAATGAGTAATGAAGTCTTTGTGGCCATTTTCACTAGTTTCATGGGTGCTTTTGTTTGTATAATGGTAGCTATTAAAAGAAGGAAAGACAAAAAGAATTAGCCTAATAGACCTCAGTCAGCTGGAATAAAGTCGAAGATCAAATATTTGCGGGCCTGTGAGATAGTTTCACAGGTCTTTTTTTTTTGAGACAGTTCTATTAGTACTATATTTATAGATACATTCCCATAATTTTCATATATAATATTATAAAATACAAATTATGGGAAATGGTGATAGAATGAAGAATTTCATATGCGAAACTTGTGGAGTACAATATGAACGTTCAATGGAGGCACCTGAACAATGTGTAATTTGTAATGAAGAAAGGCAATTTGTGAATCCAAGTGGACAAACATGGACTACATTGGACCGTATGATTACAGAAGGAAAGTATAGGAATACGATCAAAAAGGATGAGGAAGGACTATACAGTTTAAATACTACTCCGGGTTTTGGAATTGGGCAAACGGCATATTTTTTACAAGATGAAGGATTTAATTTACTGTGGGATTGCATTACATATATTGATAAAGAGACTATTAATCGATTGGAAGAATTAGGCGGAATTCATGCCATTGCATTATCTCATCCCCATTATTATTCAACTCAGGTAGAGTGGGCTGAAACGTTTGATGTCCCGCTTTATATTCATGAGGATGATAGAGAATGGGTTATGAGGCAAAGTGATAAGATTATTTTCTGGTCTGGAGAGTCCCTTATATTACATGAAGGCGTCGTTCTTCACCGTTTTGGAGGACATTTTAAAGGTGGCACTGTTTTAGAATGGAAAAATGGGAACAATAAAAAAGGGATATTACTAACTGGGGATATTCTTCGCGTAGTGGACGACCGTCAATGGGTAAGTTTCATGTACAGTTATCCCAATTTCATTCCGTTACCACAGTCAACTGTTCAAAAAATCGCCATTCAAAGTAAGGGGTTAACGTTCAATCGATTATATGATGCTTTTCATCGCATCGTTAAAGAAGATGCAAATCGTTGCGTTCAAAACTCGGCCATCAGGTATGTGGAGGCATTAAATGGAACGTTGTTTACTACATAAAGTTTTTCGTATTATAGATTGGAGGATGTTTCATAAGAAAAAAGGGGCTGTCCCAGAAGTCAGGAAAATGACTTTTAGGGCAGAGCTTTTTTTTATGAGCAATCCAAAGATCACTACGGAAAACTATAACAGACAGTTCATGATCTTCTTCATTTACAATGGTCTGAAACTGTAGGGACTTATTAGACAGCCCCTACAGTTTTTTTGTTTCAAAATGGAAAGAAACCTTTTTTTCCACTGGATAAAATTTGATAAGGAAGAAACCAAAGAAAGTACAAAAAGTCCTGAGAGAAGTTATTATGTGAAAGATGAACGGACAAACACAGATAGCCTATTCATTCTACACGGCTTCGACCGGAAGGAACTATACGGGGAATAACCGGCCGGATTTACCTACAAAGGAGATAAAAATTTGCTAAAATACGTAATTACATACAAATTTAAATCAATTGATTAAGTGCCTTTTTAGTATAGGAAATATATATGGGTAATAAGTTGTTTTAATATATTAGTATTTTATGCCTCTATATTTGACAGGGTTATTATGTTATTTTAGAAAAATAGTAAAAATAGGGTTTGGAGTTGTTTTTGTACAATGAAATTTAAAAAAGGTATAATTTTTGTTATTTCACTAGTATTACTTTTTGGTATCGTACTATCACCGATATCTATTAAAACAAAGAGCTCTGCATATGCTGATGAATTACCAACAGAAGTTGAAAAGGGAAAAATCCTATCAGTTTTAGAGATTATACAAAATGGGATACAAGAAGAGGATAATAAAATACTATTAGACTTAGATTATGCTAAAATTAATGGATTATCTAGCACTGAAATTGATAATCTTAAACTAGCACTAGCAGATATTTCTGTTGAAGAGTTAAATGGGATTACAAATGAGTCAAAGTTTCTTGAAAAAGAAATTCATAAACAAGATGATATAATACAAATTGAGGAACTTACAGCTGAGGCCAAGGGACGCCATGCTGCTCCACCAACTGCACTTGAAAAAACGCTTAAAGTTATTTTTGGAACAATTGTTGGTATGACAATAGCAACTACTATTGTTCAAGATATGTACAAGTTGGGTGCCAATAAAGCTTGCCATAAATGGGGAAACAATCGACCTAAGGTTAAAAGTGCCTGTAAAACTCTAGGATACTGGTAAAATGATCGAGACTAAGGGGTGAACTTTTATGTTTAACGTACCTGAATTTTCGAGGGTGAAAAAATTAAAATTAGCTACACATTCATTACTTATATGTGTTCTATTAAGTTTAATCAGTTTAATCATTAATGATGTATTTTCTCTAGTGGTACATGAAAGAATTAATGTAAACCTATTCTTTATCCCTATTATTATGGTTTTTTGGATTTTAATCGCTATAAATAAACCTACTTATCAAAAGTAAAAAGAGAATCTAGCTTACCTAAACGGATACCTATAGATTGGACACTTAGAAAAAGTGTTTCTTCTATAGGTATTTTTTTAGAGAAGGGCAAGGTACGGGTTAAGGCAACCTTAAAAATATTAGAGAAAGAAAAGGCGCCTATACTGGGAAAATCTATTCTTTCTCAAAGATCTCAATTTAACCAACAGCCATAAGACATTTCAATTGATTCGTAAAACTATAGAAAAAACAACAAGAAGTGGGGATTATCTCTCCTACATTTTTTATTCCCAGGCAGGCATACATTCTGCTTTTAGCGACATTCTTTTAACAGGGAAGAGTCGCTCCAGGCATGCGACGCGTAGTTTTTGCGGGCCAGGACCTTCTTGATATAGCTCATTGTGGTCTTGGGAACGGCGTGTCCCAGGCTCTGTTGAATTCTACATAAAGCGGTTTCTGTTCGAGTATCGTATGAAGCACTTTCGGTTTAGCCCCTTTTTACAGAAAAAAGCCTGCTTTGATAAACAAAACAGGCTTTTTCGCATTTATTCTTTTACTTTAATTCCATAACGTTTGCGGTCTTGCTTC
The DNA here is from genome assembly GCF_044761665.1 of Peribacillus sp. NPDC097295. NCBI lineage: Bacteria > Bacillati > Bacillota > Bacilli > Caryophanales > Bacillaceae > Peribacillus > Peribacillus sp. NPDC097295. The sequence goes on from NZ_JBIWCW010000007.1 coordinate 22,641, forward strand.
ACTTTTTCCAATTCGGATAGGGTAACGAGCTGGTAGCCTTGCTGATCCAGCTTCTTGATGATTTCATCCGCGGCTTCAGCGCTGGTTTTGTAAATATCGTGCATGAGGATGATCTTACCATCCTCCGCTTTGTTCATGACTTTACGGACCACTTTCTTTTTGTTAAGGAGCTTCCAGTCTTCAGGGTCGATTTCCCAGAGGGTCACTTCCATGTCTCCTATATGCTTGCGGACCTCATCGTTGATCGCGCCATATGGTGGACGGATAAGGGTAGGTTCGTAGCCACTCGCTTTTTGGACTGCCAGTTGAGTTTTATTGATTTGACTTCTGATCTTTTTCTTGCTTAAACGTGTTAGCTGCGGATGATCCCAGGAATGGTTCCCTATTTCATTTCCTTGTGCAAGCATCTTTTGCAGAACGTCCGGATAATGATCCACCCGGCTTCCTAAGACAAAGAATGTCGCATGAGAGTGATGTTTCTTCAAAGACTTAAGGATGGCCGTGGTGTTCTTTGGATGTGGTCCATCATCGAATGTAAGAGCGATGACCTTTTGCGATGGGTCGATCCAATCATTCTTTGGAGGAAGCTTGGCGACGATGTGCTTAGGCTGCCTTTCCTTCACGCGGTCTTCATTCAATTCCTTACTCAGATATGTATCTAGCAAACTATCTTTGAACAGATCTTTTTTGATAGCTACGGTATGGATGGTGGATGAGTCGCCTTCTTTTTCTGGTTTCATGTAGAAAACTAACGTATTTTTCAGCACCGAAAAAGAATCAAAATTGGCCATTTTCGGATCTGTTATTTTCTTGATCAGGTCTTCGGAAAGGTGTTTGTCTTTCTTTTCACTTAATTCTTCAAAAGCGATATCGGATAAAACCGATAAAAAATCCGTATCAGAGTAAAAAATTTCATCTAAAGAGAGGATTTCTTGTGAGGGAATATCATAGGTGAAAATGTTATATTCCGATTGTTTTTTACCTGCAATTTGTTGATATTTATCGAAGGAAATTGTGACGGTTTGCTTGCTGAAATGAAGGATTTCATACGTGATGTTCAACTCAGAAGAAGCTTTCCCATCGACATCCTTCCATTTCTTTTGATAATCCTTTATTTCTTTATGAATATAGGCTTCTAGTTCCTCATCGATTGATTCTTGGTGGAATACCGGCCTGCTTACTGAATATCCACCCTTCGTATAATCGTTGACGTCCGTTTGAATATCGGCGTCCGGATAATTTTTATCTATGGAATAGGCTGACACCGTATGTTTATTTTTCATAAGTTTAATAGCCAATCCTGATAATCCCAAAACCACTGTCAGACATAAAAGAGAAATAAAGACTTTTTTATAATTTGATTTACTCATGATGTACCCCACCTCATGATAATTCTACTATAATGTAGATACAAAAGCCTTAAAAGTTTGTTAAAAAATTCATTTTTTTTAGGGGGATTTTTCCTAGGTGATTTCTAACTAGGATATGACGTTCCTTGGTCCTATAGAAGTGGTATTTATTATCAAAAAGGGATCGATCGTCGAATGATAAAAGCGTTCTTGGAGGAAGAATTCAACGTCCATGTTGAGCTTTGTTTCTAAGCGAACAAAGGTTAGAGAATTTTTGATTCACCGCTAGGGGAGTTAACCTTCATTAGATCAAGTTCGAGCCTTAATTTCTCTGTTTCTATCAGATAGTTTTCATGTTTGAGTTTTTCTAGTTCGATTTCGTCTTTAAGCATGTTGTGTTTGGTTTTGGTTTGTTGTTGAAAATGGTCTGTCACGATTGCAACAATAGGAATAGAGAAGATCATAATAACGGTTACGGTGGCTACCATACTTTTTCCCCCTTGGTAATTAGGACTTTATTTCTTCTTTATATTATACGACTGTGGTTGTATTTAGGGGATTTTTTTACAATGAATGTTAAATAAAATTGAACAGGCTGGATTGTAAAAGGGAAGGGGGAGGTTAAAATAAAACCTACAGGAACAGCAGAGCGAAAAGGAAAAGGATTACTTGGGATGGCCATTATGCTGAACTGATCTTTTTATTCGTTTTTTTCTCAGGAATTCTTGCTAAGCTGCACGACTATATAGGTGCGGCTACATGCTTGATGATTGGGTTGGGCAGTTTGTTTATCAGCGTTTATTTACTGGCAAAAAAATTATACTTTGCCATCTCGTTATTTATCATTCTTTTTTCGATATTGATCATCTTTTTCACGTTCGTTGCTTATTTTTTACCGGAAGCTGGCTATCCACCGCCCATTCGTTTGTTCTTTTAAGTTGCCCTGGAATGAATGGAGTTTAATCATTTTACAAAGCTGGTAAATTGTTCGATTAAACGTAATTTCACCCGTTCCAATAATGGTATAATATGCTAAAAAAGGGGGTGCAATGATGAGGCTTTGTTTTATTGGCGGAGGAAACCCTTCAGCTGAGGAACTGGATGATGTGATGAATTATTTAAATCATCATGATGAAGGGGGAAGTAAAGTCTTAATCATTCCTTTTGCAACGGAAGATTCAAAAATTGATAAATGGTTTAACTCTGCAAAGAAATCATTTGGGGATATAGGGATAGAGCCTATTAAACTACTCGATTATCAACTGACAAATCAAGAAATGAAAAATGAAATAAAAGACCATGATGTTCTTTATTTTTCTGGCGGAAGACCGGAGAAGTTAATGGAAAGCCCGAAACACAGATAATAAGGGGGGTGGATTTAGTGGATTTTAGTGTAGAAGTTCACTATGATGGCGCCAATGATGAAGAATTACTCCCTTTATCAAATGATAGGGATATATACGCCATCCCAAATGGCGGTGCAATATTTTGGGATCACGACGTAGTTACACCAATTCATAATGTTTCGCTTTTTAGAAAAGAAACGAAACAGATTATTGGAGAATACTAAATGAGTGCCGAGGGGGATATGGATTGAAATTCTTCTTGAAAGTAAATGTGGTCAGTATTCTCTATGCCCTTATACTATTTATTCCTCTTGAGCTAATGTTAAATGCTTATAGAATTAGCAGACTGACAACATGGGATATAGGGAATGTGAATATCTTCATCGGTTGGACGACTGTCGTTACGTTGATATCCGGGACCATCCTGATCTTTTTCTTAACAAAAAAGTGGATGGGCTTCCGAAAAGCGCAGTTCTGGACAGTTATCCTTTGGGCTCCCTATCTCGTTCTTTTTGTTGTGGCGTTGGCCTCTCTGTTTCCGATGATCGATGGAGGGGACGTACCTAATCCCGGTACAGGATTACTGATAATAGGGGCATTGATTGTCTATCCAATTTACATACTCATTATCAATTTTTTAGGTTATATAAGAGATGACAAAGAAGGTTGCTGAGGCAGCCTTTTTTTTGAACAGTTCTTTGTTTCTAATAAACGTTCATTGTCCTCATAAATGAAAAGATGATAAATGGTATGATTAATAAGAAATGGTACAGAACGTAGTAGGGGGAAAAGTTTCTTGAAAATAGTTAAAGTTATCTTAGCAATCATTGTTATTATTCTAGCAAGTTATAGTCTTATTACGGATGCCGACTTATTGCCGTATTATATGTTTTTCTTAGGTGCACTTGTATTGGTAACCGGATTAGGTGAACTTCAGAAAGACAGAAAAGGCTTTAAAGGATATTTGAGCATTGGTATTGCTTTCTTTGTTTTCTTAGTTTCCATCCAGAGTTTCTTCATGAACTGACAGGTAGGCAGTTCATGAAGGGAAGAGCACTGAATTGTATAAGGGCATGTTTTGATCAATCTTTTTCAAAACATGCTCTTTTTTTGTTGAAACTCAGAAGTTCATAGCTTGTTTATCGTTTGTACCGTTCATCCTTTGACTTATCCTCCATATTATTCTTCTCCTTGTACTTTAAAGAGAATTTCATGCTGCTGCTCAATTTCATCTTTCATTTAATTCTTGTTCTTCTTTTTCATTCATTGAAAAATCGCCTCCCATTCTGATATACCGATAAGTACGTTTAAGTAATCCTCGTAAACTAAAAAGGATTTATTTGTAAATGTCTATTTGGATTTGATAATCTAGATAATTAAGAAGGTGGGGTTGAACGACTCAACAAACACAGTGAACGTTCAAGTTTACTTCTACACGGGAGAAGCCATACAAGTTTAGAAAAGGACAAGAAGTAAAGATAGCTTTCTTGGATGGTAAATCGATTACGGGTGCGATTCATTAATTATCTAAATATTATTGTCCTAGAGTTAGAAGGAGAACTAATCTCCATCTTTTTTTATACCGATAATAGGGATTTATGTTAACTAGATACTATTTTATTTTGCACTAAACATTAAAGGGGGGCACAACCAATGAACAAAACAGACCGTTTGTTAGCCATCGTGCTGGAGCTGCAACGTAAAGAAGTTGTACGGGCCGAAGATTTGGCGACCCTATTTGAAACTAGCGTGCGGACCACCTACCGCGACATTCAGGCGCTGAGTGAAGCGGGCGTGCCAATCATAGGAGCCCCTGGGACAGGATATTCCCTGATGGATGGATATTTCCTCCCGCCGATCGGTTTCACGGTACCAGAAGCCGTGAGCTTGCTGATTGGAACGGACTTTATCGAACAACGATTTGATGATGATTATCGTGTCAGGGCTCAAGCAGCCCGCGGCAAAATTGAGGCCATTCTACCGGAGAGCATTCGCAATGAAACATCTCGTGTACGCAAGGCTATGCGTTTGCTCATTTCTGATAAACAGGTCAGGCAGTCAAAAGAAAAGGAATATCTAGAAAAGATTCGTCGAGCGATATTAGACGTGCAAAAGATCAGCTTTCATTATGCAAAAAGACTTGCAGATTCCGAAGGGAATCGCCATAGTGTTCGTACGGTTGCTCCCTATGGATTGGTGCTCGTTCAAGGATCGTGGATGCTTGTGGCCAGGTGTGATCTGCGCCAAGAAATTCGCCATTTCCGTTTGTCCCGAATGACGGAACTTATCAATCTGGAAGAACGATTCGAACTACCGGCGCATTTTGATTTATGGGAGTATACCCCACCGGATGATAGGCACTTGCGAGTTCGCCTTCGATTTAACCATGACATCGCGGATAAGGTGAAGGAATCGAACTATCATTACATGGAGGATATGGAAGAGCTTCAAGATGGATTGCATGTGGTCTTACGCGTTCATCAACTGGACCAATTGTTGCAATGGGTGCTTGGCTGGGGAGCGGGTGTGATTGTATTAGAGCCAGAATCATTCCGAAATCGGATTCGTGAGGAAACCAAAAATATGTTAAAACGCTACTGACATACAGTTGTCAGTAGCGTTAGTTTATAATCGGAGTAAGTAAACATAAAGGGGTGAGAGATAAATACGAAGTATGTCTTGCATCGGTTAGGGGACACCACCAATCAACATCCACAGGAATTCATTCATTTCACTATGGGTCAATTAAGCAGCAGCCAGGCATGGAAGGATGGTCGTAGCACCAAATGTTTCAGTTTCTGATTAAATCATGCCTTTACGAAAAATATACAACATGGGTAAGAATCAGTGAACGTCGGTTAACCCGCAAAGTAGGTTACTTAGAAATGGAAAAACCAAGCCTTCAAATGGGCTGATTGATGTTTGAGGAAAGGAAAAGTTCTGAAAATCAAGATGGAAAAGGGTGGTTTAAAAGTCTTTCTTTATCTTAAAGCATTAAGTGAATTGTTCCGACAATGATTGTCCTTGGAACTTTTGTGACCTATTTTTTATAACTACTTTGCTTCTAACTGAAGCTTCGCTGGTTCTAGCCCAAATTGATAGGATACGATATTGTATCATTTATTATAGGAAGGATGGTATCTTATGAATTTTGCTTCTATACGCATCATTACCGACGACGTGGATCGTCTTGTCAAGTTCTATGAGAAAGTCATGGGTGTTTCGGCGGAACGCCCCGCGCCTGTCTTTGCCGAACTCGTTGTGCCATCGTGCACCCTGGCGATTGGCCACTCCCAGACGGTGCCACTGTTCGGCGCAGGTTCCGCAGTGGCGGCGGACAATCACTCTGTCATCATCGAGTTCCGCGTCCTCGATGTCGATGCCGAATACGAGCGCTTGAAGCCGTTTGTCAACGAGTGGGTAAAGGAACCGACCATGATGCCGTGGGGGAACCGTGCTATGTCGTTCCGTGATCCCGACGGAAACCTCATTAACCTCTTCGAGACGGTGACTGAGGAAGCAATCATACGGTTCAGCGGTAGGGGTTAAATTTGGGGAGTGGAAAATATATGGCCATTTTGGCCGAATGTGCCGATAACATCGTCTTCCAGGTCTGAGCTGCCTTTAAGACAGCGGTTTTTCCTTTATGGACTAACGGGTGCATTGAACAAGGAGACATCTTAAAGGACCAAAAAAGTGGTCCTGTTCATTTGTTATGATCAATCGGAATGAAATCGGAGTTTTAGTGAAAGACACTGAATGATTTCAATACAATGTCCTTCGTGGCTTTGTAAAACCAGTAGCCAAACGCTTTCCGTAACGTATGGTTGCCGACATGCTCCACGCCATGGATGTGTAACAGAGGGATACTTATGAGGAAACTTATGAAATTAGAACGATTGATCTCTATGATTTACAAGCAGTTGAACAACGAATTTCTTTCCGCTACAAGGTAAAACGGAACTATGCAGAATGCTCATTTATTAAAAAAACGGAGGAGTTCAGATTGAAAACTTTTTGCAGTAAAACTAAGCTCACGATTTTTATGAATAATTAGACCATGCGAAAAAATCATTTTGGAATTAAAAGGAAGTAGCTTTAGTGTACCAGTCTTTAGTTCGTTGTTGATAGCTATTTCAGGGAGTAAAGCAAAACCTTTTCCACAGCTTACATATTGTTTTATCATCTCAAGACTAGGTAGCTCTAACGCATCTTTTACTATAATCCCGGCATCTTTTAAAACATCTACAGCAGTCGTATGATACAAACAAGATGTGCCGTTACTGATAAATAATTCGTCGTTTAGAATCTGGACTCCCTCATTTCTTACTTTCTGAGTTATATCCTCGGATGCAGCAAAAACGATCGTCTCTTCCATATATGGATAGAACAGAATTTCATGGCGATTCGGATTTTGAGGAACAATTCCAAAATCCAGCTCATAATCCAGCACGCCATTTAAGATGTCTTGATACGATCCATGTTCAATACGCAAATTTACGCTTGGAGAATTTCTCGTGTATTCCTGAACAAAGGGTAGCATTCGGGTAAGAAAAAAAGATTCCTGTGTTCTAATACGTATCGTTCCGCATGGCTGATTCAGTTCATTCATACTTTCTTTAAGGGATTGACTTAAGTGAACATACTGATAAGCAAATTTTGAAAAGATCTTCCCCGCTTCCGTAAGTTCAATCCCTCGTGGATATCGATGAAACAGTTTTTGTCCGCAAATTTTCTCCAACTGTTGGATATGAGTGGTTACTGTGGACTGAACATAACCTAAGCGATCCGCTGCTCGACTGAAACTTTTCTCTTCATGTAAGGCAATAAACGCCAGAAAAAACCGTCCTTCTAATGAACCTATCACATCGTTCCACCTTTCTCTATTCCAATTTGAAATAGCAGACATTCGATTTATTCGTTAGTCAAATTTATATATTTATTATACGATAACCTTAGTTCGAAACCAATTACTTCCATACCATCAATAGATTCAGAAGGAGATGAAAAAAATGAAGACTAGTTATCATCAGCAAAAAGTTGGAGATGTCGAAGTTTTTTATCGTGAAGCCGGCCCTATGGACGGTCCAGTTATTTTATTATTACACGGGTTTCCATCTTCAAGTCATATGTTTCGCGACCTAATTCCCAAACTGGCAGAACAATACCGTGTTATTGCCCCAGATCTCGCTGGATTCGGTCATACAATAACTCCTACGCGCAGTCAATTTAACTTCACATTTGACAGCCTGTACCAAGTTGTTGAAGGTTTTACTGAAGCATTAGGTCTAAACCAGTATGTGCTTTATGTGTTTGATTACGGTGCACCTGTTGGTTATCGTTTGGCTATGGCTCACCCACAAAGAGTTCAAGCAATTATTAGTCAGAATGGCAACGCTTATACTGAGGGATTTAGTGACGCATGGGGATCTTGGGAGACGTATTGGCACTCTCCAACACCTGAAAATCGTGAGGCATGCCGCGACTCCTTGAGCCCTGAGACCATTCGCAACTTTCAGTATCTACATGGAGCTGATGCTAGCCTTGTATCACCAGACGGCTATTCCTTGGATATTGCTTACATGTCGCGCCCGGAAGCTGAAGAAATCCAACTGGACTTGATTCTTGATTATAGAACAAATGTTGATCTTTATCCTGACTTTCAGGCTTATTTCCGAAAGTATCAACCTAAACTGTTAGCGGTATGGGGTAAAAATGATCCTGCTTTCCTCCCAGCTGGAGCTGAAGCTTATAAGCGTGATATTCCATCTGCGGAAGTCCATTTACTTGATACTGGGCATTTTGCTGTCGAAACACATGCTAAAGAGATTAGTGAGTTAATTCACCAATTTCTAAAAAAAATATTTATAACAAATCAAGGTAAGAGCCAAATTATGTCCAAGAGCTAAATTTTATAAATGGTATTGTTCATGAGATTTGGAACTGTTCTATAGAGACTTGGCTAGCAAAGAAACATCGAAGGCCTATCTCAAAGGTTCCTATGCTAAGGCAGCTGAGTTTTTGATTAAGGTATTAGCCAAGAGTAGATCCTACTCAGCTCTTCTACCTTTTTGAGATACTTGATGCCCCACTTATACATTTCATAGTAAAACAGGAAGTAAATCTTCTTCATCTTTTACTAGAAACGCCCCGTTTGATAGGAAAATAACGGGGCGTTTCTTTTCCAAAAGAATATGCCGTATATATCAAAGATAATTCATAGTTAAGTAAACTCCTTTTTTTACCAGTTTATATGATTCTAAAAATGTAATATAATTCTTTAATTAGAAAGAATTTCTCTAAAAGGAGCCACTTACTTTGTGCGAAATTAAATTATATAGAGAATTAGAACTGAAAATTAAACATCTTAGGAATATCCTTATAGAAACAGGGGTCCAAAAAGGTCTAAACCATAAGGAAACACTGACATGTAGCCAAAGACTGGACCAATTGATCTTAAAACAGTTTCAAATCACTAAGCAATAGATACTAGGTAATCAGGACGGCATAGACCTTATCAATACAATCCGCGATATACAATGTCGCGGATTGTTTGCGTTTGGACTTTCGTGGTGAGCTTGAGCAAGCACGTTCAAAAAATAAAGCTCATTTTAATAGATATACAATAAAATGAGCTTTCTATTGTATGATAATACATAAAATAACAATTTATCCTTGGTGCGGGGAGTGTGGTCTATGAAATTAGTTTGTGAGTCTAAGAATATGAAGGATTATCTACTTGAATTAAACGAGGTTAATTATTCTAGTCAGATCGTAGAGTTAAAAGTGAATGAACTCTTTGATCCAACTCATACAGACATGGAAAAAGCAAAAGTAGCATATGAATTCGTTCGAGATGAAATAGCTCATTCGTGGGATATCCAAGGGACACGGGTTACATGTAACGCATCGGATGTATTAGCCTTTAAGGAGGGTATTTGCTACGCAAAATCGAATCTATTGGCAGCTTTATTACGTTCGCAAGGGATACCAACAGGTTTCTGTTATCAACGATTGATGTTATTTGATACTCCAGAGAAAGGGCATTGTATTCATGCCTTGAATGCTGTTTTCTTTCAATCTATTAATAAATGGATAAGGCTTGATGCTCGTGGAAATAACAAGGGAATTCATGCGCTATTTTCGTTGGATGAAGAAAAGTTAGCGTTCACTACCCAAGAGGAATGTGGCGAGAAAGATTATCCTGTTATTTATGTAAAGCCACATCCAAAAACCGTAGCTGTATTAGAAGAATATACAAATGCAATCGAGATGTATAAATATCATTTACCAGAGAGTTTATTATGAATAAATACAAAGTCATTTTATTTGATTTAGATGGAACACTCTCTGACCCGAAGGTAGGAATAACTAAATCGGTTCAATATGCATTACAAAAAATGAATATTGTTGAGCCTGATCTTAATAAGCTTCAATGTTTTATTGGCCCACCACTACAGGTTTCTTTTGTGGAATATTACAATTTTGACGAGAAAAACACACAAAAGGCGATTGGATTATATAGGGAGAGGTTTAAGGAAAAGGGAATGTACGAGAATGTTTTATATTCAAATATTGCCTCGTTATTGCAAACGTTAACTGAACGACAATTTAGTTTAGTTGTAGCAACTTCAAAGCCGACTGTATTCGCTGAACAAATACTAAAGTACTTTCATATTGACCAATATTTTGAACGTATTGTAGGAAGTAACCTTGATGGAACAAGAGCGTCAAAAACTGAAATCATTCAATATATACTAGATAAGTACAAGGAATATACGCTGAGTAACTTTATAATGATTGGCGACAGGAAACACGATATTATTGGTGCAAATAACACTGGAATCGACTCTATTGGAGTAACTTATGGATATGGTACATTCGATGAACTTAGTCATTCCAACCCAACTCATATTGTTGAAAGCGTAAGCCAGTTAAAGGATATTTTAATGGGTAGTCGATTCAACTAAAGAGCTTGAACGAAATTTCATTTCAAATGGAGGCGCCATCATATAGTTATGTTATGTATCTGATAAGGAATGTTTTTTATAAAAAACCGCCAATTGTTCTCAGGGTGCAAACGCCCCCGTTAGCTTAATTCAGAACTTCAGGCTATGCATAAGGAATTACAACAGCATTACATGCTTTTTCATAAAATTCTATTGGTCCGGCAGCTCCAATGATTGCATACTCATAACCAATATTACTCATATCCCTTAAACAATGATGGAGTAACGAATAGCCAACTCCACTACTTCTATTTGATAACGATACGCCCATAGGACCAAAATAACATTTCTTATTCTTATATATATCAAAACCTGCAAAACCGACTATTTCATCTTTATTATCTAAAGCGATATATATCGAGGGTTCGCTTAATGAAAATGCTTCTCTTATAGTTTCTGACCATTCTTTTGAAAAATTTTTATCAACAAAGAGAACAAGGTCGGTTGCATCGTTATCATTCACTTTACGTATGATGTGAGAATTTGTTTTCGGTAATATGTAATGGCCAAGATGAGTGATCATATCTCGTGAAGTAGTTCCGAGGGTTAAAATTCTTTCCCTGTCATCATCTGATAAGAAACTGTCCGTAACATTAGTTGTTATTAAAGCTTTAAGTAAATGACCTTCGTTTACATAGGTTTGGTTATATTTTTTCATATAACTAATTGCAACTTCGAAAACCTTTCGTACATCTTCGGTTACACTGATGTTGAAAAAAGTACTGTTTGTTATATTTAGATTTGAAGGATTATCTATATTCTTATTCATCGCTCTCAGAGAAGTTATGTCTATAGTACATTTTAAAGATATTTCACCAAGCACTCCTGTTTTTTCATTTAAACAAGCTATAAATAAGTGCCTGGGTTCTAACACTTTAAGATTCGAAAATATAGCTGCTTCATTTTCTGCATTCCTCATGATTCTTAACATTCTACTAGTGAAATGTATATTATCATTATTCATTTTTAAATCCTCCTCCGTAGTTTTTATACCATATTAAACCACATATGTATGAATAGGTTATTAAACTTTCTTTTAAAACTGATTATATATCTTTTTCTAATCCCTGGATCTTTAGACTTCTTCAGTTAATTCAACCTCAATGGATGCATAGGTACTTGACTGATCAGCATTTAAAATATCCCATCGTGAGCATTCTTCCTTCATTTTCCCAGAAGGAAAATATCCACTATAACTTTTAAGCTTGGTGTTGTTATTAGGCATTTATTTACTCTATATTTGGCATAAGAAGGAAATTTTACAAAAGTAATGGAATATATAGTGGTAAGAGAAATATGCGACATATTTCTGCATAGAATGTCGGCAAAAAAGGGGCTACGGAAATGGAGTATCGAATCGAAAATCTTGATTTTGATTTAAAAGTTATTGGAAAAGGGAAGGTAGTTAAAACAAGTAGAGCCTCTAAAACAATTCCTACGCTTTGGAGTAGTGCCAAAAAAGATGGATTTATGCAACGATTGATTGTTATGTCCTGGGAAGATCCAAAATGTACACTTGAAACTCTTTTGGGCGTTTGTGGAAAAGAGGCAGCCATTACGGATGAAGAATTTACATACTTTATGGGCGTCCGATATGATAGAGAGGTTCCAAGTGATATGGAAACGCTCTTTATTCCCCATAGGACCTGGGCCGTTTTTCCAGGTATAACGAATGCTTGGAAGCGATTATACACAGAATGGGTTCCAACCTCAGGATATACACTTGCTGATATACCTTGTATTGAATGTTTTTATCCACCAAAGCATAGACCTAGAAACGAACTTTGGGTCCCTGTCATCCCTAAATAAATAGTAGGGTCCTTATCGAATCCGGTGTGGTAACTGCCATGAGAAGACCGCCAACTGGTGGACTTTCTAGAATCACACGTTCCATACAAGGGAGAATCTATCCTTCATGTAAAGGTCCATTCTTTGAACATAGAATGAAGATAGAAAGTAGGGAGGCAAATGGTTAGTCACAAGTATGATGAGTTTATTGAAATTGCAAGAAAACTAAACGATTTGGATATTATTCCATTGTTAATGGGTTCCGTTGGTTTAGAAGCTGTTACGGGAAAGAGTTGGGATGCTCAAGACTTAGATATTCATGTGCCTGGTGATAAAAGAGGGTGGGAAGTGCCGCCTGAATTATCTATACATAACTGGATTGATATCGTGAACATCATGAATTCAATGGAATATAGCCTAATAGATTTGCATGAACATGAGTTCTATAAAGAGGGGGTATCAGTAGAGTTCGGGATTATTGACACTTTACCAAATTTCGCAGGAGTACAATTAGAGGATTTAGAAATACATCAAAAGAGGAACGTGAAGTATTATTTACTAAATCCTGAGCAATATTTATGTGTTTACGAGTCTTCTTCTAAGGATAGTTACCGGGCAGACAAAAACAATCATAAAGATCTTAGAAAAATAGATTTCTTAAAAAGTATAATAAATAATTCACGGATACGTTAGCGGAAATAGGATTAGATTAATAGATCAAGTAGTCTGTTTATGAAAACGTTATCTAAAGGATGATTTACATGAATAAAAAAAGTATCATACAAGAAAAAAGGAATTTAGTGGAATGGTCGCGTTCTTTAAAGGATATTTCCAATGAATTATGGGTGAAACCATTCTATAGTGGCAGTTGGGGTACCTCAGAAGTAATATCTCATTTAATGTATTGGGACAAATTTATGATGGAAAATAGGATTACATATATCCTAAGAAATGAATGCATTCCTATAATAAATATAGATGTTGAGGCTATGAATAAAGAGGCTGCTGAATACGCCAGAGCAGGAATAACTAAAGAAGACCTTTTAAATCAATTTATTTTTGTTTGTGAAGAGCTGGTTAACCTAATAGGTAAAATCCCTGAAGAAAGATTTTTTCAACCTCTTCAAGGCAAAGAACATATAACTCTTAGCGAATATTTGGTAGGAATGATAGACCATGATCTGAAACATAAAATACAAATTGAGATACATATAAACAAGAACAATTATTAAAGTTTTTAACGGGAGGTGTTAGCCAAAAAAAGCTCCCAATTGGCGGTCGTTTGAAGGGTCAAAAGTCAGTAAAAGCGACTTTTAGGCCAACCTCTTTCAATGTACGATTCTTAATATAATCATACATTCTAATTCAACTAAAATACTCCTCTTGATAATAGAAAATAATACTACTTCAACTAAGAAGGATAAATAATTTGCTATCTCGAATAACAAAGAAATAAATTACATTTGAGTTAGGGGAATTATCTATGGGGACTATTATTGACTATTACACACAGTTTGATGAATGGGGGCGACTTGATCGTGAACCATTAGAATTTCAGGTCAATTGGCATTACATTCGAAAATATTTACCTCAAATAGGTAAGGTACTGGATAATGGTGCTGGACCAGGGAGATATGCAATGAGATTAGCTCAGCAAGGATACCAAGTAACTTTGACCGATCTTGTGCCAAGGCTTGTTGAGATCGCACAAGAAAAGGCTAAGGAAATGGGGGTTTCAGAACAATTTGGAGGATTTCATGTTGCGGATGCAAGAGATCTTTCAGCTTTACAAGAAAATCATTTCGATGCTGCTCTCGCCCTTGGTCCAATGTATCACTTACAATTAGAACAAGATCGCAATAAAGCAATTCAAGAATTATACCGAGTGACAAAAAAAGAAGGTATTGTATTTGTAGCTTTCATGCCGAGAATAAGACATGTACTATCATCGTTGTTATCCCCAGAAAATTGGAAACCAAATGATAACATGGAATCTATACTAGATTTTATGAATAGGGGTGAGTTTAATCATAGTGATAAAGGACGGTTTACAGGAGCTTATTACTTTAACATTGAAGACATTCAACCCTTTATGGAGTCTCATGGGTTCGAGACAATAAATCTAATTGGATCATCGAATATAGGAACTCTTCTATCAAAAGAGCAGTGGGCATATTGGCAAGATAAAGGAGATACTGAGTTTGGACAACTAATTGAGTTGTTAATAAAAACAGCGTCTGACCCAAATATTTTAGGCGTATCATCCCATATTCTTTATATAGGGAGGAAAGAAAAAAATTAAATTAATCTTAAAACGTATCAAAATGGTGCACTTAGCTCCATAAGAAGGCCGCCGATTGGCGGCCTTCTTAATGTACGATTCTTAGTATAATCATACATTCAAATTCAAATAAAAAAATACTCTTGTTCAACTATCGGGGCAGTTTAGTTGAAGAAGGACTTAATAATTTTTAGTCTAAATATCCACAATATAATGAGACAAGAAGTGCTATCTCCATCTATATAAACGTCATTATTGCGCAAGCTAATGAAGACAACTCCATTCAACTAAATAAGATTTCTGAGAAAAAAATACTTTCGATGATAAATTCTTTCGGTATATTCAGTAGAAAACTTGTTCTTTTGGAGGATATTAACTATATCGATACAAATATTTCTGCTCTGACACAACTACAACATATCAAGGCCATTTATTTAGCTGCTTTAAACTCTGAATAAACGTTTCAAGCAGCTTTTATTTCACCCCTTCCAAACCATTCAATAATCTTTTGAGAAAAATTTAGTTAATTGGTAAGCCATTTCCTCAGCGCTTTTTTCATATCTTGTTTTTTTCCAATGATATATCATACCCATTGTGGCACTAGAAGAAAACGAGAGATACAGTTCGAAATCTGTTCCTTTAGTGACATTACGAGCAATTACTTCGTAATGCAAGTCCAATAAACAATTAGTAAATTTAATCAAATATTTAATAGGTGCATTTTCAGATAGAAGTACATCATAAAAATCCCGATGCTTTATAATATGTTGGAATAAAGGAGTCACACTTTGGTTATTAGGGTTATCAAGATTTTCTAATACAAGTTGAGACTCTACTTTTAACTCCTCCATTAAATTCGTGAAATGCTCCATAAATAAATCGTCTATATTCATATAATGTGCATAAAATGTAGATCGGTTAATGTTTGCTAGTTTGCAAACTTCAACAACCGAAATATCACCAAATGTTTTTTTAAAAAAATAAATCCACAAAATGTTTATGAAGCAGGCTCTTTGTTTTAATCACACGTAAATCATTTGTATTCATCTTATCCTCCTCCACCCTTAAAATTATTCTACATGTTTTAATATAGTGTTGGTTAAACTACATTTAGATATCTATTGTTTGTTGTGAATTGACGCATATTATTATAATATTAACGTACACGTGTTGATTAAAAACACAAAGAATTCTTTGTTAAAAGGAGCGATTAGATTATGGGTTTATTAGAGGGTAAGGTAGTGATTATTACAGGTGCAGGGTCAGGAATGGGACGAGCACAATCCATTCTATTTATTCAAGAAGGGGCAAAGGTAGTGCTTGCAGATCTTAATCTGGATAGCATTACTAAACTAAGTGAAGAATTATCACCAGATGGAGATAGGGCTCTTGCAGTAAAGGTAAATATCACTGACAAGAATGAAGTTGATAATTTGGTTAGCCAAACAATAGAGAAATTTGGTCAAATTGATATTGTGTGTAATACTGCAGGGTTATTTGACAACCACGTTCCGTTACTGGAAACTTCTGAAGACCTTTGGGATAAAGTGATGAGTGTAAATACAAAAGGACTTTTCTACATTACAAAAGCAGTATTGCCATATATGATTGAAAAAGGAAAAGGTGTTTTTGTAAACGTAGCATCAGTAGCAGGTTTGAGTGGAAGTGGCGGAGGAATTGCATATACAGCATCAAAACACGCTGCCATCGGTTTTACTAGACAGTTGGCGACAGCTTATAAATCCCAAGGCATTCGTGCTAATATAATATGCCCTGGATTTATAGAAACACCAATGACAGCAAAGCAGTTAGAGGACCCTGTTATAATGGAAGCAGTAACAAGACATAGTGGAAGAATAGGGAAACCTGAAGATATAGCAAAGGCATCCCTTTTCTTAGCAAGTGATTATGCAGACTATGTTAATGCGGTACATATACCTGTAGATGGTGGTATGATAATGGGCTAATAAGTATAGCTGAATTATGTTTATATTAGATGACTGGACCCCATATTGGTTCAGTCTTTTTTATATTCAAATTAAAACTTTGCAAAATTTATGTCGTATATACGATATTTGCATCATTTTTGTTGGTGGTCGAATTCTACTTTTCATTCTATACTATTTATACAACAAGTGTTGGATATACAAAATATGTTGGAGGTGAGTGACTTGAATATTACAGTCTTTGGAGCAAATGGTCAAATTGGACGCCATTTCATCACATTCGCTCTGCAAAATGGCGATATTGTGAAAGCCATCGTCCGTCGTGAAGGTGCATTAGATATGACACATCCGAACTTAGAAACAATCGTTGTAGATTATAACAATCATGAACAGATGACACATATAATCGCTGGGCAAGATGCTGTTGTCAGTACACTAGGTCCGAGTTTATCAATGAGTCGAAAAGTTTTTGCGTTACCGATTACAAAGGCTCATGACATGATTTTACGTGTAATGGAAGAACAAGGTGTTAAACGTTTGATTACTCTTGCTACGCCAACAATAAAATCAGCAGATGACATAAAACAAGTGGTTACAGTGATGCCTAATATCATGGCGAAAATTCTTTACCCAACTGGTTATGCAGAAATGAAGGCGATTGAACAGCTCATTCAAAAGAGCAAAGTGGATTGGACGGTTGTACGAATCATTAATCCAAATATTAAAAATGATGGTAAAGGATATACGTTCACACTTGGGGATACAGCTGGGAAAATGTCAATCTCACGTAAAAACGTAGCAATTTGCATGGTTGAAGCATTACGAAAAGATGAATGGATTGGCAAAATGCCGATTGTTTATAACAAATAAAGGAGGAAATGAATATGCCAATTTTAACGTGGATTTTACAAGGACTTTTAGCCTTAATGATGATAGGTGCAGGTATGGGAAAGACGTTTGGTTCGAAAATGCATATTGAAGCGTTTAAACAATGGCAACTGCCACAATGGTTCCGTGTTGTCACTGGAATTGTTGAATTAGGGGCTGCAATTCTTCTTATTATTGGTTTCTGGAACAATACAGCTGCCATTATTGGTGCAGCGATTTTAGTAGCAGTAGGAATTGGCGGTGTCATTACACACGTTCGTGTGAAGGATTCAATGAAAGCAACAGTAACGATTTTAGTATTAGGTGTTTTAGCACTTATTTTACTACTAATCTTAGTTTAAGTAAGTGTACATCGTGTCAACACTTCTTAATAAATCACAATGATAGATCTCTGCCATTAGACTGCATAAGACCAGCTTCCTACATCAGATCTTATATTAACTAAAAAAGAAAAGGGCTGCCACTTGGCAGACTTTTTGAATGTACGAGGCTTAATATAATCATACGTTCATATTCAAGGGAGAAACTACCCTTAATGTACAAAGGAGCAGAATAGTTTTATAAAAAACACGTTACAAAAAGGGATTATTACTACTGAGACGAATAGATAATAATTAGATGAAGTTCAGTGTTGGCTTTTAAGGCTTTATCGGAACTAAAGGGGCAATTTTTGAACATAGTTATAGTGAAATAAAGAAGAAAGTGGAGAGGCAAATGGATAATCACAAGTATGATGAGTTTATTGAAATTGCAAAAAAACTAAACGATATTGAAATTATTCCATTGTTAGTGGGTTCCGTTGGTTTAGAAGTTATTACAGGAAAGAGTTAGGATGCTCAAGACTTAGATATTCATGTGCCTGGTGATAAAAGAGGGTGGGAAGTGCCGCCTGAATTATCTAATATAAATATTAATATCTTTGATAATTTCCCATAATGCTTCATCGTTTGTTTTCATTTATTCACTCCTCTTCTAAAAAAAGTTCTATCCTCATATTGTCAGATATACTGGTAATCAAAGAATTTCATATTATTGATCTGTTGTATATAAGTAATCTTTTTTCTTCAATTTGAATTTATGATTATACTGAAAATCATACATTTAGAAGACCGCCAATTGGCGGTCTTCTTAGGGTGCAAACGCCCCCGTTAGCTTAATTTAGAACTTCAGTACATCTTCCTTTCAAAAGAAAGAAAGTTTGCCTTCAATTTAAATTTAATACAAGAAAAATATTGGTATCAAAAATTGTTGGTGAATAAGCTAGCAATCAACAAGGGGATAGAAGGAGATAGAGAGCTTAAGGATTATATTTCATCGAGAAAAAAGTTAGGAAAATGCTTAGAGATAAGGATGAACGACAGCATTTTAAAAATTGGTTAGAAGCTAAACTATAATAATAAACTTTGTGAACACAGATAATGACTATATTAAAGGTCTTGTTTGTTGAATTAGGGTATTAAAAGGGGCAATAGGATAACTATAAATCCAGCCACTAATAAGAGCGTACCAAAAATTCGAGATAATAAGTTTTCGTCACCTGAAACTCCATTCCACAAAATGAGATTCACTAAGAAGAGGGCTTTTTTCTTGAGTACTAAAAAACCTATAAACATAATAAAAACCCCAATTAAGATGGTCATTATAGTTTCTATTATCATTCACCTCCAGTAATAATCTTATATACTTTAACATGAATATCCAATTATTTTTCTTTATTCACGTTAAAAAGGCGGCACAAGGCCAGTTTCCAAGATTAGATTATGTTAACTTAAAGAAAGAAAATTCCAACAATTGAAGTGACCCCTAAAATTTAGACATGGTTATTTCGCTAGGCAGTCTGTTGGGACAGAGTTCGATATTGTATCGGACTCTGTCCTTTTAATTTTTTCTTAATAGATTTGTTATTATAGTACCATTTGCTATTCCATCCTATACACTTCGTCCGTCAAACCCATCTTCTGCATTTCTGCTTTCACATATTCCTTCAATTCATCATCGTCCTGTATGAGGTAGAAAAATTGCAAGTTTCGAATAGTCGCCAATTTGGTTGCCTCGTCATTTCTCTTGAAAAATGCTCCAAGTCTTTTAGATTGATTGTTGAATCACGATTCATGGAAAACGTCTCATGAGTGGCAACTGCATGAGTACTTACGACCCCTAAGGTATCAAAAGTAGGGATGGGGGCCATTTTTTTTCTTTGCTCAGGTACTATCACTTCGACATATTCATATAGATCATCAATGGGTTTTCGGTTAAGTTCCTGTTGAATCCTGCTACAGACATAGGTACTTTGCTCAGAGTGCTCAGGGTCCGCCTCTGCTTCTTTGGCCACCCACTTTAAAAACTTATCATAGTCCTTCTTTTTTGAATAATTTAGTAGGTTCTCGATCATCGATGCATCTTTCAAGGTGAGGACGACATCTATAAATTCTGCAAGGTTTCTAGCTATGATTTTCACGTGATCTCCGAAATTCATGGGGCTAATGCTTTTCGTGTTTTTAACCATTCTGAGGTGGGAATTCTAGTAAATTATATGTTAACTCATTTTATTTTTAGTTGACATATATATTCAGGTGATTATAAAGTTATAGTATCGTTTTAGGTTTATCAATTGTTAGGAGTGGTTCTCGTAAAAATTAAGGAAATGACGTACATCGCTTTATTTGCGGCTGTGATGGGGGTATTGGGGCTGATTCCACCAATCATGTTAACTTTTACTCCTGTCCCTATCACTCTTCAAACGTTGGGAGTCTTGCTTGCTGGGGGAATTCTGGGGGCAAGGCTTGGAGCGCAGAGCCTTATTGTATTCTTGTTCATTGTAGCAGCAGGTATGCCGGTATTATCAGGGGGGCGTGGTGGAATCGGTGTTTTTGTAGGACCAAGTGCAGGTTTTTTGGTTGGATATGTTTGTACGGCTTTTTGTGTAGGATATGTGTTATCACGTTTTCGTAGATTAGAATTTAAACATATTTTACTTACGAATCTTACATTTGGAATCTTCATTAATTACCTATTCGGGATACCTGTTCAAGCATTCGTCCTGAGTCTGCCGCTTCTAGAAACGATAAAGGTAAGTCTGATTTATATCCCTGGGGATGTTTTGAAAGCTATTTTAGCATCGTTATTAATTTTTAAGCTTCGAAAGTATCCAGTATTTAATCGAAATTTGTCGAAAGCGGTTAAAGCGTCTTAGCGTATTGAAAGGAGAATTCAGATGAATGGTATTACTTCACCTTATGCAGAGCATGCGAATCATTTCCCGACTAAATGGGCGATTAGGACTGCAGACCAGAAAATTAATTATCTTGAATGGTATGAGTTGGTTCGTAAGACTGCCAACTGGTTTGATTGTCTAGGCCAAGGAAATAAAAAAGTCGGTATTTATATGCCAAACGGAATATCATTTCTACAAATCTTTGTAGGAGCTTCAACTGCCGGTTGGACGGCCGTTCCAATGGACTTGAAATGGAAGGAAGTGGAATTACAGAAACGACTTGCCCTCTCTGAGCCTTCTGTGTTGATCACTACAAAAGATTTCTATCCAAAAATCAACGTTCTCTATCCAAACGCCTTGATTTGGGAAGATTGTTTAGAGGAAATCAATCAGGGTCCTATTAGTCTAAGTGTAAAGGAACTTGGGAATGCCCCCTTTTATATGGGCTTTACCTCTGGGTCCACGGGTGAGCCAAAGGCATTCGTTCGTTCACATAATTCCTGGATTGAGAGCTTTCGTTGTACCCGTGCAGAGCTTGATCTGAACGAGAATGATCACGTAATCATCCCTGGGTCCCTCATCCATTCACATTTTTTATATGGAGCGATCAGCTTATTATTTTTAGGGGGAACCGTATACATACTAGAAAAATTCATGCCTTCTCAGACGTTATCATGGATACATAGATATCCGATTTCCGTAATATATATGGTGCCTACGATGGTCGAAGCGATGCTGAAAGAAACAGCTACCATCCGGGAGTTCATGAAAATCATTTCATCTGGAGCTAAGTGGGAGAAAGACTCGAAACGACGTTTGCAAGAAATGTTCCTTAACCTCTCCGTGTATGAATTATATGGATCGAGTGAATTGAGCTTTGTAAGCGTACTAAATGACGAGCAAAACAAACAAAGGCCGGAATCTGTGGGAAAACCCTGTTTTAATGTAGACATACAGATACGCAAGGCCAACCAGGAATTAGCAAGACCCTTTGAAATCGGGAAAATTTATGTGAAAAGCAGGATGGCGTTTATTGGCTACTTGAATGCAAATCATCAAGAGATCGAGTCTATTGTAGATGTAAATGGCTGGATGACAGTTCATGATTTGGGCTATCTAGATGAAGAAGGATACTTATATATTTCTGGACGTGAAAACAATCTGATTTTATATGGTGGAATCAATATTTTTCCAGAGGAAATAGAGGCTGTACTATCCACACATCCATATGTGGAGTTGGTCGCAGTTGTAGGAATATCCGACCCATATTGGGGCCATGTTACAACAGCCGTTATAAAGGGGGACGCTACTAAAATGGAGCTTAAGAGATTTTGTAAGACAAAACTGGCATCGTATAAGGTTCCACGGAAGTGGTTTTTCATAGAGGATATGCCGCTCACGGCAAGTGGGAAAATTGCTCGTGCGCAAATCAAACAAATGATAGAAAAAAAGGTCATTAGCCTATGAAACATGCAGTCATCGTCGAAGCTAAAAGAACGGCAATCGGAAAGAAGGACGGGATTCTGCGAACACTTCACCCGCATGAATTAGCAGCACCTCTCCTGAAATATCTAGCCCACGGTATCGAGGATAAAATTGATGATGTGATTCTCGGTAATGTTGTAGGTCCAGGAGGAAACGTCGCCCGCCTATCTGTTTTAGAAGCAGGTCTGCCTCTTTCGGTGCCAGGCATGACACTTGATCGGCAATGCAGTTCAGGAATAGAGTCGATTCGACTGGCTTGTCATTTTGTTCAAGCAGGGGCTGGGAAGTTTTATATAGCCGGCGGTGTAGAAAGTGCGAGTACATCTCCTTATCCAAGTAGGGCAAAATTCTCCACTGTCCGTATAGGTGATCCGGACATGGGAGTTGCAGCAGAATACGTGGCCCAGAAATATCAAATCAATAGAGAGAGACAAGATGAATATGCGCTATTAAGCTATCAACGCAGCAGAAAGGCGTATGATGAAGGAATCTACGAACAAGAGATTCTCCCATTTGGGCAGTTTACAAGAGATGAAGAATTGCTCCGGGAACGTAAAATGGAAAAATTGCTAAAACGGGCGACTCCTACATTTATAAAGGAGAAGGGGACCGTTACAGCTGCAAATAGCTGCGGTATACATGATGGTGGCTGTGCTGTTTTGGTTATGGAGGAAAATGTGGCAAATGAGCTTGGATTGCAGCCTGTTTTACGCTTTAAAGACAGCCAGGTTTCAGGTGTCCATCCCTTTTACCCAGGTATTGCCCCCGTTAAAGCTATCAGGGAATTATTACAAAGAAATGATTTGGAAATTGATGATATTGATTTAATTGAAATAAACGAAGCTTTTTCCTCTAAAATCGTTGCATGTGCACAAGAACTAGGGATTTCATACGAGAAACTGAATGTGCATGGAGGAGCTCTAACCATTGGACATCCATATGGAGCATCCGGGAGTATCTTGGTTACAAGATTGTTCTATGAGACTCAACGAAGAAAGCATGTGAAGTTTGTTTTGGCTGCGATCGGTAGCGCAGGTGGAATAGGGGTAGCTTTGTTATTTGAGGTGGCACAATGAGAATAGAGAATCAAACTCTTCTAATTAAAGATGCAGAAGTTCGGCAATTTATTCAACTAGCAGGAATGATGGATTCCATTTACCGGATTGAAAGGGTAGCAAAATCCTTTGGCTACAAAACGATTCCAATACCGCCTACCATGCCTATGATTGCCTATAAGCTCTTCGACGATAATCCTTGGATGTTGGGGGATCCCATCATCCATAGGAAACAGCGATGCGAGTACCACCAAGTCATGTATATCGATCAGCCATATGACTGTATCCTTTCATTAACAGATCAATCCCAGCACCGTGGCTATACGTTTGTCGATCAAGTCCTTCAAATCTATGACGAGAAAGGGACCCTTTGTTTTACAGGAACATCTCAGTTAATGGGGGGAAATGGTAGTGATAACGGTTAACTTTCGAGTAACGGAAAATGATGTCGTAGAATATGCGAACGTTTCTGGTGACTTCAATCCCATACACTTCAATCCAAAATATGCACAACAACAAGGCTTTTCAAAGAAAGTCGTTCATGGCATGTTAACTATGACCAAAATCTGGGGCATTATTTCAACCGAATTACTGAAACCACAATCAATACTAAGGAAGTACAGCCTTTCATTCTTACATCCTGTTTATGCAGGAGATCAAGTTACGCTTCATATTCTTCAACAAGAAAATAAAATCCGCTTTACGGGTTCAGCTGAAAATAAAACAGTGGTGAGAGGAACGATTATAGTGGGGACACTTTAATTGATTAATTGAGGTAATGCTAAATAGCATCACGATTGATGGGAAACGTGTAATCGCATCTTAAATGTTAACTTATTTTAAATATGGTTAACATTTATCGTGGATGATATCTAACGACTAGTGAATGGGAGATTCGAGATTATAGTTTCCATGTTTATTAGTTATGGCAATAGATTCAACGAAATTCTCTTAATTTAAATGACTATAAGAAACGAGGGGTTAGTTTTGGAAATATCGGTGAAGAAAGATTGGAAAATGCTAGCGGAGAACGTGATCAAAGGATATAAAGTAACAGAGGAAGAAGCTCTAGACATTATTCAAGCGCCTGATAACGAGGTTTTGGAAATTTTGAGTGCTGCTTTCCTAATTCGTCAGCATTACTACGGAAAGAAGGTGAAGCTGAACATGATCATTAATACGAAGTCGGGGTTGTGTCCTGAGGATTGCGGATATTGCTCACAGTCCATCGTATCAGAAGCGCCTATCGATAAATATGCTTGGCTGACTAAAGAGAAAATCGTCGAAGGTGCACAAGAATCGATTCGTCGTAAAGCGGGTACATACTGTATTGTTGCTTCTGGCCGGCGCCCAACGAATAGGGAAATTGATCATGTTATCGAAGCCGTCAAAGAGATCCGTGAGACAACGGATTTGAAAATATGCTGCTGTCTTGGATTCTTAAATGAAAACCATGCCAGCAAACTAGCTGAAGCTGGTGTTCATCGGTACAATCATAACCTTAATACTTCTGCAGATAATTATACAAACATTACCACCACGCATACATACGAGGATCGTGTAGATACGGTCGAAACTGTAAAAGAAGCTGGAATGTCTCCGTGCTCAGGCGCCATTTTTGGCATGAATGAGACTGACGTAGAAGCGGTAGAAATTGCGCTATCCCTACGTAACCTTGATGCGGATTCTATTCCATGCAATTTTTTGAATGCGATTGACGGGACACCTCTTGAGGGAACCGCCGAATTGACTCCGACTAAATGCTTGAAGTTAATTTCGATGATGCGCTTTGTTAATCCATCTAAGGAAATCCGACTTGCCGGCGGTCGTGAAGTAAACCTTCGTTCCATGCAGCCTATGGCGCTTTATGCAGCAAACTCCATCTTTGTCGGGGATTATTTAACAACAGCTGGACAAGAACCAACTGCGGATTGGGGCATCATCGAAGACCTTGGTTTTGAAATTGAAGAATGTGCTCTTTAGAAGAAATGAATGCTCTATAGGTAAAAGGGAAGGCTTCTAATCAGAGGCCTTCCCTTTTAAAATGTTTCACAAATGACCGAACCGGTCTTGGACGTGTCGTAGTCACCCAAGCTATTGATTTCGGACTGAAAGGAAGTGGATGTTAAAATTCCCTTCATGATCTGTAGCAGTTGCTCGTTTTTAGGAGTTTTCAGTATCACTAAATCATACCGTTCGGTTATTAGTGGAACGAAATCCACCCCGACGATTTTCGCCGCCTTTTCAATTCCTACCCCTACATCCGCTAACCCCGCTGAAACAGCTGAAGCCACGCTCAAATGATTGGTCTCTTCCTTTTCATAGCCCTTTAGGTGCCGGGCTGAAATCTGATGAATCCTAAGCTGCTCATCAAGCAGGATACGTGCGCCCGATCCTCTTTCCCGATTAATGATTGTCATATCCTGATTCAGATCAGACCAATTGGCGAGATGGAGCGGGTTTCCCTTTTGGACGTAAAAGCCTGCTTTCCTTGAAACGAGGTTGATTAACATATAAGGATACCCGACTAAAATTTTCTTAATATAAGGAAGGTTATATTCCCCTGTATCTCCATCAAACATATGGACGCTGGCGATATCCGCTTCTCCGTTATACATCGAGATCAGCCCGTTCAGACTGCCTGTGTTGGAACGTAATGTTTTATAGGATGAATCTCTTTCTATGTATTGACCAAGGATATCTAGGACCATGTCTTGTCCACTTATGACAAGGTGATGGGATTCCTTCGATTGAACTTGTTGCTTTTCGATAATCGGTGCAGGGGAGGAAGTGGATTTATGGCCTTGAATATAGTTGTCCAAGTCTTTTGCATCCATTCTCATCTGCCTGCCGACCCTGAATACAGGGAGTTCACCCTTTTTCACAAGATCATAAATCGTTAGCTTGGATACCTTCAATAGCTGTGATACTTCTTCAATTGTATAGGATAGCTCTTTTGACATGTGCATCCCTCCAACTTTATTGTATCGTAGTGGTCGAACGAAAGTAAATTCACAGAGGAAAATATTAAGTATTTCTTTTTTAGTATTTTCTTATTATAATTACATATAACTAGTTATAACTAAATATAACTAGAAAGAAGGGAAGAAGAATGTTGAAGAAATTATATCTTATTATCTCGATTATGTTACTCGTTGTAATCGGGGCAGGTTGTTCATCAGATGAAAAAAATGCAGACACGAAAAAACAGGAAGCAACGGAGAAAGTCGATTTAACGATTTCGGCAGCCGCAAGCTTGCAGGATGCCTTGAACGACATAAAAACAAGTTTCGAAAAAGAAACACCAGATGTGAACGTGAACTTTAATTTTGGAGCTTCAGGAGCCTTGCAACAACAAATTTCCAAAGGAGCACCTGTCGATTTATTTTTCTCAGCGGCAGAAGATAAATTCGATACATTAGTCGATGAGGGCCTTATCGATGAAAAACAAGGAACGGATCTAGTCGGTAATGACCTTGTGTTGGTTGTTTCAAAGGAATCGGATAAAAAAATCAACACGTTGGATGACATCACGAAAGCTAAAAAGATTTCAATTGGCACGCCTGAATCCGTTCCGGCAGGTCAGTATGCGTTACAAACGTTGGAGAACAGTGGCCTTTGGAAAGAGGTAGAAGAGAACGTAATCTATGCCAAAGATGTTCGCCAAGTACTTACATATGTGGAAACGGAGAACGTGGATGCAGGCATGGTGTATAAGACGGATGCGTTGACTTCATCGAAAGTGGATATTGTGACAACCGCAGGGGATGATTTACACGACCCAATTATCTATCCAGCAGGTGTGATCAAAGATAGTTCACACCCAAAAGAAGCACAGTTATTTTATGACTATCTCCAAACAGAAGAAGCAATGAAGATTTTTAAAAAGTACGGATTTACCGATTTGAAATAATGAAAGGGGCTGCCGATTTGGCAGTCTTTTTATTTTTCCTTATAATTCCTATTTAAGGAACTTTTACAAGGGTGTATCATGTATACTGATGGAAGTAGCTAGTCGGAATAGAGGGAAATTGAATGGCGTTTATTAGAGAAAATGCTTATGTGAGGTTCATCCTATTTTTCATCATCATCTTTTCTAGCACTATTTTTTTAGAATATAGAGCAGAGCATGAAGCTCATTGGATCGATAATCTAATTAAATCGTTGATTTACGTGACATCGTACACATGCGTGACTCGTTTTTTGAAAAATAACTTCGACAAGGAGCGCACGTAAAGGAGGAGCATAATGGATGATAGTATAGGTTATCTTATCGTCGGAATTTTAATTATCGGATTCACATTTGGATTTGCTCTACAAATTCAACAAGTACTTCGCATGAGGAAAAAGAACGAACCGTTACAAAAAAGAGTGCGATATGTTCACTATGTACGCTGCGTCGCGTACGCAGGATTTTTATCGGCCTATGTCTTGAATATTATCCCGCAAACGTTCCTTACGGATAATCAGAGCAATATAAGCTGTTATCTGTTCCTTATCATTTTATTAGGGACCTATTTTAAAAAATCATGGAGTATGCAGAAGGTGAAACTATGAAAAGAAAAATGGGCATCGTGCTGACGCTGCTTGCAGTCATCGGCATTACGATATATGTGACGCCAGGATTAGTGAATAAAGTGAAGAACAGTCCCCTAAATGTTCTATATACATATAACGTCACCAAGTCCTTTACGGAAAAATCGGACGAAACGGTTGAAGTGGCATCCGTGCCTTTGGGGGAAGTGAAGAAAGTAAAAGATGTGTATCATACGGATATAAAGATCGAAGGTGCACCTCGCCATATTGAAAGCGTCGTGGCCGAAAGCTTAAGTGAGCCTCAGGAGTACGGAGGGAGAAGTACACTGACCGGACCGGACGAAGGGTTTAAGATTCGAGTATTTTATCGCACGAAGCATTATGATAAAGGAGAATATACGGTGACGCGAACCAATAGAATCACGGGGAAAGAGAAGGAGTACACAGGAACTTATTATGAACCGAGTGTTCATGATCCTTTAATCAATTGGTCACGTGATTATAAGTGACGATCGTTCACGAAGTAAAGAAGGGACTTCCTTAATCGGAAGCCCCTTTCCTGTACCCTTATTTCCACTTGCGATCGTTAATCGAAAACGTCAATTTTTCCGGTTTTACATAATCTTCTGGATCCGAGATGAAGCGTAGTTTAGGCCGTTTTGATTTTGGCAGCCTTTCGAGTTCAGTCTCGAGGGCTTCTTGATAATTGGTTCCTTTTGTCGTGATCGGTGGTGCCCAATTATCGTGATGGGTGGGCACGAACACTTTTGGTTGAAGAGCCTCGATATACATCCTTGGGTCCCGTAACCCGTTGGTGAACTGGTTGAATCCCATGATGGCTCCGACCTGTACATCCGGTTTGGAAAGGGCACCGAGTACGTTTGTCAGTTCCGGGGCTTCTTCTTTTATTGGTCCTGCTGAATCGTTCCAGGTAAGGTTGAATTTGCCGACCTTAAACTGATAAAGCAATGAGCCGCCTTCTTCGTCTGTCAGCGCACTACTTAGGAGCTTTCTGAATTCCTTTGGTTTAGCTGGGTGCTCCACGGCATAGCTTAAATCAGTGACGGTCAGGAGCGGCTTGCTAGGATCACTTAGGTCATTCGGCAACAGATCGGAGTGAACATGTTTGACTGCCTTGATCTCTACACCTTTTAAAAAGGAAAGCTTTGAAGTCGTACCGATTTCCGCATCTTCAGGAACGGCATGTATACAGGATACATCCACATCCTCTTCTACCTGTCCTTTTATATAGGCACAATGTTCAGGCGTTCCGACAAGCTTGGCACCAGACTTTGAAATGATCTCGGCAGCATCTGCCGCATGATCAAAATGAGCGTGGCCGATGAAAATGGCTTCCGGTTTCAGCTGGGCCAGCTCATCTGGAGAGGTAGGGACATATCCCGTATACGTACCCCGTGGAACCCAGGAATCCAGCAGGACAACATGCCCGTTTATCGCTGCGGCGAAGTTGGAAACGCCAAACCAGGAGAGGATGACCTTATCTTTACGGATCGCCCCGGTCTTGTGGTTTACATGCTCCTTGCCAAAGAACTTTTCACGTGCTTCAATCATTTGCTTCTTATCGCTATCCATGGGTTTTGCCTCAACGGTTGAAGCTGTACTTCCTAGCTGCCAGGCAAAGAATCCAAGGATGATAAACAACGATAGTTTCCACCTCATATATATGACCCTCCCGAGTAGAATGTATTTGTTGAACGTCTATAAATAATATTTCCCGTTCTATCGACCTAGCAAACTAATGAATGTGCTAACTGAATGGTCCTATATAAAAACGGCTGAATCGATTACGATCCAGCCGTTTTTGAGAGGTATTACCTGGAATAAAGGTCACGGATGAATTCACCGTCTTTTGTGTTAAAGAACTCCTCCACGTTTTCTTCCGACGGCACTTGTCGAACCGTAAAAGGGATCTGCTTCTTTTGAATGATGGCATCGATTTTCTTGATTGTAGGAAGATTTCCTTCCAAAACTCCTTCCCACATATCGATTTTCTTTCCATCTTTAAAATGGAGGATGTACTTATTGTTAAAATGGCGTTGGTGAGGAGTCTTTGTGCTAGAAGTGATGGAATAGTCGATGACAACGCCTTGTACATCCTCTTCCCAGGAATACTCTTTCTCTTTCAAACTCCAAAACGGTGCAAACTGAATCTTCTCATCACTTATCACGAGTGCATGTGTCACGCCTAAATAAAGAAAGGGCAGTGATAAAAGAATGGGAAACCTTACTAAACTCCAAATCGTTAGAGCATGTTTTTTGAATTCTAGAAAAGACTTTTTGTGAATCCCTTGTTTAATGGAAAAATAGATTCCAAAAGTGGCAATTCCATAGAGAGCGGCACTTATGGAATAGACCCAATAGCAACTAGCGGGGGTTCCGTAAAAAAGGATTCCTTCCGTATGATGAACCTGCCTGTTGACCCAATAGAATATAAAGAACCAGAGGGTGCAAAAAGGGAAGTACAATAAGAAAAAACGCCACCATTTTGCTTTCTCGGATGTTTCTTTCCCCACGATTATTCCTCCTATAAGACTATTTTTCTGTCTTTGATTATTAAACTATATCATACGTATGGTAAAATAAACCAACTGTATGAAATGAATGACTTTCATTCGGGTAATTCCTAATATTGGATATTGAAAGGTTTTTTGCCATTCGGTCAAGAATATACAATGTAGGGCTATTTGGGAAAGTGATTTCATATTGAAAGAGGTGATGGTAGAAATAAAGCTGAAGAGACATTATGGAATGAAGAAGGTGATTGGTATGAGGAAAGTGGAGGTTGTTTCTCATCAAGAAGAGTGGGCGCAAATGTTTCAGGATGAATGTGAAAAGCTATTAGGGATATTTAAGAATGAGGTTTTGAACATCTACCATATTGGGAGTACGGCCATTCCTACGATCCACGCTAAGCCGGTCATTGATATGTTGGTGGAAGTAAAGCGGCTAGATCGTGTGGATGAGCGGAATGAAGATATGAAGAACATCGGATATGAAGCCATGGGAGCCTATGGAATTGCCAGGCGACGTTTTTTCGTGAAAGGTGGGGACTTGAGGACCCATCATGTTCATGTTTTTCAAAAAGGCAATGAGGAGATTACCCGGCATGTCCTATTCAGGGATTATATGATTGCCCATCCAAAAGAAGCTCATAAGTATAATCAGCTTAAGAAAAGATTAGCGAAGGTATTTCCCAATGGGATGGCTGAATACATAGAAGGAAAGAATAAGTATATAAAAGAGATAGATAAACGGGCAAAAAAGTGGGCGGGACCGTCTAATTGACATATCTAATTAAATAGATATAATGAATGCATGGATCATTTACTCATTTTTAAAGCATTATCTAATGAAAAAAGACAGTTAATCTTACAGTGGTTAAAAAATCCTGAAGAAAACTTTATCCATCAACAACATGATGGACAGTTCAATGATGGAGTCTGTGTAGGGAGTATCCAGGAAAAATCGGGTCTCGCACAATCTGTCATCTCCAGTTACCTCGATATGATGCAAAAGGCGGGTCTGTTGGAGTCCAAACGAATTGGTAAATGGACATACTACCGCCGTAATGAACAAGTCATTCAGGAATTAGGGGAGTTCATCAAGAAAGAGTTATAGGTAGACGTTCACGGAAACTCTGCCTATTTTTTTACTATAACATATCTACATATTCAGATATGAGGAAATGAAATCGTTTGGAAGAAAGGATCATACACCCATGAAAAATGATACTAAACAACTTCAAGATCTATCTTTATCCGTTTTGGATCTAGTGACAGTTTTACAAGGGAAAATACCTGCGGATTCGTTTCACAATGGCCTCGATTTAGCTAGAAAAGTAGAGGAATTTGGCTACGAGCGGTATTGGCTTGCGGAACACCATAATAGCCCTGGCGTCGCAAGTTCGGCCACTTCGCTATTAATCGGCTATATTGCGGGAGGCACATCCAAGATCCGAGTCGGTTCTGGGGGTATTATGCTACCGAACCATGTACCACTAGTGGTGGCGGAACAATTCGGGACGCTGGAATCGCTCTATCCGGGCAGAATCGATTTAGGCTTGGGACGTGCACCGGGAACGGACCCCGTAACAGCAAGGGCTCTTAGACGGAATGTTGGCGGATCCGGGGAAGACTTCCCTTCCAATATCGTGGAATTGCAAAATTACTTAAGCACGAACGAATCTGGTTCCGTTCGCGCGTTTCCTGGGGAAGGCACGAATGTCCCTATATGGATACTTGGATCGAGTCTATTTAGTGCCAGACTTGCCGGCATGATGGGCTTGCCTTATGCATTCGCGAGCCACTTCGCTCCATCATATCTGAAGCGGGCGTTAGAGCTCTATAAGGAGTCTTTCCAACCTTCTGAACAGTTAAAAGAACCCTATTCGATTGCATGCGTGAACGTGGTGGCGGCCGATACGAATGAAGATGCCGAAAGCTTGGCAACGTCGCTGAAATTATTCTTCCTAAACGTGATCAGGGGAGGGCAGGAACTGTTGAAACCGCCTGTCGATAACATGAATGCGTACTGGAACCCATACGAAAAAGCCGCCGTGGATCAGATGCTGGAGTATACCTTCATAGGGGATGCCACTAAAATCAGCCATGAACTACAAACGTTCCTGGACGAAACGCAAGTGGATGAAATCATGGTTTGCTCACATATTTACGATCACGAAGCACGTGTACGCTCATACGAGATCATGTCAGAAATCATTAAAAACAAATAAGGAATTCACCCCGGTTGCGGTAGCGACCGGGGGTTTCTATGTGCTGTTGGTGGAGTTGGACCGATATATGGCAGGGTTTGACCGATAAAACATTGAAGTAGACCGATATAATCAGCAAACAGACCGATATAACACCGAAATCGACCGATAAAAGCCACGATGAGCGTCAACGCTTATAAATACCGTACACATGAAAGGATATAACCTCGCCAAATCACAAAAAAACCCGTGAACAATGAGACATAATCTCTGTTTACGAGTCCTATATTCCAAGAAAACCACCCTAAATGCGTAATTATTACTAAAAAAGGCATTTTACTATATTAATATAGTAAAAATAACGAACACTTTAAAATAATGGTCGTTATTAAGAACAAAAACCAAAAATGAATATGCATAAAAATGCATGATTTCATCTGAGGTGTTTCTTTTGTTTCATAACCATGACTAATACAGAACGTAAAATGAAGTAAAAAAGGCAATAGCGTAGAATGAAACTGTCCGCTCCACAAAGACCACTTTCCGGAAGAAAGTGTGAAATAGGATCATGGCGCAGGACTGTTCTCCTTAAGCGCCGTTTATAATATGCCGAACTTTTTCAAGGCAAATTCAATTCCATCTTCATTTGATTTCTTCGTAACAAAATCGGCTACCTTTTTTAATTCTTCATGTCCATTTCCCATCGCTATTCCAAGTCCGACCAATTCAAGCATATCGATATCGTTCTCTCCATCACCAAACGCAACAGCTGCAGATTTATCTATAGCGAAGTACTGTAAAACTTTTCGTATAGCTAGAGACTTAGATATCTCTTTTTGTAAAATATTCAATACGAATGGATGCCATCGTTTAAATGTGAGGTGGGGGAATCTGTGCATATATTTCTCGATACTTTCGTCAGAAGCATACAGGCACATTAGGTATACTTCCTGTTCGTAGATGAGCTGACTTGTTGGGGGATAATCATGTAAGGACAGAGTTTCTTTCAACGCCTTTAATACCTTGTTATCTTTCACGCCGTTCATGCTGAAATCTTCAGTGAAGAAGGAGAGAGCGTGGTTCTCAACGTGTGAGAATTCATAGACTTCCTTGATGATATGTTTATCTAGTAGCACTTTATGAATGACTTCATGACCATGCTTCGCATATGCACCGTTTGCTGTTATGAAAGTGTCTATTCCCAATTCTCTTATTTCCTTGCACATGGATAGCGGCCTTCCCGTTGCTGCTACGACTTTTATTCCTTTGTTTTTTAAAGTTCGTATGGCTTCTTTAGTGGTAGCTGAAATACTACCATCTTCATGATGAGTAATCGTTCCATCTATATCAAAAAATACAATTTCATAGTCCATAACTATCTCCTCTGTAAGGAAGTTTACATTTTAAGATTTTATATAAAATACCTTTATATACAAAAATACCCATATAAACATCATACTATATTAGGTAACTCTCAGGGACATATTTTTTAAAAAATGTGACTTAACTTACGTAGTAGATTAGCTCAAAAATAATAGTAACTTATATTAAATACTTGGAAAAAATACGTATGTTAATTGTAAGTATATTCCATTTTGTTATATAATCAATTATACAGATACTAATTAAATGGATAGGGGGATTTATGAAAAAATCGTTTAGAGTTCTACTTGTTTTGGTTGTCGGGGTAATAATTACTGCATGTAGCAATGAAACGCTAAAAAGTGAAAACAACTCCAATTCAAAAATTACTACCGAGAAGAAAATAAGTTACAATGAAGAACCAAATACATCAGTTTCTTTAAATGTTTCCAATTCACCCAATGGTACCGATATGAACATAAACTATGAGGATATACAAATTATTTCTGAATCAGTGGAAAACGGGATGAAAACCATTAAAGTATTTTATCCGAAAGATACCCTCTATATACCAACAAGATATAATGGGGATCTAAAATTAGAAGACATTATAATCGCTACAAATGGTTGGATTGCTGCGTTTAGTGCGAGACTTGATTAATGCTCATTTGCCTTGTCCTTTACCAACCCTACTAACAAAAAAAGGAGAAGCAAACCTTTATTCGGTTGCTTCTCCTTTCTATTATTAGCCTGTTATTTTGCGGATTTTAATAATTGGATAACCTCTTTGGCAACTGAACCACCTGATGCTGGGTTTTGTCCAGAGACAACGCGACCATCAGATACGGCAAATGCTGCCCAGTCTTCGCCTTTCACGTAATTTGCACCTCGATTGACAAGCTCATCTTCTGTTAAGAAAGGAACTGCTTTGTCTAGGCCAAGTGCGATTTCTTCCGTATTGGCAAAGCCCGCAACCTTTTTGTCAGCGATTAAATAGTTACCTGCCGCATTTTTAATATTTAATAAGCCTACAGAACCATGGCATACAGCTGAAACGATTCCGCCGTTTGCATGGATTGTACTAGCGATGCTTTGTAACTTTTCATCTTCAGGGAAATCCCACATTACCCCGTGTCCACCTGTATAATAAATGGCATCGTAA
Organism: Peribacillus sp. NPDC097295; assembly: GCF_044761665.1. NCBI lineage: Bacteria > Bacillati > Bacillota > Bacilli > Caryophanales > Bacillaceae > Peribacillus > Peribacillus sp. NPDC097295. The sequence continues at coordinate 57,794 of NZ_JBIWCW010000007.1, forward strand.
TCTTCAGGATTAACCTCATCCACAGATAAAGTAGTACCTAGTTTCGCTAAAAATTCATTGTTTGAATAATATTTCCAATCTAATTCAGTCATTTGATCTGCTTCTAGACTGTGTGGATCAATCGGTGTAAACCCACCTTTAGGGCTAACGTAATCGATTTTACATCCTTCTTTTTCCATCTCATCTACAAAGTGAACAGCTTCTGCTAACCATAGTCCTGTTGCACGTTCTTGATTTGGATATTTGGAAACATTAGTGACTACTACTAATATATTTTTCATTATGCATTCTCCTTTATGTTTGATAGTATTTACCTTAAAGGTTAAACCATACTTTAAGTCAAGGAGGATGCATTTTGTATTCCATTCAACAAGCTAGCCAATTAGCTCAAGTTCCTTCAAGCACTATTAGATATTATGAAAAAATATACTTAATTCCTCCGATTAAAAGAAATAAACAAGGCCATCGTACATTCGATGACAAAGACATTGAAATCCTCAATTTAATAAGATGTTTCCGAAGTCTAGGCATGTCGATTGAAGATATAAGAGCAAGCCTTTCAAACATAAATTTAGAACATGAAGATACGAATATGAAAACAATTCTATCTCAGCATAAGAAAAAATTAGAAGAGCAAATTGTTATTTTGAATGCTTACATCCATGAGATTGAGGGGAAAATTGTTAGTTGAATTTTTAGGTTGAGTTAAAGTACGTGATACTACAGATCTGCGCATCGACCAGTGATATCAAGAAGGGAGTTTTCTGAAGGAAGGGTGTGTTATATGAAGAAAGTGGTTGGTTGGACACTGACTTTAGCTACGCTTTTGATAGGTGGAGTCCTTTATTATTTCATAACGTTATCTCTTTACGAACCGTCAAAGGATTCATTTGACTTCCCAGTTCCTATAAATGCTGAGCTAGTCCAGGAAAATGGAAATGGGAAAAGCTATGATTGGTCAAAGGCATCTGAAGAAAATGGCATACCATTTGGATATAAAGTAGTCCTTAAAGCGAATGGCTGGAAAAAGGGAGAAAGAGAAGGGGCTTCCGTTTATTACACAAAAGGAAACCATAAAATCGATTTGATTTCGACAACGGATCATTTAGACATCATTACAGTGAAGTAACCTAATCTTCTATAAAACAACTTTACTCAATCTCAACAACAGAAAAAAGACCGAAAGCGCAAAAGCTTTCGGTCTTTCTGGTATTAAGATGACATTGTGATTCCGCCGTTGATGTGAATGCATTGTCCTGTAATGTAGGCACCTTCATTCGATGCGAGTAATACGTAGGCTCCGGCGTGATCGGCTGGTTGACCTGGACGGCCAAGTGGTGCCTCGGTACCGAACTCTGCTACGGATTTTTCGTCGAATGTAGCAGGGATTAGTGGTGTCCAGATTGGACCTGGCGCTACCATGTTTACACGGATTCCTTTACTTGCCACATTCTGTGCGAGGCTACGTGTGAATCCGACGATTGCGCCTTTTGTCGCTGTATAATCCATCAATGTCGCGTGTCCTCTATATGGGTTGATTGAAGTCGTGTTAATGACCGAATTCCCTTGTTTCATATGAGGAACTGCATATTTGCTCATGTAAAAGACGGAATAAATATTGGTGCGGAACGTTTTGTCCCATTGTTCGCCCGTGATATCTTCGATTTTCTCGGTCGGATATTGTACGGCTGCATTATTGACGAGGATATCCAGTTTACCGAATTCATCCAATGTCTTTTGCACCAATTCCTTGCAATTCGATTCCACGGAAACGTCAGCAGGAAGTAGTAAACAACGCACGCCTTCCGCTTCAATCAGTTTCTTCGTTTCTTCTGCATCACTGTGTTCGTCCAAATAATTCACGACCACATGGGCGCCTTCTTTTGCATAGGCAATGGCGACCGCACGTCCGATTCCGCTGTCTCCGCCAGTAATCAAGGCGACTTGGTCTTTCAACTTACCGCTTCCTATGTAGTCCGTTGGTTGAATAGGGAGTGGATTCATCTCTGATTCAATTCCAGGCTGTTTGGACTGTGTTTGTCCCGGTTGTCCATTTTTTTGCTGTTCATAGATATTCAAGAAAATCTCCTCCTTCAAAATAGTAATCTACTAATATTTTAGCCATCCTGGAGGTCGGCTAAACATATATTTCTTAAAGGATTAGTAGGAAAACATTTACAAAATAATGGAAGGTTGAATGATTCATTTTCCCTTCCATATAGGGGATGGAAAAACAATAAATGCGCATACTTTTCCTTTTCACCCTGTTATAAGACAATTTTTGCGGTGTAATTCTCTATTGAGAACAAAAAGACGCATCATATGACCATTTCCAATTGTATTTCCAGTTAGTTGCTTTTGAGAAAGCAAGAGAAAAAAGCCGACTGAAATCGGCTTTAGACTGTAGACAAAATAACGTTCCTTTCCACTACAGGCACTCGCTTTCCGCGGGTGGGCGGTGAGCCTCCTTGTCGCATAACGCTCCTGCGGTGTCTCACCTGTCCCACATTTCCCGCAGGAGTCTCGTACCTTCCGTTCCAATCCACTTTGCGGGATCTTCGAGTGAAATCTATATATTTAGAAGTGTTTCGCGGGCAAATGAGTATAGGTTGGATGATTCATCTAAGTGAATGTTTAAAAAAGGACGAACCCCTTTTGTCGACAAACTGAAGCCGACTAAAATCTATAGTTTATCCTGAAAAATCATAAAGAGCATGAGCATCACATTTACGGCTATCAGGATCTTACCAAAGGGATTTCGTATGGCTAAGATGGAGAATACAAGCGATGCTAGGAATGATCCAATTGCGAGTTTTGGTGGGAAATAGGTAAGGTCTGATAGACTTATCATCGGAAAATATAAAAGGAACATACTAATAAACATAAAAATCACCGAAAAAAGGAGCCCCATCGATAGATAAATAAACGTCCTGATTTTTCTCATGTGTCGTTTTTCACTACTAGTATTCGCCATCTTATCCTCCTGATTCATACATAATTTACCCACACCAATCGAGTGCGTCTCCTACTTATTTCTCTTTCTTGTATAATTTTACTATGAAAGGTAGTTAGAATCTAAAAAAAACTATGGAACAAGGGAACTTTTTGCATACATACATGCTCTAATTGTAAAAGGGACAGGTGGGAAGGAGCGGCTAGCGTTGTGATCACATCAATTTCGGGGGATAAGATACTTAAAAAAATCAAGAAACAAGATATGAATGCAGTGATAGATTGGTTTACTGCTAGACAATCAAAGTATTACAAACTAGGGTGGTCATATCTGAAGAACCATCAAGATGTAGAGGATGTTTTTCACAATACAATCATGAAAGTGCATGATAAAATCGGTCAGTTGAAGGAAGAGCAGTACTTCGAATCATGGGTGACATCGATTTTCATCAATGAGTGCCGGGCCATTTATCGAAAACGGAGATCGAGTTCGTTGGATGTTCAACAAGACTCGGTGAACAATCCGACATTTCAATCGGACTTAGAAATGTTGGAAGACCTGGATCGATTGGATGAAAAGTATAGGGAATTGATTATGTTACGGTACCTGCAAGGGTATTCACAAAAGGAAATCGCAACGATTTTCAAACTGCCGGTCGGGACCGTTAAATCGAGATTATATAGAGGACTTTTGATGCTGAGAAAAATAATAGAAGGGGGTGAGGCAGATGACGTGTGAAGCAATTCAAGCGGATATCCTGGATTATCTGGATGGAAATCTGGATGAGGCGAGAACAAAAGAGCTGGAGAAACACATACAAAGTTGTGTGGGTTGCCAAAAAGAACTGAAAGAGTTTCAGGAGGTGATTGCCGGTCTTGAGTCAGGAAGCGGAAGGATGGAAGTGCCGGATGGCTTCATGAATAAGGTCCGGGTGAAGGTTATAAACACTCAAAAAGGCAGACGTTCATTTTATAAACATCGGGTACTGATGGGATTGGCCGCTGCCCTATTCTTAACGATTTTCATGGGAACTGCCGTAGCGACGAACGGTTTTGAAAGCGTGATGGATTGGTGGAAGGATTCAACCAATGAACAAAACAAGCAGGTGGAAAGCTATATCCAAAAAGGGCTGGGGGAGAAATTGAACCTGGTGGCACAGAGTAATGGAGTGAAAGTGACGATCACAAGCGTGGTGGCCGATGACATCCAGACGTTGATTTACTATGAAGTGGAGGATGTGAAGAAGAAAAATAAATATAGTATCAATTATACAGAAGGGGTGAAAATCTTAAATCAAGATAGAGATTGGGACCATGAAGAAGATTCAATGTTTTCACCCATCAATAGTAGCTCGGCCCTCTATTCGGATAATGATTATGTTTATAAAGGCAAGCTTGGTGCGTTACCGATGTCCGCTGATGAGGGGACGATTCAACTCAAGCTTACTAAGCTAGAGAAGATGATCAATCAAACTTCAGATGGAGAAGCCTCTGAAAGGATACCAGGTGGGAGCGATGAGTATATAGAAGGAAAATGGCAGTTTGACATTCCTGTAAAGAAACATCCAGCCCTTGTATATGCGATTAAAAAGGAAACGAAGATCGAAGGCAATCCTGTTATTTTTGATAAAGTAACGATTGCCCCGACGACCACGATCTTATCGTACCGGTATCGAAATGATACTGAAGAGAAAAACATGGAATACCTGCAAATGGACAGTATCGAAAGTGACGGAAAGTTTGTTTATCCAGTAATGGGTGGAGGTGGAGGTGGAGGAAGCGAAGATGGCTGGGTATCGACCGAGGCTACGTTCGAATCCCTCTATTTCAATACTCCTAAGGAAATCTCTGTTCATATCGGTTCTGCCTCGTTTTTTGTAGAGGAATCCGCTCGATTTGCAATAGACGCTTCCAAAGACCTCCCGCAAACGTTTGAGTATTTAGGGAATGACATATCGATTAATCAAATAAAGGTCGGTAAGCCAACCAAAGTCGTGATGACCGAAGAGTTTCAACCAAAACGAAAATATGAAATGCTTCATTTTTATTTTTATGACAAAAATGGACAAGGAGCATCAGGTAATAGTGTGGATGGATATTACAGAGATAAAGAGGGACATACGTATAAAGCGAGCAAGAACTTACACCGCTTAAACGAATTGGAGCAACCGAGATTCTTCCCGACTCATCATCAAATCGAGCTATCCACGGATGACGAGAAGGAACCTTTTGTCCCTATAGGTATTGAGATTGAAGGCTACTCCAGCACTGCTTTTTACGATCAGGTGATTGAGATTCCGTTGAATTAAGCCACTAGAAAAGTCTGATGCGTTGTCAAACCGTATCAGACTTTAATGCATCTGCCTTCTTACATTTCCTGTTTTTATTATGTTAAATTTGATGCAACCTTTTCAACCGTTAGGAAATCGAATGACCAAACGGAGTTGGGCAATTAAATTCTCACTCCTGCATCGACTAGTGGATTATAATATTGTAAAGATGTCCCTAATCCTTCTTCTTTTAAAGCTGTCCACACAACGAGTTGATGCATACCTGTGGTTTGTTGTGACCAAGCTGGAATTTAGAGTAAGAAAAGGCGCTCTGGATATTGAAAAATAAATTTTAGGAGAATACATATGTTCATCCTCATTCTGATCATCGCGTCGCTGCTTTACGGCAGTCTCGTCTATTATATCGGCTTGCGGGGGTTCCGTTGGCTCCGTCCGGAATCTTCAAGCTGGCGTTTCAAGATTCTTTATAGTCTCGTCCTCGTGTTGGCGGCCAGTTCGCTTATCGTCGGTCGGATGTCCGGACTCACCTTTATAAATATCATTGGTGCGTATTGGATGGCATGCTTTTATTTACTGTTATTGCTAGTTCCACTTGCACATATGAGCGTGATCCTCTTGCGTCTTACTCGGCTGCCAAGACAAAGAACTCAGAAATGGGCGGGTGTCGTGACGATGGGGCTGTTGGTGTTTTTTCTGGTATATGGAACGTATAACGCATACAGTCCTGTTGTTCGCAACTATGATATCAAGGTGGAAAAAGGCTCTTCGACTCTTGATGGTCTTCATGTTGCGATGGCGGCGGATACACACTTTGGCCTGCTGTCAGGTAAGAATCATGCGGAGCGTTTGGTTAAGGAAATGAACGCCCTCCATCCAGATGTCATCCTGTTGCCAGGCGATCTCTTTGATGATGATATTCAGCCATTCCTTGATCAAAAAATCGATCAGACATTATCCAAGCTCCATGCCCCATACGGTGTCTATGCTTCGCTTGGGAACCATGATAAGCACGATGGGACTATGAAGGAACTAATCAAGGCTTTGGAACAAGGTGGGATCACTATCCTATATGATGAGAAGGTAGACGTTCAAGGGCAATTCACGCTCATCGGCCGCAAAGACCGGACCGACCGCGACAGACTGCCTTTAGACTCACTGATGGAAGGTGTAAACCTTACGGAACCTACCATTTTATTGGAGCATCAACCATATGAACTTGATATAGCACAGCAGGAAGGCGTTGACTTGATGGTTTCTGGACATACCCATGGCGGGCAAGTCTTCCCGGGTAATCTCATTACTGATGCCATATACGAAAATGATTGGGGCTATTTGAAAAAGGAACAGATGCAATCGATTGTGACATCCGGTTTTGGTTTTTGGGGTCCTCCTATCCGGATTGGTACACGTTCTGAAATCGTTTCGATTCAAGTCCAGTTCGAATAGAGGGGTTATTATGAAAATATAAGCAACTCCAAACGAAGAGACCCAGTAACAGGATTTAGGGATTACTGGGTTTCTTGTTTATATGGAATAATAACGGTTATTTTTTATTGAATGTTTTTGTTCATGCGAAGTAATGGTTCGCTTAAATACTCAGGCGTTTCTTGAAACCCTCTGGACACCCATTCGATGACCATCCCTAAGATGGCATTTGCCTGATAACTTGCCGTATACTCCGAATGGAGGTCTTCTGCATGGTGCATATTTTCCTCAATTGAGTCCTTTAAGTAAACGCGGATAATATCAAATAAGGTGTAATAATACATAAGTGGTGCTTTTCTGTTGAAAACAATGGAATAAAAGGAATCAAACGTCTTCACATGATGAAAAATACGGACCATATGCGGCTCTAAATGGGAAATATGATTATTGGTTAAATGGAAGGGCTCGTAATAGGCTTTCTTCAAATCAATCGTTATTTCTTGAAAATACATCTCAAATAACTCCGGAACATCTTGGAAATGTAAATAAAATGTACCCCGGTTCACGTTCGCTTCTCTGCAAAGCTCTGCTATCGAAATTTTCTCAAGTGGCTTTTCTTCAAGTAAGGTTAATAGTGCCGTTTGCAAATTCTTTTTCGTTTTGATTACCCTTAAATCTTTTTTCATTATTTTCTCCTTTATCGGACACAATAGGACGAATCTGTTCATTTATGAACACTTCCATCTTTTTTTGTCGATTGCACATACCCATTCCATTCATTATAATTTTTATTGAACAAGTGTTCAATAATAGACACTATCAAAGGGGGATTTATCATGAAATTACAAGATAAAGTAGCGATCATCACGGGTGCAGCATCAGGTATGGGGAAAGCCATTGCTGAAGGATATGCAACTGAAGGGGCAAAAGTAGTGGTTTCGGATATGAACTTAGAAGGTGCTAAAGCTGTTGCTGAAGCCATCGTGGCTAATGGTGGAACGGCATTTGCCATCGATACGAATGTAACGAAGGATGAAGATCTAGAGCGCTTATTCGATGAAACGGTAAAAACATACGGAAAACTTGATATCTTAGTGAATAATGCTGGAATCATGGATGGCATGGAGCCGGTTAACGAAATCGAAGACAATCGTTGGGATATGATTTTCGCTGTGAACACAACGGCCGTCATGAAATCCATGCGCATCGCGACAAAACTATTCCTTGAACAAGGACATGGCGTCATCGTGAATAATATTTCTGCAGGCGGGCTACATGGTGGACGTGCAGGTGCAGCATACACCGCTTCTAAACATGCAGTTGTTGGTTTAACTAAAAACACGGCATTCATGTTTGCTGACAAAAACATTCGCTGTAATGGTATCGCACCGGGTGCTGTCATGACGAACATCAGTTCATCGATGACTAGCGTCTCTGAAGTGGGGATAGCTCGTCAAGGTTTAGGCATGGCCCTTAACCCACGCATCGGTCAATCAGAGGAAATTGCTAAATTGGCGATTTTCTTGGGATCTGAAGATGCAAGCTTCATTAATGGACAAGTCGTGACTGCTGATGGCGGTTGGACAACTTATTGATCTTCTGTATAATACTTTAGCTTCTTTCAAGAGCATCTTAGAGCCCGCAAAGCTTTAAGGTGCTTTTCATTTTTTAAAAAATACATATATTGACTTATATGGGATAATCATTTATATTGATTTAACATTCAAATAAATGCAGAGATGAGGACATGAGCTTTCTTAAACGGTTTACAGAGAGGGAAGGGTTGCTGGAAACTTCCTAACACGTGAGGATGACTTACCGCCTTTGAGCAGTATTGGTGAAATGATAGTAATCAATACCGTAGCCGCTACGATACAGCTAATGGAGCCGTCATTGTTCTTGAAACATGATGGGAATCTGGGTGGAACCACGAGATAACGCACGCTCGTCCCTTTTGTATAGGGATGGATGTGCGTTTTTTGTTTTGTAAATAACGATGTGATGATAAGGACATGGGTTTTTTATGGCGGTTTACAGAGAGGGAAGTCTTTGGCTGGAAGCTTCCTAATGCGTCAAAAAGACTTACCACCTTTGAACAGCGTGGGTGAAATGATAGTAGTCCGTGCCGTGTAAGCTACGATACCGCTTAAACGAAGCCGTCATTTTTTTTGGATGATGGGAAGTTGGGTGGAACCACGGGTAAGCATGCTCGTCCCTCTTATTTAAGAGGGATGGGTGTGCTTTTTTTGTTGTTAAAAAGTCAAAGGGAGTGTTGAATCATGAATCAAGAAGTGAAAATCAAGTTTCCAAACGGTCAAGAGAAGATGTATCCAAAAGGGGTTTCGTTAGAGGAAATAGCTCAGTCGATTAGCCCAAGTTTGAAAAAGAAATCGGTGGCCGGCAAGGTGAATGGAGCTTTGTACGATTACAGGCGAAGCATCGAGGAGGATGCTGAAATCGAATTATATGACCTTTCATCGAAACCAGGTACTGAAATCATGAGGCATACGGCGGCACATGTTTTGGCCCAAGCGATCAAGCGACTGTATCAAGACGTCCACCTGGGGGTCGGGCCAGTCATCGAGAATGGCTTTTATTATGACATGGATAGTGAAACGCCACTTTCGATGGAGGATTTAGGGAAAATAGAGAAAGAGATGAGTAAAATCGTCTCTGAAAATCTTGAAGTGAAACGCGAGGAAGTATCACGTGAGAGGGCAAAGGAAATCTTTGCGGATGATCCTTTGAAGCAGCAACTGTTAGAGGATATTCCATTAGGCACAGCGGTGACTGTCTATCGTCAAGGAGAGTTTGTGGATTTATGTCGCGGTACACATTTACCGGCAACTCGCTTCATAAAAGCTTTCAGATTGACGCATGTTTCTGGGGCTTATTGGCGAGGAGATAGTCAAAATAAAATGCTTCAGCGTATTTATGGGGTCGCGTTTGCCACAAAAGAGGAAATGGATGATTATTTTCATTTTGTGGAGGAGGCGAAAAAAAGGAACCATCGTAAATTGGGAAGTGAATTGGAGCTATTCATGTTTTCAGAAGAAGCTGGGGGCATGCCCTTCTATTTAGCGAATGGCCAGCTGATCCGCAATGAACTGGAGTCGTTTTTGAGAAAACTGCAGTATGCCTACGATTATAAAGAAGTCCGGACACCGATGATGATGAACCAACGTTTATGGGAACAATCGGGGCATTGGGAGCACTATAAAGAAAATATGTACTTTTCCGAAGTGGACAATCAACGTTTTGCCCTCAAGCCAATGAATTGCCCCGGACATATGCTCATTTTCAGGGATAAGCTCCATTCTTACCGGGACCTTCCGATACGGATGGCTGAATTTGGTCAGGTGCATCGTCACGAATTCAGTGGTGCCTTGAACGGGCTGTTGCGGGTTCGCACCTTCTGCCAAGATGATGCCCACATCTTTGTGAGACCCGACCAAATGGAGGAAGAAATCGCCTCGGCGCTTCAACTGATCGATTATGTGTACCGGAAGTTTGGCTTTAGCTATGAAATTGAACTTTCGACAAGGCCTGACGACTACATGGGGAGCGAGGCCTTGTGGGATAAAGCGGAAGGTGCATTAAGGAATGTGTTAGAGAAACTCGGCTACGCTTATACGATCAATGAAGGAGATGGGGCTTTTTATGGACCGAAAATAGATATTCATATCCAGGATGCACTGAAACGAAGCCATCAATGCGCTACGGTCCAACTGGATTTTCAGATGCCGGAGAAATTCGATTTGTCCTATATCGATGAAGAAAACAAAAAAATACGTCCGGTGATCATCCATCGTGCCGTCTTTGGTTCAATCGATCGTTTCTTAGGAATCCTGATTGAACATTTTGGCGGTGCAATTCCCGATTGGCTGGCACCCGTTCAAGTGAAGGTGATGGGAGTGTCGAATGCCATTCATAAAGAATACGTGGAAGAAATCACACAGCGCTTACAACAAGAGGGCATCCGGGTGGAACTGGACGTACGTGAGGAGAAGCTGGGTTATAAAATGAGGGAAGCGCAATTGAAGAAGATTCCCTATATCCTCGTCGTTGGCGATCATGAACGAAATCATCATTCCGTCAACGTGAGGCAATACGGGCAGGACAAATCGATTGAAATAAAACTGGAAAGGTTCATCGCTTCTTTAAAGAAATCGATTGAAGCTAAATGTCTAGGTAGAGTGTGGTCATGAAAGGAAAAGAGTTGCTTTAGCAACTCTTTTATCTGGATATTATGTAAATATATGTATTGATAGTAGTATAATAAGTGCAAACGTATTGAAAGATTGGAGGGGATAATTTGATTTTACATACAACGATTTTAGGTGAAGGATTCCCGCTTGTTCTGATTCATTCAGGTGGGATGACAGGAGTGACGGAGTATGAGGAACAAAGCGAATTTTTTTCGCAAAGGAACTTCAAGGTGATCCGGCCTGATTTAAGAGGACACGGTCAATCGGAAGGCCCTATTGATCAATATTTCAGTCACTGTGCAGAAGATTTGCACGACACATTAGAGGACCTGCAGATTGAGAAATGCCACATCGCGGGTGTTTCCATTGGTGGAATAGCGGCACTGTTATTTGCTAAGAAATATCCTGATAAAGTGGCCTCCCTAACTTTCTCCGGCATCTTCCCGATTGAGCCAGCTAATTGGGAGGAACTCTCGAAACAAGAAGCGGACCAATATGAACAACTATTCAAAAATGAAGAAGTGGTTCCAATTCTCGATGAGATGCATGGAAAAAATGACTGGAAAGCGTTACTCCGTTCTTTTCAAGAAGATGATTTTTATCCCTTTAACGAAACGGGCGATCTTTCCAAACTTTGCGTTCCCGCCTTATGCATGGTCGGCGAAGAAGAGGAAAATGAAATATCAGTTGCCTTATCTTATAAACAGTTGAAGCCTGATATCCATCTGTCAGTCATTCCTTTTGCCGGTCATTTGGTGCATAGAGATCAGCCAAATTTATATTCCCAAACTCTTTATACCTTTATCGAATCACTAGATTGTAAGGATCCTATTAAAGAATAATCAATCTGATTAAAATCATGACAGGAAGGAAGGAAAAGAGTGGCAGAAACAATCGTACCCATGACAATGGATGACATCGAACCATGCATCGAACTCTATATTGACGTTTTTAATAGTGAACCTTGGAATGAGAGGTGGACCTATTCAACTACTAAAGAAAGACTTACGGATTTTATACATACTCCCAAATATCTTGGCTATTTATTATATGAAGAGAATCAATTAATTGGACTCGTAGCAGGAAACGGTAAAAAAACAGATGTAGGGGTAACTTTTTATTTGGCCGAACTCTGTATTAGTAATCGAATTCAAGGCAAAGGGTATGGAACAATTCTGCTGCGACATTTAGAAAAGGAGCTAAAGAATAAGGATATTCATAGTCTTTATTTATTAACGGCACACGGAGGTGTGGCCGAAACCTTCTATCGGAAAAACGGCTATGAGGTGCACCGAGATCGGATGGTTTTGAAGAAGAGTTTAGTTTAGGATTTTTTTAGCATGAATAATTTATTAGGATTCTTCAAGGAGGATGTTGTTTCTCGAATGAATTCAGAAAAAGGTGATTGAATGAAGAGTTGGAAGAATCCGATTCTATTGCTTTCGGGAATCGGGGTTTCGTATTTAGGGAATTGGATTTATTTAATCGCACTGAATGTGTCTATTTTGAATTTGACCGGCTCTGCAGCGGCCGTTGCTGGACTGTACATCATACGACCGATCGCGACATTGATCACGAATACCTGGTCCGGGAGTGTCATTGATCGTGTGAATAAACGTAGATTGATGATCACCATTGATATAGTGAGGGGAATCTTTATCTTCATAATCCCTTTTATCTCGTCATTATGGTCGATCTATGCGCTCCTATTACTGATTAATATCGCGGGCTCCTTTTTTGGTCCCAGTTCATCGGTCTACATAACGAAGCTTGTACCACCTGAAAACCGAAAACGATTCAATTCGATGATGAGTCTGACCAGTTCAGGTGCGTTCTTATTAGGTCCAGCCATTTCAGGGCTTCTCATCATGTCGGTAGGGACGGATTTATGTATTGTGATTAATGCCATTACGTTCTTCGTTTGTGCTTTTTTCATCTACCTTCTTCCTGATGTGGATGGGGATTTAGAAAAAGCAGAAGGGACATCCGTTTCCTTGAAAACGCTCCTAAATGATTGGGAAGCAGTCAGGGAATTCACAAAGACAGCCAAGTTCTTCATAACTGTATATATCCTGTTTCAAAGTGCCGTGCTCATCGGCTATGCCTTGGATTCACAAGAAGTCACGTTCATTAAACAGCACTTGGATTTGACGGATAAGGAATATGGCTTCATTACAAGCCTCACGGGTGCTGGGGCATTGGCAGGAGCGGCCGTTGCAGCTGCGGTGTCTAGGAAACTGCCACTTACCTTTTTCGTGGGAGGGGGATTGTTACTCTCGACGATCGGATACCTATTATTTTATGCCTCGGTGGACTTTATAACGGCAACATCCGCTTTCGTGTTTTTAGGCTTCGTGATGGCTTTTGCGAACGCAGGGTACGCAACCTTTTTCCAAAACAATGTACCGGTTGCGATTATGGGTAGGTTCGGCAGTTTGGCAGAAATGGTTCAAGGTATCGTACAAATTATTTTAACGTTGCTGCTTGGATTAATGGCCGACTGGTTTTCATTGCAAATGGTTTGTATCGGCTTTTGCCTCTTAGGAATTGTGCTGGCTGGAGCCCTTTGTATGACCATATTCTTCCCTTCCAAGGCACAGTATTTTAAAGAAAGCGAAAAAAGCATGACGGGTTGAAGAATGATTTAGCTTTTTTTTCTTAACCATTGCTTTAGAACTTCAATTATCCACCAAAGGAAAACGGTCACTAAGGCACTTTCACATACACTTAAACCACATACAAATAAGAGTCTTCCGATATCTTCAAGCTCATTGAAGCCATAGAGTGGAAGTTCCCAATTGTTAAAGATATTTTGATAGGCGATTATTACAAGTATTATAGGGAACAAAGACCAATAATACTTATGGATACGTTTAGGTAAATGTAATTCCATATCAGTCACCTCCTTTGAGTCATTTTACTATAAAAACCTGATATGGACTAAGTGAGAACAGGGACAAAGTTAGTCACATCCCTATTGAAATCCCGGATTACTTTTAAAAATCAAAGTATGAAGGAGGTTGGATATGAATAATAAGAAAAAGTATATGCTAGCTTCGGTGTTCGTGATTGTCCTCATATGGATGAATCCATTTAAAGAGGAGGTTTGGGATGCGAATGCTAAGCTGCTAGAAGATAAGATTCTGTCGATGGAGATGACGGACGAACCCGTGGTTTTGACTGGGTTTACTCCGTTTGAATGGGATAAAGTCTATTCTTTTTCCCCCTTATTATGTCAAAGAAGATGTCTATGAAACGGTCGGATATAAGTGGGATAGAATTAGCGAAACCGTCAATGAGGGCATGAATCAAATCGTGTTCATGAAAGATGGAGAAGTCGTTTGTTACATATATGGCTATCCGGAAAATAATAAATTCGGAATTTCCTTTGACCATGGAGATTATAGCTATGGAGTTACTGTGTTATATGCAAAGGATAACGAAGAATTTACGGTGGTCAAAAAAGGAGACGTCACCTATTTGACCTTGGAGGATGAAGAGTGAGCGATAACTAAAATCGCTCTTTTTCCTGTCTGCCTTTTGTGAGTAAGCTTAGTGGGTTTGAACAGGTATGCACGAAAGGAACATTTTAACCTAAAATAGAATTTTGCTTTCCTATATCAAAGACCTTCTACTCTGGAAGGTTTTTTTATTAACAATATTCATGCATTTCCTCGTTCGGTCCCCAGCTTTTTACCTCAAGAAAAAAATAAAACGATGTTGGAATAACCTTTCAAAAATTATAGTACGTTTACTATTTTAGAAACACTATATAGTAATAAGAGTAGGAAAAGGCTCCTTTTATAACCATGTAGAGCCTAGAATACATGCAATTTAAAAATAATAATAAAAAGTTCATGAATACTTGTACACTTTTTCCTTACTTATTCGTTATACATGTTAAAGGAGGAGAAATACAGATTGTAACCTTAGAGGATTTATATCAAAAGAAATTCAAAATAATCTACAAGCATTTACTCAACCTGGGTTGTTCGAGAGAAAATGCTGAAGATATTGTACAAAACACTTTCTATAAAGCCCTTGAAAATATGGCTCACCTTGAAGTGAAGAACTTATCTGCCTGGTTATTTAAAGTTTCCATTCACCAATTTTATGATATGTGCAGACGCAACAAACATTTTCCTAAAGTGAATATTGATGATTCTACATTTATCACTTTTTTTATCCAGGAAGAGACAGGTGAGGATTTACTATTGCTAAAAGAGCTTCATGGAGATATACGGAAAATACTAGATGAATTAAAACCAAGTTATAAAAATTTATTACTTTTGAAATACGACTTAGAATTATCTTATGAAGAGATTTCAATCATAGTTGATATGAAGGTGGAAACTGTTCGAACTACTCTATATAGAGCAAGAAAAGAATTCAAAGGGATATGGAGTGAAAAAAATGAAAGAGGATCATGAAATAGATCATTTTTTTGATTCAACATTTAATGATAAAGATCTAATTAAATCAGTAAAAAGAAAAAGTTATTTTCGCATTACTGGAGTTAGTTTTCTCGTTTCAATTTGTGTTCTTATTTTATTGGTTCTACTGAAGATACAATTAACTCCCTATTTAGTGAATCAAAAAATGGTAGCCAAAGAATTATATTATGAAATATACGGGGCAAATATTTATACGGGTACTTGGAGCGAGCAGTATAAATTAGTCGGCAGCTCAGCTACTGCACCAAAATATAAGCTCTTAAACGGAAAGCTGGTTAATATTGGGGAAGTGTCATTGGACACATCGAATCTAGAAATTACAGTTGGTAATTCCGAGTATGAGCAATACACTTATGCAGGAAATCGCGTAATGAACTTCTTTCACCCTTCTTTACAGTATCAAGAATATGCAAAAGATTTAAA
The DNA here is from genome assembly GCF_044761665.1 of Peribacillus sp. NPDC097295. Classification (NCBI taxonomy): domain Bacteria; kingdom Bacillati; phylum Bacillota; class Bacilli; order Caryophanales; family Bacillaceae; genus Peribacillus; species Peribacillus sp. NPDC097295. The sequence goes on from NZ_JBIWCW010000007.1 coordinate 73,547, forward strand.
TGAATTGAACAAAGTCAATGATGGTAAATGGATTGAAATGGCATTATCCTTCGACCGGGCTTATACCTATAAAGAGGTTGTTTCTATGTTACCTCATGATGTTTCACTACAATGGAATTGGGTAAACTCTTATTCGACAGGAGAACTTGATGAATTAAAAGAACCAAGCCTTACTGAATCAGGAAATCTTCTCCCATTAAAAGAACATGAAGTCGCTGGCTTTCCAACGATTTCAAAAACAGGAGAACAAATAAAAAATCCTATAGATTCATTTATATCATCTTTAGATTTAGCGTTAAGTAAAGGTGGTACTTATAAGAAAGAATTTGAACATCTTCACAATGTACTAAAAAAAGATCAAGCTTCACTTACAAATAAAAACGTAGAAATTATTGGTGTTGTGGTTGTTGGAGATAAACAACAATTACAAGCACTACGAGATAAAAAGTATATAAAAGCATCTAGTTTCGGCACGATTGTAGATAGGTATTAACAAAGGGGAGAGTATTGGCATATGAAAAAAACAATATATGGAGTTATTTGGGGTCTCGTCTTAATTGTGATTAATATGGGAGCTTTTCCTATAGCTCTTTTTTCTTTATTCGGAACATCTGAAGGAACGAGCATTTTTTCACTCGATTATTTAATAGCCTTTTCTATTGTCCTATTAGCTAATATAATTACGATTCAATTATTTATTTCTTTTCGCAGGCAAAATCAGAAAGACTTTTTAATTGGTTTAATCATCGCAATCATAGAAGTTTGTTCATTCGTATTATTCATAAACGGCAATATGGACTACTCAATTAGCCTAACTTTAGCAGCTCTTAGTGTTGTAGGGGCTATTCTACTTCTAATAAGATCACGCTTTCGTTAAAATATAAGAGTGATTTTAAGTTTTGATCTATTCGCTTTTAGTCGTAATTTATGAATGGACATAGAGAAAAGAGAAATAACTTTCGGTCATTAAGTAGGCAGGAGGTTTTTTCTCTTTTTTTATATTTATTTGCAAACAAACTTCATACTGAAGAACTGAGGAGTTAGTGGTTTAAAGTAGTCAACCCATTATTCGTTTCCTGCCATTTCTTTGGTGAAATATAAGGAAATGAATGTATATTACCGATAATAAGAGGGACGGAGCTTCCAAATAATATTCACGGTTATAATCATGGATAAATAGCCAAGCATCGAACGGTTACTGAAGTCTTGATACATCGCAAAATGTTTCACCTATGCTTATGATTATTTGTACAAGTATTTCTTCCTTTCTATGAAAAAATAATTAGAGAAAAGATATTAAATTATCGAACATGAGAGGGCCTAGATAGGCTTGTGAGGAAATGTAAATTGGTTAAACGAAATTATTTTGGTCCTGGCAGTATTTAGCCCTAAAGGACATACCAAAAGGAGCCTATATTTATGATTAATTACGATGGACGTACATTTGTATCGATTGATAATACAGCAAACGGAGAGGTCTCTTCCAAAACAATCTTTGAATATAAACAAGAAGGGAATATCCTTTTTGCGACCTATAGTGGAGGGGAAATCGTTAAAGGGACCATGATTGGGATCGTACAGGAAAATGGCTGCTTACAGTTCAATTATAACCATGTGAATGTTAAGCATGAGATCAGGGGCGGGCACTGCTTTTCCACACCTGAGGTCCTATCTGATGGGAGAATCAGGTTGCAGGAAAAGTGGAAGTGGTCAGATCGTGAACAAAGTGAGGGAGAATCGGTTGTTGAAGAAGTAATGAAAAAGTAGAATAGTTAGAAAAGTTTATATGAAATTCGTTTTTATCTTTAGATTCCTTGCACCTTTTCACTAAGAAAAAGAGTGTTAATCTTTTTCGATTAATCACTCATTTCTTAAAAATTATAAACTAGTACATTTTTGTTAGGTCAAATCCTTTTGGGAATGTTTCTTCAAAATGACCTTTTTGCTCGAATAAGTTATACCATTCTTCTGCAATGATATCTGGATCTCCTTCGGTACCAGGTGCAATCATCGTACCGATTGAAAGATGTCCAATATATACGCCTTTGTCTTTTAATTCATTATATAAGTTCGTTGCATAATTACGAATACCTGACATAACGATGCCAGCATTTCCGACAGTTGGTAATGGAAACATTGCAGAGATTCCTGTTGTAAATAGAATGGCGCCTTCTCCTTTTTCTTGCATAGCAGGTAATACTTCATTGACTGAAAGAATCGCTGGTAGTAAATAGCTATTGATTTGTTCTAAGACGTTTTCTGGTGTTGTTGATAATACATGGGTGAATTGTTGCCAACCGCCATAGGGGCTAAACTCTAGTACATCAATACTTCCAAAGTCCTTTTTAGCATTTTGTAAAGCTTCTTTTAATGCATCTAGGTTTGTCACATCCGCTATATAAGATTTTGCTTCAATATTTAATTTTGTAAGTTCATCTACCATTGTTGATAATTTTTCTGGATTACGGGAAATGACAGCTACATTAAAACCATTTGTACCGAATTTTTTAGCTAAGGATAAACCTAATCCTGGTCCTGCCCCAATAATTGCTATTGTTTTTATATTTTGAACTCCCTTTTTATATGATATGATTAAACCAACATATGTCGCTTTAATAGCATAAGGTTGTCAATGAAATATAACAACTAACATTATGCTTGAAATGTCGTTATAACAACATATTTGAGAAAGTAATGTTTTAAGGAGTAAAAAATGACTTCAAAAGTTGGAAATATAAGAATGACCCGCACAAAGCAGGCCTTAATTGATGCTTTTGGTGAGTTAATAAATGAAAAAAGCTTTGAGAAGATAACGATACTAGATTTAACGAAAAAAGCACAAATTAACCGAGCTACCTTTTATGCTCATTTTAAAGATAAGTACGAACTTATGGACCATACTATTGGTGATTCCGCACACACGACTATTCTTAATCATACAAACGGAGTAGTAGCATTTAATCATGAAACAATTTCCCAGCTTTTATTTGCTGTATGTGGCTATTATCAACAATTCCAAGAAAAATGTAAGCGAAGTGATGTAGTTATGACTACACCCCTGTTAAAAGATAAGATGATAAAGGCATTAAAAGAATATCTCTCCAAATGTTTGAAAAATGAATATACAGAGAGAGAGAGGGAATTATATATTCCTATTTATGCAAATATCATTTATGAAGCAGGATACCTATGGGGAACAGAACAAGTTTTGTTTGAACGAGAGGAATTAGCTAATAAAATTGCCGTGTTAATGTTATCAAATGCATAAAAACACACTAACTAAGATATGAAAGATTGTCTTAATAAGAAAATCTTTTATCGGGGGCAAGTGAAGAAGAATGGAACGGGATTTGCTAAGTGTTTCAGGGGAACTTTTACTGAATGCAATCGTATGTTAGAAAATAGAAAGTATGGGAGGCAGATAGATGAATGATCATATAATTTACTTTAAAGATAATTTCTTTTCATCAGGCAGGACAGAAATATTTAATAGTTCAAAAGAAAAGATAGGAGAGCTTGATTTAAAGAGTGCCTTTTCTACAGCTGTTGATGTGTTAGATAGGAATGACAATATTGTGGTTACAGGGAAGTTTAAGTTCTTTAGTAATAAGTGGAGCATCTATCATACTAATGAGGAAGAAATAGGTGTCCTTAAAGAAAAACTGTCCTTTTTATCTAAGAAATATGAATACATTTCATTTGGAAATGGAACCTACCAAATTAAAGGAGAGTCTTTCTCTAGGCAATATGAAATTTTGGATGAAGCCTCCAATCTTGTTGGAAGGTTTGAAAAGGTAAATGGATTCTTTGAGTCCGCGGCATATCAGCTGAGTAACTTCCATAAAAAAATTACGAATGAGGAACTAATCGCCGTCGTGATGGGGATAAATGCTATACATAAGAGGAAAAAAGGTAACGCGGCTACAGCCAACAATGGCGGAGGCTGATATGTTCCTTAAAAATCTTCATTCATGAAATGGTGGAAGTACGCATTCCTTAAGTCTTTATAACATGGGGTATTTTGTATAATTGTTTAAATGAAAGAATTTTTAGAAAACTATTGACAATCTAAAGGGAAATACATATATTATTCCTATAAACTTTATTGGAATTAAATGACGCTGGCTTACTGGTTAACCGGAGGCTCCTACATTCACCAGATGGTGAAATTGGGAGCCTCTTTTGTTTAAAAAAAGGGGGAGATAAAATTTAGCATGAAAGCAAAATGAATTAGTGTGGCTGACTGGACTACTGGAGGCCTTCGTTTAATTGAAAAATTAATCGAGGGCCTTTTGTGTGTGATAGCCCCGTTACTAAAGGAGAGTAAAAAAATGAAAAAGACTCGACAGGCCTTATTTTTAGCATGGATTGGTGCATTACTTGTTTTAGTTGGTTGCTCGTCAGGAAAGGCAGTGGAAAAAAACGAGGATGGCTATGAAAAAGTGGAACTGAAGTATCAGGGGTCGGCAGGGGTGGTTACATACCCAGAACTGGCGGAGGATTTAGGTTATTTAGGACCGATCAAGTTGGAATGGGTGGGGAATGTGAATGGGGGACCGCAGGATATTCAAACGGCTGCGACGGGTCAAACGGATTTCGGTGGGGCCTTTAATGGGGCCATCATTAAATTGAAATCAAGCGGGGCACCAATCAAAGCGGTCCTTGGCTATTATGGGAGTGATGAAGAAACCTATGTTGGTTATTACACATTAGAGGGAAGCCCGATCAAAGAAGCACGTGATTTAATCGGAAAAAAAGTTGGAGTGAATACGCTTGGTGCGCATTTAGAATTGGCTCTTAAAGAATATTTGAAACAAAATGGGCTAACAGATGATGAAATCAAACAGGTTACCTTAGTGGTGGTGCCACCAAGTAATGCGGAACAAACATTACGGCAAAAACAAATCGATGTCGTGGCTTTAAATGGAGCTGCACGTGACAGGGCACTGGATAATGGGGGCATCAGTAAATTATTTAGTGATTATGATTTATTTGGAACCTTTACTGCGGGAAGTTTAGTCTTTACAGATAAATTCATCAAGGAAAATCCGAATACCACGAAAAAATTTGTAGAGGCAACGGCAAAAGCGATTGAATGGTCACGTACAACTCCTCGTGAAGAAGTGATAGCACGTTTTACATCGATCATTGAGAAACGAAATCGAAAAGAAGATTCAGAAACCGTTCAATACTGGAAAAGTCCGGGTGTCGCTACAAAAGGGGGCTATATACAAGAATCAGAATTCAAAGTCTGGGCGGATTGGCTTGAGGATAATGGGGAAATCAAAAAGGGCCAAGTGAAGTTGGATGATGTATACACGAATGAATTCAATCCATATACAAAAGAGCTTGAGACTAAATAAACGGGGTGTGGATATGGCGGATAAAATTCGATTTGATCAAGTGACAAAGGTATTCACTGTACGGGATACCGAAAAGGGGAAGGGCTCGAAGAAGGAGTTCACGGCGGTAAGGGATTTAAACTTCTCCGTGAAAGATGGTGAATTCTTAACGTTGGTCGGCCCAAGTGGTTGTGGTAAATCCACCTTACTGGATTTACTTGGCGGATTGACGAAGCCGACTGCTGGCAGGATCCTTCTTGATGGGAGAGAAATCACGGGGCCTGGATTGGACCGCGGAATCGTGTTCCAGCAATATGCCTTGTTTCCGTGGAAGACAGCGCGCGGCAATGTCGAGTTTGGTCTAGAAGCCAAGGGAGTCTTGAAAAAAGAACGGAAAGAGCTAGCGCAATATTACTTATCACTGGTGGGGTTAGAGGGATTCGAAGATCGGTTTCCGCATGAATTGTCAGGAGGAATGAAGCAGCGCGTCGCCATTGCTAGGAGTCTTGCTTATAATCCGGATGTGTTGCTCATGGATGAACCGTTTGCCGCGTTGGATGCACAGACAAGGGAAACCTTGCAAAGTGAATTATTACAGATTTGGGAGAAGACGAAGAAGACGATCATCTTCATTACACATGGCATCGATGAGGCTGTGTATTTAGGGCAACGAGTGGCGGTCATGTCCACAAATCCTGGAACGGTTAAGTATATGGTGGATATCCCATTGGATTCACGATTAAAAGAGGTAGACATCCGGTCACATGCAGAGTTTGTAAAAGCGCGACATCGCATATGGAGCCTTCTTCACGAAAAGGTCTATCAAGGGGCATCCATTTAATTCTTTACAAAAAGGAGTGGTTATCATGTCTAGTCTGGAAAAAGCTATGGCCGTACCAATAGAAACAAAGAAGCCTATCGCCTTATCCTTTACCTGGCTACAAAAACTGGTGAAGCAGACAGCGGTGATTGTCCTGTTACTGATACTTTGGGAGGTAGCACCGAGGATTGGGCTGGTCGATTCCGTATTCTTCCCACCTTTTTCATCAGTGGTAGTAGGATGGTGGGGGTTGGTGACATCAGGAGAATTATTTGCCCATTTCAAAGCAAGCTTTATACGTTCGTTCATCGGGTTTGGTCTCGCCCTTTTGATTGCGATCCCTTTAGGTTTGATGATTGGATGGTTTCCTTTAGCCAAGGATCTGTTGAATCCTGTACTAGAATTATTCCGGAATACGGCGGCATTGGCGTTATTGCCTGTTTTTATCCTACTTCTCGGGATTGGTGAAATATCCAAAATAGCGATTGTCCTGTTCGCCTGTACGTTTCCCGTCCTTTTAAATACCATCAATGCTGTTCAGAATGTGGATCCATTGCTCATCAAGTCAGCACAATCGATGGGATTATCTTCTCGTAAACTATTTTATAAGGTCATTTTACCGGCTTCTATTCCGACTATTTTTACCGGAATACGAATGGCAGGAACGGCATCCATTCTCGTGTTAATTGCAGCTGAAATGGTAGGTGCCAAGGAAGGTTTGGGTTATTTAATCAATTACGCCCAAATGAATTTCCAAATCGCTGAAATGTATGCCGGTATTATTACGATTTCTTTACTTGGATTGTTATTGAACTATGGATTAGTGTCCCTGGAAAAGAAATTCTCCGCTTGGAAAATCAATCAATAATAGAAGAAAGAAGGAATAGATGATGACAAATAATAAACGCGAAATGAAGTTAGGTGCCTTTTTCATGATCCCTGGACACCATGTGGCAGGTTGGCGTCACCCGGAGGCAGAGGTGCACAATATATTGAATTTCGATTTTCTTAAAAGGCTGGCCCAAACAGCAGAACGCGGAAAATTCGATATGTTGTTTGTTGCCGATATTAATGCGCTTCAGCATAACGGTTCTAAAAACGTTCAAAGGGCGGGCATTAGTTTTGAACCGTTCACGCTGTTATCGGCTCTTTCAGCGGTGACGGAAAAAATTGGGCTCGTTGGCACGGTGTCCACGACGTATAACGAACCTTACCATGTAGCGCGTAAGTTTGCTTCGCTCGACCATTTAAGCAATGGGCGTGCCGGCTGGAATGTCGTCACGTCCAATACGGATGCCGAAGCGAAGAACTTCAATTCCGATCATCATCTTTTACATGAAAGGCGCTATGAACGGGCCGAGGAATTTGTAGATGTTGTAGAGAAGCTTTGGGATAGCTGGGAAGATGAAGCGTTGGTCATGGATAAGGAATCCGCCCAATTTGCAGATGGCTCGAAAATCCATAGCGTCAATCATAAGGGGGAATGGTTCTCCGTTGAAGGCCCACTGAATATTTCCCGTCCGGTTCAAGGTCATCCGGTCGTCGTTCAAGCGGGCTCATCCGAAGCGGGGAAAGAGCTTGCGGCACGCACGGCAGAAGTGATTTTCACAGCATGGCAAACAATCGAAGAAGCTCAAGCCTTTTATGCGGATGTGAAAGGACGGATGGCGAAGTATGGCCGCTCTCCTGAGGAACTGAAAATCATGCCGGGTGTGTTCCCAATCATTGGGGCAACAGAAGAAGAAGCGGAAAGGAAAAAACAATTATTCGAAGAATTGATCCCAGAGGAAGCCGGTGTTGCTCTTTTATCGGCGATGATCTCTGTGGATTTAAGCGGATACCCCGTTGATGGGCCACTGCCTGACCTGCCGGAAGTAGAGCAAGTCAATGGAGGGAAAAGCCGTTTTACCTTATTGAAGGATCTTGCTGAACGCGAAAACCTGACCATTCGCCAGCTATACCAAAGAACAGCTGGTGCCAGAGGACATCGCGAAATCAAAGGAACTCCACAACAAATCGCAGACCAACTGCAGGAATGGTTTGAAAATGGAGCAGCGGACGGATTCAATGTCATGCCTCCATATTTACCAGGTGGACTTGAAGATTTCGTCGATCAAGTCATCCCAGAATTACAAAGACGCGGACTTTTCCGTACCGAATACACAGAAGATACATTACGCGGGAACTTAGGACTGAATCGACCAGCCAATACGTTGGCTAATACAATTAGAGAAACCGTGTGACAGGTAAGACCGGGCGTATCTGCCCGGTTTTTTTGTTTAAACACGTTTTATTACTAAGGAAATGAAGGGCACACTTCAAACAAGTGACGGAGAAAAGACGAGGTGTTAGCTGATAAAAGGGTAGCAAAAAGATGAGCGAACCTAGAGAGATACTAAACTTTAGAAAATTTAGCATATGGTATACTAAAGTAACCTAAAATAAGGAAAAAGATGGCCAGGGATTGATATAAATCATGAATAGTAGAAAGATCTCGATGAATATCTATCAACAATTAGTAACTCCATGGTGGGGAATTAAATTTTGGAGGGATAAGTATAATGAGTTACTTCGTTCAAAACACCTTATCTGGACTAAAAAAGCTGTTGAACAAAAATGACCAAATGAAGATCATATTAGATGAAGGGGAAGTTCAAAATGTTTCTTGTTCTTTTAACGCTCCTATCCAGACAGCTGAAATTAAAAAGTTTGAAAGTGAAAACAATATAAAGCTTCCTAACGACTATAAAGCGTTCTTGACACTCCATAACGGGGCAAGAATATATGATTTGATTGATGACGACGGTACTAATATAGGGGGAGGCCTCCATTTATTTAGCTTAGATAAAATAGAAAAAAAACAAGAAGTTGAATATATAAGTGAGCATGGAATTCCTATCGCGCATTTATTGGAAGATTGTTATCTAATATTAGATATAGAAAAATTAAAGGGTGGGAATCCAAACTACCTTAACATTCTAGAATTTACAGATCTAGAAATTCTTAACCTTAATTTTGAAATCTTCTTAGACCGCTATATCATATCGCAAGGTGTAGGGTTTTGGAACTGGCCTATATACACAGCTGAAAATTATTATAGAACGAGGTAAATAATTAAGTGAACGAAGCAAATTAAATGCGTTGTCTTTTTCAATAGCATTTTGACTCGAATTCAAATATCACTGTTAGATGTTTTAAATTGAGACAAGCAGGATTACGTATGTATGCTGGCCAGGTGGAGCTCATGAAAAGTAATGAATGTAATTGCTGTTCTATAAATGGATTGTTACATACTCGAAACAAGTAGGAGATGGGAATAGTGATAAAACGACAAGCATGTGTGCCGGAGTTGTCAGTGTCGGATATAAACCAGAGTCTTTCATTCTATTTGGACATTCTTTCGTTCAAGGTGGACTACCAACGTCCAGAGGATAAATTCGCGATGATTTCGATAGATGATTGTCAATTGATGTTGGAAGAAACGAATGAATACTGGAAGACAGGTGAACTGGTTTATCCATTTGGGAGAGGAATTAACTTTCAAATACAAGTCAGGGAAATCGATGAATTACATCAGCGTATAAAGAAACATCAGTATCCCATTAAGATGGAGATTCAGGAGAATTGGTACCGGGCAGATTCGGTATTAATCGGACAAAAAGAATTTTAATCATGGATCCTGACGGGTATTTATTAAGGTTTGCGGAACATCTGGGGATTAGGAAATTGGAAGATCATTCACTTTTGAAGAATATGGATAATAATTGAATCAGGTGTGTTGACAAATACACCTGATTCAATTATTATATATTTATCTTGAATTAAAGATAACTTAAATGAAAATATTCAATACGAGGAGATTTTATAAAATGAATGTATTAGTAGTAAAAGCAAACAACCGTCCGGCAACAGAAGGAATCTCAAGTAAAATGTATGAAACGTTCATGGCTTCATTAGAAGGCAAAGACGTAAACGTAACAACTTATGATGTATATGAAGAAGATACTCCATACTTTGGGCAAGAACTATTCAATGCTTTCGGTAAAGTACAAACAGGTGAAGAATTAACAGACGTTGAATCCCGCCTATTGGCTGCAAAACAAAAAGCGATGGATGTAATTACAGCTGCAGACGTAGTAGTATTCGCCTTCCCATTATGGAACTTGACGATTCCAGCTAAATTGCAAACGTTCATCGATTATGTGTACACTGCAGGATTCGCATTCAAATATGATGAAAATGGTAACATGGTGCAATTGATGCCAGACAAAAAAGCGATCTTCCTAAGCGCTCGCGGCGGAATCTACTCAACACCGGAAACAGCACCGATGGAAATGGCTGTTACTTACATGCGCAACGTATTCGGTGGCGTATTCGGAATGAAGATCATCGACGAAGTCATCATCGAAGGTCACAATGCAATGCCTGATAAAGCACAAGAAATCATCTCTGCAGGTCTTGAAGAAGTAAAAGCTTCTGCACAACGTTTAGTCGAACTAGCTGCAAAAGCATAATATCACGGAAAACGGCCAACGAAGCTTCTCGCTCGTAGGCCGTTTTTTTATTAATTTTGTAGTTCCGATAGGTTTGTTATTTCCTGAAGTAGTTTAGGATGTTTTGCTTTTGAAAGGGATGGTACAATTTCTTCTTCAGTATGCTGAAAAAATTGAATGCTGCCATCTTTGAAAAAAATCATATCAAACTGTTTATCAGACGTATCAGTTAAAGAAACGGCATAACTTTGATGTTGATTCAATTCTTCGATGCTTTCATTAAATTCTTTACTGGGCGATTGGATGACCTTCATTTGGTTCATCTTATGTACCAGGCCAAGGATCTTTTTCTTATCCGTAATCACTTTTTGCTTTGCTTCGGAAGTTCCGCCATTTCCATCAATAGGTTGTATGGACAAAGATGTATATTCATTAGGACTCGGTATATCCAATACAATATATTCGCTGTTCTTTTCCTTGTTAGCACATCCACTAAGAAAAACTAGGCTAATGAATATATAGAACAAAATCCTCCTGCTTGTCATACTAACCACCCTTATAAACACTTATTTTTACCATTTGAAATTAATGGTAATGCATACAGGTGTTTATTTCAAAGGAAATTTAATAGGTAACGTACTGTACATATTCCTATATGAAAAAACAGGCTGTAATTGATGAGAATCACTCTTTATAATTACAGGTACTATCCATGAAGGGGTGTTCGATTTGTTCTTAAAACTTACAAAAGACCAACAGCAATTAATGATTTCCGATATTCAATATTTCTTTTCACAAGAAAGAGATGAAGAAATCACGGAGTTTGCCGCAGAAAGAGTATTGGATTTCGTCAAAGAGTCACTTGCTCCTCATTTCTATAACGCTGCCGTTCATGACGTTAAACATGTAGTGGAACAACAATTTTCTTCCGTGGAAGATGAAATTTTATCGTTGGAACGCCCGATAAAAAGATAAAGGAATGCCAAAGAGTGAATCTGTTAAAGGGTTCACTCTTTTTTTGCGAAGGAGGGAAAGGATGATGGAGGAAGTAACGATTGAGGAATACAATCCTAATTGGTCTAAAGAATTTAACGAAGAAAAAATAAAATTACAGGAAATTCTGGATGACAGAGTTCTATCTATTGAACACGTTGGAAGCACATCTGTTGAAGGGTTGGGGGCTAAACCAATTGTAGATATTGCCATCGGAATAGCTGATTTAGAGGTCGTAAATGGTTTTATTGAACCTTTAAAAAAACTTGGATATGAATCCGTTTACCATAAAGAGTTTCCTGAAAGACGTTTTTTTAGAAAGGGTAAATGGCGAGCGGGTACACATCATTTGCATTTCTATAAATTTGAAGGAGAGCACTGGAACAATCAAATACTGTTTAGAAACTTTTTAAGAAATAATCATGATGTTTTAAAAGAATATCACGAATTCAAAGTTGATTTAGCTAATAAATATCGTTTTGACAGAGTTTCTTACACCGAAGCAAAGGCCCCATTCATCCAAAAAATTTTATTAAAAGCCAAAAGAGAACAAATATAACCTTGTTCAACTAAGTGGTGCTTACGTTGAATATGGATTTAAAACAAAGATCTTAAATTGTCGAAAAAAAGGCATCTCCCTTTTTCGGAAAATTCCCTTGGAGTAATCTTCCAACCTAAACTCTTTTGCCCGCGAAACTAGTGGAATATATAGAGTTCACTGGATGATCACGCAAAGTTGATTGGAACGGAAGGTACGAGACTCCTGCGGGGAATAAGGTCTAGGGGAGACAACGCAGGCGAAGCCGAGGAGGCTCACCGCCCGCCCGCGGAAAGCGAGTGCCTGAAGTGGAAATCAACGTTCTCATTTTTTTTTCAATGGATTTGTCTACAGTCTGAAAGGATCTTAAATCAGATCCTTATTTATCATTTATCAAGAATATTATTTAACATACTTTTTTTGCATAGGGGACTTTCTTACCCCATATATGATCACTAATGATTTTGTAAAAAAATAATCCCACTAATTATATAAATTATTTGTCTCATGCCTAATAACTATTAAACCTTATAGAGTAAGCTCTTTCCTAGTCATTTAGCGATTCATTTCGAAGACACTGATTCTATGACTGTGCATAATTATTGGTATTTTCTGATATATACAGTCAATATATGAAATGGTAATATAGCATTATTATTGGATAATTAAATATATTATGTAATCTTGTATTTATTTTTCAATTAGTTAATGTGTGAAAAAATAGTATAGGAGTTGAAAGATGTTGAGTATAAGTAGGCTTTCGCGTTCTGAAATAATAGCAAAAGCGTCAGGAATCTATGAAGAGGCCGTGAGATTAAGAAGAATGATTCATGAAAACCCTGAGCTTGGGTTTGAAGAGCACAAAACGGCTGAAATGATTGCGGATTATTTGAAAGGGCTTGGAATGGAAGTGACTACGGGAGTTGCCAAGACAGGTGTTGTTGGTCTTCTTCATGGGGAGCAGGAGGGACCTGTGCTTGCTTTCCGGGCTGATATCGATGCGTTACCGATCCTGGAGAAAACGGATGCAACGTTCAAATCAAAAAATCCTGGAGTTATGCATGCATGCGGACATGATATGCATACTGCTATGTTACTATCTGCCGCTAAAATTTTATCCCAAAATACCCAACATATTTCGGGTACGATAAAATTCATTTTTCAACCTGCCGAAGAGATGTTGGGCGGGGGAGGAATGATGGTCGATGAAGGTGTGTTAAGTAATCCTCCGGTTGATCATGCCTTTGCTTTTCATGTATGGCCTGAGTTAGCCACTGGAACATATGGATTCAGGAATGGTGCAATCATGGCAAGTATGGATTCCTTTGATGTTGTCTTAAAAGGGAAACAAGGCCACGGGGCAGCACCTCACCAAGGGGTCGATGCTATTGTAGGCGCGGCTCATGTAGTAACGGCCCTCCAAACGATTGTGAGCAGGGAAACCGATCCGGTTGACTCTGTCGTTGTTACAATCGGGACGATAGAAGCGGGAGATGGCTATAATATCATTCCTGAAAAAGCTAGTTTTAGAGGAACGGTTCGGACTCTTAATGCGAATACTCGCAAGGAAGTGGCGACTAGTATTCAGCGCATCATTGAGGGTGTAGCCTCGGCTCTTAAACTAGAAGTTGAAATCAATTTTAACTTTTCAGTAGGATATCCTGTTACCATAAACGATTCGACTTTCAATGAACATGCTGCTGCTATTGCAACGGACTTATTTGGCGAGGATTCTGTCCAATGGTTGAGTAAACCAAGTATGGCAAGTGAAGATTTCGCTTTCTATTTGGAGAAAGTCCCTGGCTCTTTTGTTTTCTTAGGAGTAGCGGAAAATCCTGAAAATCCAATGAAGCTGCACAGCGATGTATTCTTACCTGACGAAAAAGCAATGATTCAGGGGATTTCATTGATCGTCGGCATAGCCTTATATACGACTGAAAAAGTTCAATAAATTGTAGAAGAAAAGGAGTGATACATGTGCAAGAAAACTCTCTTCGTAGCTGGAAGGTTCATTTGTTTGTTTTGGTATTAGTCTGTATAACCGAATTCATTGGCGTTAAGACGTTTGACATCGGGATTGGAGCCATCGCCTTATTTCCGATGTTGTATGCATTAATTATTGGCGCGGTCATTAGTTTACCTTCTTTTAAAATTTTGAAAATGAAGGAAATGAATGTTGCGGCCAATATATTAGGGATATCATTCATGCTGTTTGTAGCCAAATTGGGCATGTTGATGGGACCATCCTTGCCGCAGATATTTGATGCGGGACTTGCCTTAGGTTTTCAAGAGGTGGGGCATTTCGCAGGGACAATCCTATTAGGGTTACCGATTGCATTACTGCTTGGAATGAAAAGAGAAGCAGTCGGTGCCACTTTTTCGATTGATAGAGAGCCTAACCTAGCCATCATTGCAGAAAAATATGGCTCTGATTCACCTGAAGGCCGTGGAGCACTAGGCGTATATGTTTGCGGTACTTTGTTTGGTGCCTTATATCTGTCTGTGTTAGCAAGCTTTTTGGCTCAAACTGGTTGGTTCCATCCCATCTCACTTGCCATGGGCGCAGGAGTGGGATCAGGTAGCATGATGGCTGCCATGTCTGGAGCGTTAGCGGTGATATTCCCGGAATCTGCTAAGGATATTGCCGTATTTGCCGGAGCGGCCAATTTAATTACCACAATCTTGGGGACGTACATATGTGTATTCTTCTCCCTTCCTTTTACAAACTTTTTATACAAAAAACTAGAGCCGATATTGGGGCGTAAGACAAAAGCGAATTGAAAATAAGGTAGGGTACGAAAAGGGGGAAGCTAGATGAAAGATAAAATCTTGACGTTTATAATCATTGGAATAATAGCCCTTATGGGAAATTGGATTGGATATGATGTTTCACCTATTGATGCATTACCTGGCATGATCATTATTGTTGCAGTAACGATAATAGGGTTCTTTTTGGCTAAAATCAGCCCCGTTAGACTTCCGATTGTCATATGGGTTTCTATGTTGGCACTATTGATTACCACACCCATTTTTCCCGGAAACGCTAGTATCATCAAAGTAACCGAACAAGTGAATTTTATGGCGTTGGCGACACCCATCTTGGCTTACGCTGGTCTTTCTTTCGGGAAAGATTTAAAAGAGTTCAAACAATTAGGTTGGCGCATTGTCGTAATCTCACTCGTTGTCTATACAGGCACGTTTATTCTTTCAACCGTAGTGGCGGAAATCAGTTTTAGATTAACCGGCAAATTCCATTAAGCTCATCTAATGAATCGGGCACTTTTTCTGTAAAGCATTTTTAAGAATGAAAAAACCACTCCTGGATATTCTATGAACGAAAGGGGTGTAGCTCATGAAAAAGCGTGACAAACATGAAGAAGAACCAATCGTAGCTGATGGTATCACCACCCAAGAGGAGCTGGACGAAAGTGCCACTCCGGAGGAAATCGCAAAAGGGGACTACACAAAAGTCGTCACACTGTCACTGGATGAAAATGATCCGAGTTAAAAGCTTGGGTCTAATAGAAAAGGAGTTTGGATACGCATATCCAAGCTCCTTTTCTTCGTCCATTTTCCTAAAATACACGTCAACTCAAAGAAGAATGTTGATCATCATAGGCTTTAGACCAATGAAATGGTTGTATTTCCTTCAATGTTTTAAATACAAGCCTCTCATCTGGATGAGTAATAGCTGCCTTTAGATCAGAACCCCAGTAAAGGAGTCTTTCCTGACATACCCCACAAGGAGTTAGAACTTTAAATGTAGCCTTTTCGTCATCTCTTACAACACAAATAGAATGTGTGATTTTTGTATGAAGCTTATGTGCTTCAAGGATTGCACCAGTTTCCATACATAATTCTGTAGATGCATTGATGACCTCTGGAGCAACACTTGTCAAGATTTTACCATCTTCAGTGTACATAGCTGCTGCACCGCCCCAACCAGAAGGGTATCTATTTTTAATCAGTTCAATAGCAGCTTGATACAATCTTTCTTCAATGTTCATTCTTGTTCCTCCCCATTACGATAGACAATTTACTGCGACTGAATTAACCCAATTGTTTAAGAGTCTATACGTCCAATGGTATTATTCAATTTCTGACGGTATTTATCCTTCCAAGTTTGCTCATCCTTCACTAGTTCGTCACAGAAAGAAGCGACGTCCTCACCTGTAAGGTCAGTGACTTTCTTGCTTTCCGCTGCACCCTCTTCGAAAAGATCAAGAATACCGGAAAAAATGCGATTAGTACCTTCCCAGTCGGTGGGAGCATCGCCAGCGGTCCACATATACTCTTGGATAGCTTTATAAGCGTTGTGGTATTCACTTGGAAGAGCCTTTGCCCGAGCCTCCAGCGCTTTCCATTCCCGCTTCTCATCGAAACTTCCCATTATTTTTTCTAAAAAGCTCATAATACTTCGCCCCTTTCAATCTGTTTGATTTCATTCATTTTACTTGAAACGAATTCCCATTTTGTCCAGAAGACTTGCAGCTTTTCTTTACCAGCTGCATTGAGGGTGTAAAACTTCCTTGGTGGTCCCATCGTGGATGGCTTTTTTTCGATGTCTACCAGATTGTTTTTCTCAAGCCGCATCGTAATCGTATAAACAGTGCCTTCCACTACATCAACGAAGCCAAGTTTTTGTAGTTGTTGTGTAATTTCGTAGCCATACGTTTCGCCCCGGCTGATGATTTCAAGTACACAACCTTCCAGCACCCCTTTCAGCATTTCTGTCAGATTTTCCAAAAGAATTCACCTCATATGTTGGTTGTTTTACGAGTTACTAATTAGTATTACTTACTACCAGTATATAGTAACACATAGTAGTGATATGTCAAGTTATTCCAAATGTGAATTGAAAAAAATCTTTAAAACTTTATTGACAGCTAAAGTGTATTACACGTATAGTACATGTATAAGGTGTATGAACCACTTAATACATACACTTGTAATCAAGTGTGAAATCAGATTTTTATTAAATATAGGGGTGGTTTAATGAACGTTTCGTTTAATGCCCGGGAGCCGGTTTATTTGCAAGTGGTGCGGCATTTCAAAGAACAAATCGCCATAGGTGAGTTAGTTGCGGGACAGGAAATCCCTTCGCGTCGGGAATTGGCGGCAACTCTGAATATCAATCCAAATACGGCTCAAAAGGCGTATAAAGAAATGGAGGAACAAGGTTTGATTCATACAGAAAGAAATTTCCCAAGCCGCATCACTACGAATGAAGAGATGCTACACGATGTCCGGCAGGAGCTTATCTTTGCCGCAGTAGATTCTTTTGTAGAGGCCATTCGTCCCATTAATGTACCAGTCGAGGAGCTGCTTCAGGTCGTGAAAGAAAAATATGCAAAAGAGGGGGCAGAGAAATGATCGAAGTAAAGCGAATCTCTAAGAAATACGGCCGAAAAAAGATCTTGGATGGGATGTCTTTTACCGCGAACAAAGGAGAAATCACCTGCCTGATTGGGATAAATGGGGTAGGGAAAACGACGACGCTGAAGGCCATTATGGGATTGACGCCGTTTCGTGGAGAAATCTTGATTGATAATGAGAAAATCAATACAAAGAGTTATGAAAAGATCACCTTCATTCCGGACGCTCCGATTATGCTTCCGCAAATGACAATCAAGCAGGCGATGGTCTTCATGAACGATTTCTATACGACATGGAATCAGTCACGAGCCAATGAGTTGCTGGATTTTTTCAAACTGGAGGAAAGCACAAGGATTTCTGATTTATCAAAAGGGAACACGGCAAAGGTCAACCTGATGCTGGGGCTTTCTCTTGATGTCGATTATGTATTGATGGATGAACCGTTTTCCGGCATTGATATATTTAGCCGGGAACAAATTGCCGATGTGTTTGCAAGCCACCTGATTGAAGACAGGGGAGTCATCATCACGACCCATGAAATCGGTGATATTGAACATTTGATCGACAAGGTCATCTTGCTTGGAAACGGGAATGTCCTGAAAGAGTTCAATACAGAAGAAATGCGTGAAGAGGAAGGGAAATCTGTAGTTGATGTAATGAGAGAGGTGTATCAAGGATGATGCGTTATATGAAGCTAGTCAATTTCGAAATCAACCGTTTTAGTAAAATCTATTTTTCCTTGTTGTTGATCACGATCCTTTCTCAATTTGCGGCAGTGATTATTAAGGTACAAGGGTTTTTGAACAATGCTGACCAAACCATGTTGGAAGAAAAATTAACCGAAGCCGCTTATATAGAAACTTTTGGCGGAGTAAACTTTAACTCGGTTTCAGGGTCGCTTTGGTTCTTAGGACCGATCTATTTTTGTGCCGTTGCCCTTATTTTCTATATCTTCCTTATTTGGTACCGTGACTGGTTCGGGAAAAATACCTTCATCTATCGTCTGTTGATGTTGCCAACCACAAGATTGTCCCTTTACCTTTCTAAAGCAACAGCAATTTTCTTGATGGTGCTCGGATTGATTGCCTTACAATTGATCATTCTTCCGATGGAGAATGCCCTGTTCCATTCGATGGTGCCCGAAGCATTCTTAACTGAGGAAATGGGTATAATGAGCATTCTTCAAACCAACCAAATTTTAGATATAATCATTCCTAGTTCGTTCACGCAATTCCTCCTATCGTATGGAATTGGACTTATGATTATGTTGGTTGTATTTACAGCCATTCTGCTTGAAAGAAGCTATCGAATTAAAGGGATTGTGTTGGGAATTGTGTATTGCATACTTGCTGGGGCATTATTAATATCCCCAATATTGTTTGAAGAGTTTATCTATCCGGCAGAACTCTTCGGCATGTTCATCGCACTTGGTCTTATCATTTCAGCCGTTTCCATTTGGTATGGCTCTTGGTTATTGAAAAAACGTGTAACCGTATAAATTCATTTAACAATAAAAGGAGAGTGAACAGGGTGAAACGATATATTAGCAGCATCCTCATCATCGTCGTTAGTATACTTAGCATCGGAACGTATTATGCTCAAGTAACTTCCTACGCTTCAAACCTACCCGAACTTACATTCAAAACGGTAGAAGGAGATGAAAGGGAATTACATTCAATCATCTTAAATGGATATTATGAAGAGGGAAATCTAAGTGAATCCTTTTCAGTTGATTCCGGTAAAACTACCTATCAAAAAGAACGTTCTTTTTTCGAACGACTAGATGGACATATTAATCCTACTTTTGAACGATTAGAGAAAGAGTATCGTTCCTTCATGCGCGGCAAACAATATTTTGATACGTATTATGAAGACGAGGATAACTTGACCTTCGTAACTACGAAAATGAATGAAGACAATAGCAAGTTTTACCCGAAATTCTACATTGATAGTTTGGAAAAGAAAGATAAGGAGGTAAAATCGTTCGAGATAGATCTCCCAGATCAAGATAAATATGATGATATCGTTATAAGGGATGTGCAATTCGCTCAATCCAAATTACAAATCATCACTCAAAATGATTTGATGAAGAATGAAGGTAAGGTTGAAATTCACCACTACACCATTGATTTAGCTGGAAAAAAAGTAGTCAACGATGAAACAATTTTGTCCGAAACATTTGATTCATCCAATCAAGGACATTTCGCCATGCCGTCCAAGGTTGATGGGAAACCCAATAACGTTTTTGTAATAGCGCTAGTGAAAGGCAGTTATTCCGAAGAGGGAGAATTCACGGAAAAAGTAGGGGCGAGCTCCCTGTTCTCCTATCATTATGACAAGAAGACACTAGAGAAAATCAAGCTACCGAAAGATTTGGCTATCACCTATGAAAACATGGAAAGTTATTTTTCCTACGATGAGGAGAATCTCTACATGACAGGGTTGGAGGAAGAGAGGAGTCGTATTTTCACCTTTGATCTCGAAAAACAAAAATTAATAAATGAATTCAATCTAAACGCTGTTGATTTTGCTGAAATAAAGGATGGACGTATCTTTGTAATGACCGCAGACGAACTGCTCATTGCAGATGCGCTGACAGGAAAGACTCTCTATAAAGCAAAATTGGGACTCGAATCTGATGACCAAAAGAAAGATAAGAATCCTATCATTCAATTGTATGATGTCTACATCAAATAATGAGCTCGCTGAAAACTCCCCTTTTATGAGGGGAGTTTTCATTTTAGAATAAAGGTTAGATGAAAGGATGATTGAAAAAACAGTATCGTATTCAACTAAACTGGGCATCTTGGATTTATAATGAATTATAGATCATTAACTAAGATAAATGGCATGATATTACAGAGGGGAGTGGATCTAGATGTTGAAATCATATTTTAATCACATTCCTTGTATAAGAGATAATTGGGACGAAATCCAAACAATGTTTACTGAGAATTGAATTCCTCCAAAGACTATTCTGTTAAGAGAAGGAGAAATAGCAAGTCGTTTATATTTTATAAGTCAAGGGTGCTTGAGATTATGGTTCAATGATGACGGAAGAGATATTACCTTTCAATTTTTTTTCGAACAACAAGAGGTATCTTCCTTTGTTTATCCTGAGCAATTAAGAAAGAAAATATAAAAAAGAGCGAACACCTTTTGAGTGTTCAATCTAATCGCAGCTGTGTATTTATACCAATGGATGCGGTACATAAAGTTCTTCTAAACTCTTAATCTCTTCAGATGTCAATTTAACTGATAAAGCCGACACTGCATCTTCGAGATGGCTTATCTTGGTCGCCCCAATTATCGGTGCTGTGACCTCTTCCTTTTGTAACAACCATGCAAGTGCGACCTGTGCGCGTGGAATACCTCGATTCGCAGCAACCTCTGCCACTCTTTCAGCCACTTTACGATCGGCTTCTTCTGTCTTGATAAACAGGGCCTTTGCTACTTCGTCATTCTCTGATCGAGAGGTCTGCTCATTCCAATCTCGAGTTAATCGACCTGCAGCAAAAGGTAAATATGGCGTAACACCAACTCCATCATCTTTACATAAAGGCAGCATTTCTCTTTCTTCCTCTCGATAAAGCAAATTAAGTCTATTTTCCATTGAAATGAAACGAGTCCAACCGTTACGTTCCGCCACATGTTGAGCTTTTGCGAACTGCCAAGCTGACATGGAGGATGCCCCGATATATCTTACCTTTCCTGCCTTAACTAGATCATGTAGTGCCTCCATTGTCTCTTCAATCGGTGTGTTAGGATCCCATCGATGGATTTGATACAAATCGATGTAGTCTGTACCCAAGCGTCTTAGACTATTATCAACTTCCGTCATTATCGCTTTGCGGGAAAGCCCCATTGCATTTGGACCTTTACGCATCGGAACGAATACTTTTGTAGCAATTACAACTTCGTCACGGCGAGCGAAGTCCTTTACTGCTTGTCCAAGAATCTCTTCACTTGTGCCGTCAGAGTACATATTTGCAGTACTAAAAAAGTTTATGCCTAATTCAAGGGCTTTTTTTATGATTGGTCTGCTTTTTTCTTCATTTAGTGACCATGGCGCATTTCCTCTTTCAGGTATTCCGAAGCTCATGCTTCCAAGACATAGTTCTGAAACATCCAAGCCAGACTTGCCGAGTTTTATATATTCCATTTGTATAACTCACTCCTTCTGTAATTATCACCAACATCACCATGGAAGTTATGCCTCTCATTCGAAACCGTGCCTGTAGAACCGCTCTCATCAAGAAGAACAAGGCTCACCGGATGACGAGCTGCCTGTTGAACTGTTCCTGTCCCTTCAAAATTGTTGAGGTCTGTTGCAGTAAAGCCCTGGCATACCGCATTGACCTTGATACTTGTTGATTCAAGTTCAATAGCAAAAGCAAGCTTTATGACATTAAGAGCAGCCTTTTTCCCTTTATCAAAATTTCGTGATCCAACAAGGACAGTGAATCCGTGTGCCGCAAGATCATTTGAGATTTGAAGACCAATCACTGGCACCAGTAACCAAGGCGACTGGTTTATTATGCATTGTTAAACTCTCCTTTCTGCATGCGACTTTTGTCGTTAAAGATAAATTCTTTTAACATATCAGCCATTCCACTTTAGGTTGACACGTCAACCTAATTACACTTTACCACCTTGTGGTTGACACGTCAACAGTGTTATACTCCGTTTATGAACAAAAAAATGATAAGTAAAGAAGAAATGCAAATATGGCATATGTGGAAAAGTTCTTATAAGAACATTTTTGGAAGCGTAGTAAAAGACATGTTCGAGAAAACTGGGCTATCGGAGGGTGACTTTGGTATATTAGACCGATTGGATCTTTATGGTAGACTACGCCAACAAGAATTAGCAGACTCGATGGATTGGACCAAGAGTCGTTTATCCCATCATTTAACTAGAATGGAAAAACGCGGACTTGTTTTAAGGGAACCAATAGAAACTGAGCGAGGAGTCCAGGTAATCATTACTTCGGTGGGAAAATTAGCATTGGATGATGCCCGCCCTGTAGTTTCCATGGCTATACGCGAGTATTTTTTAGATTTATTAACCGAACAAGATATTGAGTCGATTACTAATCTGGCGGAACGAACAAAAGCATAGTCTTCCATCGGCTTGTAAAGCCCCACCATCTTAATTGTGTTTTTTGATGTTTTTTAGACGATAGATAATAAAAAAGCTGATTTTCCTAATTTGGAAAATCAGCTTTTTTACTCTATGAAGAAATGTACTTAAGCTATCCTGCCCCGTTAGTTTAAGTGTAACATTTCACTAACAATACCACCTTACTAAAAATCAACCCTTACCTTTAACAAAGCCATTATTTTTAATTATCCTTATGAGGGAAGTTATTGTCATGCCATCTTAGACTCAGTTAAAAGGGGACTTGCTAAAGCAAGGCATGACATTGACGTCATACATTTAGATCAGGATCAATTTAAACCAGTCATGACAGCGGATGATTTATTAGCATTTAGAAATAAAAAATCCATCGACTCACATGCTATCGAATATATACAGCGCATAAAAGAAGCCGATCATCTGGTTTTTATCTTTCCTATTTGGTGGGAATTAATGCCGGCTTTAATGAAAGGATTCATTGATAAAGTCATCTTTCCAGGAGAAACCTACGACTATACTAGTTCAGGTTACGGAATGGTTACATTGATGGATAATCTTATATCCACTACAGTGATCACTACGATGAATACACCTGCAATCATGTATAGGCTAACGTATGGTAATGCCATTAAAAAGTCACTTATAAAAGGAACGCTAAAGAAATCAGGCATTAAAAATGTAAAGTGGTTGAGCTTAAATATGGTAAAAGCTAGCTCTAGTGAAAAAAGGGGAAAGTGGCTTGAAAAAATAGAAAGAAGATTTACAAGTATAAAGTAGAGCATGATTATAAGTGAAGGAACCGCTGGGCTTGTAAAAGGGGGAAACTACTAATTTCTTTGATAGAGAAGGAGGCTAAACTTTGGTACTTTAGCATTCTGAGAAAATAACATCAATAGGGGCCCTTCGGTCAATCTACAAAATCGGTTCCGTTATAGGAATCGACTTTGTAGTTGAATATATTTAGTAGATAATATGGCCTGCCGGTTTCTAATAAGTGTTGTGAAACGAATCATCGCCTAGCTTAACTATTTTTCGGTAACGAATCGTTCAACTTCATCTGATAAAAGATCGGTATCCCATGGTATCCAGTACCATTGTTCTCCATCGAAGAATAAGGGGAACGTATAGGCGATCGGTTCTTCGGTATAAAATGCAAGTCGATAGGTGATAGGATCTCCTTGGGTGGTATTCGGGTTAAAGCTGGAGTTCGTTTTTCCTTCTTTAAGTATTTGTGTTAAGTCTTGAATCTCTTGTTTTTCCGAAATTGTATGGATGAGTACAGGATGATTATCTTTACCCTCTTTGTATATATCTATTTGATTGATAGAATCTTTTTCGATGTCTTTGTATTTGCCCCGAAATGTTTGTTTTTCCGATACTTCATGATAGATTGCATACCCATTGATTTCGTCTTTTGTCTGAATTGCAGCGAATTCAGGCTCTCCTTGTATGGCGAAGACCTTCGTTCCCTTTTCCCAGAATGCGGCGTCACCTTCTTTCGTCTTGTAATCGACATCGTTAACATGATCAGCGACTTTGAATTTCACTTCTCCTATTTTCTCACCGATGGAGGCCGAATCAGCAATGATACCAGAATATATCCTTTCATAGTGATTGCCGTTGATTTTAACGAAATCGACCCAATCAATGATTGATTGGGAATTACAAGAGACAAGGAATAAACTGCATACTAACAACCATAACCATTTTTTCATCAAGACCCCTCCGTTTGTAGGAATGACTGCTTTGACCGATAAAATATTGATTTAGACTGATAAACCCCTAATTTGACCGATATATTCCGATTTAGACCGATAAATGTGTAAAACTGACCGATATAATGGCAAAATCACTTCATTTAGTCGCTCGCACGAACCAATGGCCACATCCGCACTTCTAACTTTTTAGCGAAATGTAAGATGGGTTCGGTATTTTCAACCGGAATGCCTTGCTTGCTCAGCATCGTATTCACTTTGATTTCCGCTTCGGCTTGCTGAAGCGGCCATGGCCGATGGAGGATATCGCAGCGAAGGGGTACCTCGTTTTTGTTGAGCGTATATAAGCAATAGCGCTCAGTGAGCCATTCATTGAAAGTACCTTTTTCGGCAAGAAAGGGATTTGAAATGGGCTTGTATGTACACTCAAATTCATGATTACCACTTCTTCGCTTGCTTTTATAACCAATGACATCCCCATTTTTCTGCACGGACATATCTGCATGCTTGTACGGTAAGTGGTATACAGTTTGAGCAGTCCTCACCGCAAGTAAATTGGACGCATCCAGACTAAAGAAAAATACGCCGGGCTTTCCATCAACCGTGACATAAGTCCGGACGTTGAGTTCCGGAAATCGATCCGTGCCTGGAACGGGAGGTAGCCCTCGTAATCGAATGTCTGTCATATGAAACGGGACGACACCTATCCATCCCATGCCGTCAAAAGAATCCAATGGCAGTACATCCGGTACTAACTTCCGTAAGACTTCGATTTTTATAGGATAATGGACAAATAATAAATCATTCCACGTCTGTTTCATCGTCCAGGGTAATCGTGGCAGCGGCCAAAGACGATGACTGACATCCCACGGGTCTTTGTTGAAACCATTATCGCTTTCCATGCTGTTTTCCTCCAATCCTTTCAATGAGATCATGTTCTTTCCACTTGTTGCTAGTCTTCATTTCATTTATGCTTAAGATTCCAGTTACTGGTATTATAACAAGGCTAAACGGTTTTCGAAATATAACATAAGGAGGAGGGCACATGATTCACCATATTGAAATAAATGTATCCAACTTAAAGCGAACAGTGGAGTTTTGGAGTTGGTTTTTGGAGGAGATTGGTTATCGTCCTTTCCAGGAATGGGATGGCGGGGCAAGCTGGAAAATCGATGACATGTATATTGTATTCGTCCAAGCAGAGAAACGGTTTCTTGATATTCACTTTCACAGGGGGAGAGTGGGGCTTAACCATTTGGCTTTTCATGCAAGCTCACGCCAGGAAGTGGATGAGATGACGCATAAATTAAAAGAACAGGGAATGCCCATTCTTTACCCCGACAAGCATCCGTTCGCTGGTGGGAAGGACCATTATGCCGTATTCTTCGAAGATCCCGATAGATTGAAAGTGGAATTGGTGGCTCCTGCTGAATCCATTTAAGGATGAGCAAAATGATAGTGGTGATACGAATAAGGATTACCACTATCATTTACCGGGGCTGATAAAGACTCCACCTCAATTGTAATGGCGTTAATCAAGACAAAAGCCCCAATGACTTGAATCCACCCTCCCACCAACAAGATCATTTCACCAATTTCCGTTTGTTCCTGTAAGATGAAGATATTACCGATTGCGACTAGGAAAGAGCCCAATGATATGAGGCTATTACCTGTAATATTGAGAGACCTAAACGGAGAGTCCTCTGAAATATAGCCTCCGTATGCTTCGAAAGCGGCGCCAGTTCCTTGGATGCCACTACCTAGGGTATCAATTATCGTGCCTTCTTCCTCTTCGCCACTCAGTTCAATGCTGATTCCGACTGAATTTCCCGTATTCCCTGCAGCTTCAAGCCAGGCACCGAAGATGGAATAAATTTGCGATAGCTGTTGCTCTTCTGGGTTGAACAGTTTCGTTCTCCCGATGGCTTGTAGTGAATTGCCAAACGCCTCGATACCATTGCCCTTAACAATTAAATCCTTTCCTAAATCGGAACTTGTCAAGGATTGTTGGGTCTGCCCAATCGCCTCTACAACCGATCCTATACCCAATATCCAGGCTCCTGTAATAAGGAGGTCTTCTCCACTTGTACTCATAGTTGAATGCTCCTCACAAGAAGTTACATTATGTTATTCATGGAAGTGTAGTTTGTGTCCATGTAGCTTTTTGTTAATGGATAATATTATACTTTACAATTCTTTTTCTACGAATATAATTTCGGAAAAGCGGAATAATTGCCAAAGAAATTCCGTTATAACGGAATTTTCCGAGAAAGCGGAAAGAGCTTCCTTTCGGTTTCCTTCTTCAGGGTACAAACAAAAGTGACATTAACCCTATATAAATTTTCAATTGTTTTTCATAAAGTCAATACAAACGTAGTCTTGCATAAAAATTCTGTGTATTAAGGGGTTCTTAATAAAGTTGGCATATTTTATGCAAGTATAATAGCGAGCATTACTTATGAAAATATAAAACATCAGGAGGTGTTAATGTGAAATGAGGTAGTTCATTTCAAAGAAAGAAGTAACAAAAAAATTTATAAGGAATTGTTAGTTTTGTACGAACAGCTATTGGTAGATTTGTCGGATCATTTAGTAATAAGTTGCTTACGGTTATCAAAGAAACCCTTATTTGAAGTAAACCAATTCTATTGGTGCTAGCGTATTAGAGAGATAAATAGAAAACTTATATTAGATTCAAAAAGAGTAATTACTTTACTGGAGGAAGCAAAATGGTTAAGGATAAAGTCGTTTTTATTACAGGTGCAGCAAGTGGCATCGGACATCAAATCGGAATAGAATTTCTTGGAAATGGAGCAAAAGTGGTTTTTACAGATATTAATGAAGAGAAACTAGATGAAGTAACGAAAGAACTGAGATATAAAGGATATGATTGCATAGGTCTTAAAGTAGATGTAACGAAAGAAGAGGATATAAAAAATGCAATTGATGCAACAATAGAGAAATATGGAAGATTAGATGTACTCTTCAACAATGCCGGCTTACAATATATATCCCCTATTGAAGAGTTCCCTATAGATAAGTTTGAATTCATGATCAAAGTGATGCAGATTGCACCATTTGTTGCGATGAAGCATGCATTGCCATTCATGAAAAAGCAGGGAAGTGGAAGAATTATAAATATGGCATCTGTTAATGGATTGATAGGCTTTGCAGGAAAAGCAGCATATAGTAGTGCAAAGCATGGGATTATTGGTTTAACCAAAGTAGCAGCTTTGGAAACAGCTGAACATGGTATAACCGTGAATGCTATCTGTCCTGGCTATGTGGATACACCACTTGTACAAGGCCAGTTTGAAGACCTAGCTAAAACACGTAATGTACCTTTAGAAACCGTTAAAGAAGACGTATTATATCCACTAGTACCACAAAAACGCTTACTAGATGTTAAGGAGATTGCTGATTATGCTTTATTTCTAGCTAGTGATAAAGCGAAGGGGATTACAGGTCAAGCAGTTGTTCTTGATGGCGGATACACTGCGCAGTGATGCAAGATACTATACTCGACATCAAGGGTAAGTAAAATCTATTTATTAGAATGGAGAGGTTCTTTATGGAAAGGGCGTTGAGAACGTATGATAATAGGCCAACAAATGATAAATCAAAGGTGGGTATTCGTGCCATAATTATTGAAATTATTATGCTTTTTACATATGCATTTTTTGCAGTTAGCTGGATTGCTGGATCCATCTTAACCCCCCAAATAATGGAGCACTTTAACATAGAAAGTTTCTCAGCCGCAACACTATTATCGAATGCTATAACTATTGCGAAGATCATAGGGAATTTACTAGCAGCATGGTTTTTAGTTAACTTTAACCCTAAAAAAGCAATAGGTTTTGCATCATTACTTATTGTAGTAGGTTCAATTTCTGCTCCTTTTGTTAGTCAGTATTGGATGTTTATTATTCTAAGATTTGTGATGGGATTTGGTGGTGCATTATTTATCGTATACTTTGGTCCTATTGTTATTAAGTATTTTTCACCTGAACAACGTCCTATAATTAATGGGATTAACAATGTTGCCTATAATATAGGTAGTATCATTGCAATGTTAGCTGTTTTACCAGTATACAATTGGTTATTGACATGGCAAAGTAGTTTAATATTTTTCGCAGCATTCAGTGGTATTCTATTAATTCTTTGGTTGATTGTGGGGGAAGATTTTAATCTTAATAAATCCTCAAATTCTTCGCTAGAGGTTAATCAAGAAATCTATACTTTTAAAGATGGTTTAAAAGATAAATTCAACTATACATTTGCCTTTACTTACTCGGGCTTACTTACTCTTTATATCGTTATACTAAGTATTTTCCCTGTAGCAGACTTTACAGCAATCGATTCTGCTTTATTAAGTGCAACTGTCGCATTTGCAGCAATTGCCGGTTCTGCAGTAGGAATTCTACTAACCAAGAAAATTAATAGAAGATTACCGGTTTTACGCTGGTCTGGATTATTTATGACTGCAGCAGCATTTATTATGATTCTAACTCATTCACCAGCTTTGTCGATAGTAATGGCAGGGGTCGTAGGTTTCCTCATGTTCTTACCAATTACAGCGCTTGTAACGATACCTCAAGAATTACCGAATATGACCCCTTCCAAGTTAACTGTCATTATGGGATTCTTCTGGTCCTTCTCTTACATCGTTGAAACCATTGCATATTATGCTATCGGTGTGGTGATTGACCTTTCTGGCTTTAAAGCAGGTTTAATAGTGGCAGTAGTCTTGAGCTTAACCTTCTTTATTGGGTCTTTCTTGCTACCTGAAACAGGTAAGAGAAAATTAATAAAAACATGATGAAGTATATGCTTCTTTATAAAACACACAATCTAGTTTTATAAATAACGTGTTAATCTTGATTAATCATTAAAAACTTTCTTCTACTTTAATTTTTGAAGCATTTGATATACCTTTTTTAATAACAATATTTAGACACTTGGTTATTAATTCAGAATATTCATAAAAATTAAGAAGGGAATATGTGGTAAGAAATCGGAAAAACCTTGCCACATCAACTCGGTAAATGCCCGAAAAAATAATATTAGGAGGAAATCGTGATGGATATGAATCTTGTTAAGAAACAAAGCTTTAGAATTGATCGTTTTACTTTTGAAGATGGAAAGTCAATACCTGTTGAATTAGGATATGAAACATATGGGAATTTAAATGAAGATAAATCAAATGTAATACTAGTCAATCATTATTTTAGTGGTTCTAGCCATGCAGCTGGTAAATATAATCCAGATGAAACTGCATCTGGATATTGGGACGGGTTAATTGGTCCTGGGAAGGCGGTCAATACAGATAAATATTTTGTTATTAGTACTGATAACATAGCAAATGTACAAGCCAAAAATCCAAAGGTTATCACAACAGGACCTAGAACAATTAATCCAGAAACAGGTAGAAAATATGGCTCGGATTTTCCGGCATTTACATATAGAGATGTGGTGAAAATTCAACATGAATTCCTAACAAAACAATTAGGGATTGAAAAGTTATATGCTGTAATGGGAGCTTCTGCAGGTGGCTTTATGAGCTTTTACTGGGCAATTCTTTATCCAGAAATGGTAGAAAGAATGGTAGGTGTTATTACTAATCCTCAGAATCCAGTTCATACTTCATTTAATGTCTGTCAACATGCGATGCGTGTGCTTGAACTGGATCCAAAATGGCAAGGTGGAAATTATGAGGATGGAAACGAACCTGAGGAGTCCCTACGTTTAGCGGTCCAAATGATGAATGTTGGAGCATATACTCCTGAATTTTTCGAAGAGACATATAAACGTGATAGTACTGAAACGGGAACGTATAAAGATATTACAATAAAAACGGCCTATGAAAATCAATTATATGAAGCAATTAAGGTAGGGTCAGCATTAGTTGATGCAAGTCATTGGTACTATACTTCCCGAGCAGTAATGATGCATGATATAACTTATGGAGATCAATCGTTCGAGGATGCTCTTAATAAAATATCGGCAAAAGTATTATTAGTATCAAGTACAAGTGATATACTGCAACCAACCATCTATAACCGTCAAACAATTGATATCATGAACACGCAAGGAAAAGATGCAGAGTTATTTGAAATTGAAAGCAAAAAAGGGCATATGGCTGGAATTTTTGATACGCATTTATTTAGTGATAAAATTAGTGGCTTTTTAAAAGATTAATAAATATTTTAATAAATATTTTAATAAATCCGCACTCCGGTTGTTTGTAAAAAGAAAACAATTGTATGTGCGTTTTTTTGTTTTTTCTTCCATTTATACACAAGTAATTGCTAATATAGTTTGATATAATAATGGTAATGAAAAAGTGACAGATTAGGCCTTTGAGGAGTAAAAAAATATGAAAACGCTTCCGCGTGAGTGGCTAGAAGAAATTATAAATTTATTAAATGAAAGAATAGTGGTTGTTAATCGAAAAGGTATTATCTTATATATGGATAAGGCATATTGTGATTTCATTGATACAACTCAAGATGAAGTGATTGGATTACCAATTCAAGAGGTTGTTGAAAATTCACGTATGCACATTGTAGCTCGGACTGGAAAAGAAGAGATACAAGAACTTCAGCCAATAAATAATAGTGTAATGGTTGCCAATCGTTTTCCTATTGTTATTGATGGAAATATAGAGGGAGCAGTAGGAACGGTTATGTTTTCTGACCCTGAAAAATTAAGGATGTATAGGAATCATATTCAACAGTTGGTTAACGATATAAGATATTATCGGTCAGCAGCTGAAAAGAATATGAAAAGCAAGTATACATTTCATGATTTATTAGGGGAAAGTCCAGTTTTTAAGAAATTGAAAGATTTTGCAAAAGTTATTTCGGGAAATGATTCTTCCATATTAATAACAGGGGAATCAGGAACCGGAAAAGAATTATTTGCAAATGCCATTCATAATAGTAGTTTTCGTGACCAGAATCCTTTTGTGCCAGTTAATTGTGCTGCCATACCTGAGGAGTTATTAGAATCAGAACTATTTGGATATGAAGATGGAGCTTTTACAGGTGCAAAAAAAGGTGGCAAAAAAGGACTTTTTGAAATTGCGAACAACGGTACTATTTTCCTTGATGAAATTGGGGACATGTCATTGTCTATGCAAAGTAAGTTATTAAGAGCATTACAGGAAAGAGAAATACTTCCTGTTGGTGGACAAAAAATCATCTCAATTGACGTAAGGATTATTGCTGCAACTCACCGAGATTTAGAGAATATGGTGAGGGAAGGAACGTTTCGACAAGATCTATTTTATCGAATAAATGTAATTAACATAGACATTCCTCCGTTAAGAATGAGAAAAGAAGACATTCCTTTATTATCAGAAATGCTAATTAGGAAATTGGAAAGGAAATTTTATCGACAAAATGTAGCTATCTCCCCTGAAGTACTGAAAAGATTCTATCAACATACATGGCCAGGTAATGTACGGGAACTTGAGAATGTCCTTGAACGAGCAATCAATGTATTAGAAAATAAAACAATAGAACTACATGACTTGCCGTTATATTTAAAAGAACCAAAATTAGAAGATACTTATACTGTTAAACAGAAAACAAAAAACAATCATAATCAATTCATCGTTACTTCCATACCGATACAACCATTAAAAGATACAATGGCTACAGTTGAAAGACAGGCGATTAAAGAGATGCTGGCATTTACAGATGGAAATAAACTAAAAGCAGCCAAGCTTTTAGGGATTGCCAAAACGAGTTTATATGATAAGTGTAAGATGTATGATATTAAATAGGCGGGGTTTTGAAATGGGATTATTGTTTAACACAAGAGAAAATAAGAAAAGAACAAAACAGAGTGTGGTTCGCAATATTATAGTGGCAGTAGTTATGGCGGTCCTTTTAGTAATGGCCTTATTCGATGGACTGGATTCTTTCTATTTAAAGCTGGTTTTCATTGTAGCAGGTATAAGTTCGATTATAGATGGGGTTGTAAGTTATAGATTAAGAGAGAATAGAAGGGTCTACCTTATAGATTTCGGCTATGCTCTATTATGGTTTGTTTTATCATTTTTGTACTCATCTTAGAGGGGGTGTAGTGAATCGTGAAGTTTGCATTACAAGGAATAGTAGCCATGCTGTTTCTATTACTATTCACATTTTGTGCGTGGTATGAAGGAAGTGAAATTTTAGATCGATCAGGGGAATGGAAGTATTCAACGCCTTTTTCAGAAGAGGTGGAGGATTCGAAGGATATTTCCAATCTGGACCATTTTGTATATGCGGCCAAGTTCAGACCGATGTTCCCGGCACTGATGATGATGACGCTCTTATATCTAGTCATGCTAACGGGCCTTAGAGTATGTAAAGGAAATCATAATAAAACGGCTTCATTCCTAACCGGTCTGGGAGTTACAGTAGGGCTGCTAAGCGGTTTGGTCTGGGAGTCACCGACTGTAGGAGGGAACATCTTCAAGGGCATGTGCCTGATCATTGGAGTGGTGTGCATCTTGCTTGGAGTGTTGGTTTATTTTAAAAAAACAATCACATTCAAAAAAGCCAGTTAAAATATAATAGTAGAAAAACACAAAAAGGAACTGTCCTCGATTGGACAGTTCCTTTTAGATTTACTATATAATAGGAAGAAACTCGAAATATATTAAAGTTTTTCAGAGACTGATTTCGATTGCATGTGCAAGGTCAAGAAGTCAGGACCGCCTGCTTTTGAACAGGTCCCAGACATATTGTATCCTCCGAATGGTTGGTAACCAACGATAGCACCTGTACAGCCGCGGTTAAAGTAAAGATTCCCCACGAAGAAGTCTTCGCGTGCTTGTTCAATATGGTCACGGTTTGTTGAAATGACTGCCCCCGTTAACCCATATTCGGTGTTATTGGCAATTTCTAGGGCTTCGTCAAAGTCTTTTGCTTTTGAAATAGCGACGATTGGCCCGAAGATTTCTTCTTGCATCAAGCGTGCTCTTGGTGCTACATCCGCCACAACAGTTGGTTGAATGAAATAACCAGTTGAATCATCCGCTTCACCACCAGCTACGATGCGTCCTTCTTCTTTTGCCACTTCAAAGTAACTTGTCACTTTTTTGAAGGCATTTTCGTCAATGACGGTAGCCATGAAGTTGTTATGGTCAGTTGGATCTCCAACCGTTAATTCTTTTGTCAATTCTACTACACGATCCAATACGCTATCGTAAACATCCTCGACGATGATGGCACGTGAGCATGCCGAACATTTTTGGCCACTGAAGCCGAAAGCGGATTTAACGATCGATTGTGCAGCCAATTCAAGATCGGCTTCTTTGTCGACGACGATTGTATCTTTCCCACCCATTTCGGCAATGACGCGCTTGATCCAAATTTGTCCTTCGTTTACGGCTGCCGCGCGTTGGTTAATGCGCAAACCGACATCGCGTGAACCGGTGAAGCTAATGAATCGAGTACGTGGATGGTCGACTAAATAATCGCCAACCTCGCCGCCAGGTCCTGGAATGTAGTTCACGACACCAGCTGGAAGTCCGGCTTCCTCAAGAATTTCGATGAATTTATACGCAATGATTGGTGTTGTAGAGGCTGGTTTCAGTAATATGGTGTTACCTGTAACCACTGCCGCAACGGCCGTCCCTGCCATGATGGCAAAAGGGAAGTTCCATGGTGAAATGATGACGCCCACACCCAGTGGGATATAACCGAATTTATTGTATTCGCCCGGAAGACTTTGTACTGGTTTACCATCTTTCAATTCAAGCATTTGACGTGCATAGTATTCCATGAAATCAATGGCTTCTGCTGTGTCAGCATCTGCCTCAACCCATGGTTTACCCGCTTCAAGGGTCATGACTGCAGACATTTCATGACGACGGCGTCTTGTAATCGCAGCTGCTTTAAATAGAATGTCAGCCCGTACTTCCGGTTTAACTTTGCTCCATGTCTTAAAGGTTTCATCGGCCACTTGCATCGCTTTTTCAGCGAGTTCCTTGTTTGCTTTTGATACAGTGCCTACGACCTCGGTTTTTTTAGCTGGATTGTAAGAAGTGATTTTATCATGAGTTGTAATCCGTTCCCCACCAATAACTAATGGATAATCTTTTCCAAGTTCACTTTGGACTTTTTGAAGCGCCTCAATGTATGCTTGTTGATTTTCTTTTTTTGAAAAGTCAGTTAGTTTTTCAGTTGTGTATGGAATCAATTTAATATCCTCCTTATAATCATGGTGCCAAATAATTGTGCACATATGTTATTGTTAATATATATATAATGCAACATTTTTTGGCATAATTCAATATCTTTTCAGAAAATTTATAAAAATTAAAAAGAGGTGATCCAATGAAACAGCAAGATTTACATGAAATCTATAAATATATAACAGACAATATTTCATCGGGGATACACGCCGTGGATGCTCAAGGTAAAACAGTGATTTATAATGCTAAAATGCGGGAGCTAAAAGGGATTTTGCCACTTGAGGACGATTATTTTGAACAGGAGATGATTGCGAAGATCAACGATAGCCATCTCTACCGGGTCTTAAAAACGTGTGAGCCCATCAAGAACTATAAAAAGAATTTCTGGAATAGCGTAGGCCAAGAAATTGTGACGATATCCGATATCCATCCCATTATAAAAGACGATGTATTGATTGGGGCTGTCGAGATTTCAAAGGATATTACGGAAAGGGAATTAATGGCCTATCAACCGTTGCGACGGTATGGTCAACCCCTGACATTCGATATCATTACGGCTGTTTCCCCGCTTATGGCAGGTGTTATTGAAAGGGCTAAAATGGCTGCCAAAAATAGAATGCCTGTTTTGCTTTATGGAGAGTCGGGAACGGGAAAGGATATGATTGCAGAGGGGATCCATCATGATTTGAACCCGGGAAATGATCAATTCATTACACTGATTTGCCGGAATGATGAACAAGCATTGATTGACCAGCTGAAGCGGCAAATCGATAAAAATGAACAAGTCACGATTTTTTGTGAGCGTGTGGAATACCTTTCCCTTGGAGGCCAGGAAAAGATTCTTAATCTGTTCAAGGAACATCTGGAGAGTCACGTTTTTATAGCAAGTGTCGGAAAAGACCCGATTGATTTGATTGAGAGAGGGCAGCTTTCGAAGGATTTATATTACTTCTTTGCATCCGTTTGTATAAACGTCCCTGCACTATGTGACCGAAAAGAAGACATCAAGCCCTTTATATCGGACTATTTCAAGCGCTATCGCAACACTACTGGGAGCCGGATCCAGGGACTTTCAGCTAAAGTGGAACAGATCTTTCTCGATTATGATTGGCCAGGTAATTTGAAAGAGCTGGAAGTATTGCTCGATGATATAACAAGCACGATGACGAATGAAACGCTCATTGACTTTGATATGCTGCCGATATATTTCCGGTGGAAGGTTCAAAGTGAAGAGCTTTCCGATACGACCGGGAGCATGTTCATAGCGGAAAATGAAAAAGACATTCGCCCATTAAGCGTATTCATGAATGAAGTCGAAGAGTACTATATTCAAAATGCGTTGAAAATGTTCGATGGCAACGTTTCACAAACGGCAAAAGCACTTGGCTTGCGAAGGCAAAGCCTGCAATATCGCCTCAAGAAATTCAATGATTAACATACATTCCCGAATAATGGACACCTTATTCGGGTTTTTTATGTTCAGCAGAACAAAAAAAATGACCCCCGTATTAGACGGGAATCATCTAGTTCACCTTATAGTGTTTTTTGTTTGACCAAACGTTTTTTCGAAAGTCGTCCTAAAATGAAAGCTCCTGTCGCTACGCCAATACCGATATTCGTTTTCTTGTTGAAGACTTGCTTTGTGACCAATGTCAGGTTTTGTGGTCTCTCCGCTAAGCGTCTCATGAAATACCCATACCAATCGGCACCAAATGGTACATATGTACAGAAATTATAGCCTTCTTTTGCTAGTTCAAGTTGTAATTCTTTACGGAATCCATAGAGCATTTGGAATTCGAATTTATCTTTAGAGATATTATTTTTTATAACGAATTTTTTGACATGGTTAATGACACGGTGATCATGTGTCGCTATCGATGTGAATTTTCCGTGTAGTAAATGGTATTCAATCAAGGCAATATAGTGTTTATCGATGTCTTCTTTGCTTTGATATGCAATATTTTCAGGTTCCTTGTAGGCTCCTTTAACAATTCTTAAACGGTAATCTTTGAATCTTTCAATATTCTCCATCGACTCATGGAAGTAAGCTTGAATGACGGTCCCTACGTTTCCAAATTCCTCTTGCACTTTTTCCATCAAATCGAATGAAGGATGTAAGCGTTCATAATTTTCCATATCGAAGTTGATGAAAATATTATATTCCTTCGCCTTTGCAGTGATTTCCAATAGATTCTGAAGGCAAAAATCATAATCAATGTCTAAGCCAAGCTGAGAAGGCTTGAGGGAAATATGTGCATCTGCCTGGTTTTCATGAATGGCTTCAATAACCTTGATAATTTGTTCCTTCGCAGCCGTCGCTTCACTTTTCTCGAATACGAATTCTCCAAGATTATCTACCGTACAAGAAATGCCTTGTTGATTCAAGTTTTTGATGGTATGAATCGTTTCTTCGATGTTCGTTCCTGCGACAACACTTTGTGCCCCAAGTTTTAACCCGTATCTTTGCGCAGCACTGTTCAAGGTTCTATTTTCTGACAGATGAATAAAGAAATCACGTAAAATCATGTGATGGCCCCCTAAATTATGAAATTATTTGAAGATTATAATATTTTTTCAAGAAAATCAAATCGGTTTTTTGAGATTTTATTTGAAAATTCAAAAATAAGTATTGGTAATAAAGGATTTTTAAGGAAAAATATATATTTTTTCAGAGTTGCGATACTGAATTTTCTTTATTTTCTATCTTTTCAAAATGATATTTATGGATTATGATGTGTATTACTTTCATTTTTGTTAAAAATAGGAGGATGAGATGGAGAATTATAATGTGAGAATCAAAACGATCGATACACATACGATGGGGGAAGCGACACGAATCGTCATCGATGGATTTCCCGAAATCTTGGGAGACACCATGATGGATAAGAAGAATTATGTACGAGATCATTATGATGATTTACGAAAACTGCTGATGAATGAGCCTCGTGGACATAAGGATATGTTCGGAGCCATCTTAACAAAACCGACTCATCCCAAGGCGGATATAGGTGTCATCTTCATGGACAGTGGATCATACCTGAACATGTGTGGTCATGGAACGATCGGCACGGTGACGATGTGCCTGACGAAAGAGATCATCCCAAAAAAAGATCGAGTGTTTATCGATACGCCTGCAGGTTTGATAGAATGCTTGATTACATACAAAGACCATGTGGTCGAAAGCGTTTCTTTTAAAAATGTTTCTTCCTTCGTTCTCTACAAAGATACCCCGATACAACTCTCTAACAATCTCCAGGTTCCGGTTGATGTGGCCTTTGGAGGAAGTTTTTTTGGAATAGTGAATGCTCAAGATTTAGGGATGAAAATATCACTGGATAATAAAAATGAAATGATACATAAGGCTTTGGAAATTCGTGATAAATTAAACAGTCAGCTATCCATCGAACATCCGTTAAAGCCGGAAATCAATACCGTGGACCTAATAGAAATCAGCGAAAAGGTCGGGCCTAATCATTATCGTAATGTTGTCATATTTGGCGATGGACAAATAGACCGTTCTCCTTGTGGGACTGGAACTTGTGCGAAAATAGCAACATTGAATTTGAAATCCGGGGAATCTATCATTCAAGAAAGTATTATAGGTTCAAAGTTTAAAGGGACCCTAGTTGAACATACAAAAGTGGCGGGGATTGAAGCCATTATTCCGGAGATTACAGGATCGGCATGGATTACCGGGGAACACCTTTTTGTATTACAGCACCATGATGTGTATGAAACAGGCTTCTCTATTTAATTTTTCTAACATACTAATTTGGAGGCGTTTCTATGAAATCTGTATCCAACTATCAAGTCATTATCATTGGATTCATGCTCTTCGCCATGTTTTTAGGCGCTGGAAATGTCATCTTTGCTCCGGTCCTTGGCCAAGAAGCAGGTACGAATACGGTGATTGCCATGAGTGGGTTTCTCATCACAGGTGTTGGTTTAGTCATCCTGGCGATTATTGCGTTAACGAAGGGTGGCGGCACCGTTGAGAAATTGGCGGGGCGGGTTCATCCGAAGTTCGCCGTGGTATTTAGCGTGTTACTGTTTTTAGCATTAGGGCCATTATACGTGATCCCTAGAACAACAAGTGTCGTGTATGAAATCGGTATTCGCCAGTTGATTCCTCGTTCTAACTTACATGTATTATTCTTATTAATATTCTCTGTCATCTTTATAGGACTTACCATCTATTTATCGTGGGAGACTTCCAAATTCGTGGATCGTCTTGGTAAAATGATCACACCTATCTTCGGGGTCCTGCTAGTCATTTTAGTGGGAAAATCCATTTTCACACCTATGGGTTCGATTCACGCCCCGATATCGGGTGCAGGCTATGAAACATCGACCGCTGCCTTTCTAAAAGGCTTTACGCAAGGCTATTTTACGATGGATGTTTTAGCGGCATTTGTCTTTGGTGGTATTTTTATTAAATCTGTAGATGCCTTAGGCGTAAAGTCCGCTAGGGAAGTATCTTCGGTATTCATTAAAGCCGGGATCGTCACGCTCATAGGCTTGATTTTATTGCAAGTTTCCATGGCTTGGATTGGCGCATCTAGTATAGATGCCATCGGATATAAGCAAAATGGCGGTGAACTGATTGCGTTGGCCTCTAAGTCATTATTTGGACAAGTTGGCTTATACTTAATCGGCGTTGTCATCTTCTTAACAGGCATTACAACCAATGTTGCTTGTCTTGCGGCAGTTGCAGAGTATTTTGAACGGATCATTCCATCGATTTCCTACAAAAAATGGTTGATTCTGATTTCTGCTGTGAGCTTGATCATCACGAACTTTGGTTTGAATACGATTCTTAGCATGGCTTCTCCTGTCTTAATGTTGTTATATCCGATTGCTATCGCATTAATTGCTTTAGTTTTCTTAGACAAACTGTTTGGCGGAGCTCAATCGGTGTATATCGGAACCATTGTGGGCGTAACACTTGTCGCCATTTTGGATGCACTAAAGGATGCAAATGTGGCCACTTCAACAATCAATGACTTATTCTCATTCATTCCATTTTTCACGAGCGGCGCAGGCTGGATCATTACCGGCATTATTGGCTTTATCATTGGCATGCTATTTAAAAATAAATCCTCGAAGAATACCAATATCGACTTGGAATATAATTCACATCTATCAAAGTGATTTAGTTCAAAACGAGACCTTTCTTAATATATAAAAAATAGTATTTTCAATCTAGCGATAATATCTACCAACCCGACGTTGTCTACTAACTGAAAGATTAGCCACTGAGCTAATCTTTTTTACTGATAACGATATCTCCTACCTTAATTATTAAATATAATGTGAAAATAATTATTTGCATATAATAGCATGATATATTATCTAATCGGGGAATATAAGCGATGACCCATAGCTAGAATTTGAACAATGAGGGAAATACCTATATATTTATCACTGAGTAACTTATGTTACATAGGCTATTTTTATAAAAGCTCGGAGGAGAATAATATGAAGACGATCAGTACAGAACAAGAATACCGCGAACAAATCAAACAAGATGAATTAACGGTCGGGATTTTCACGACAACATGGTGCCCGGATTGCAAGCGCCTCGACATGTTCATCGGTGACATCACAGCTGAGCATCAAGATAAGAAATGGTTCACAATCGATAAAGATGAGTTCCCGGAAATTGCCGAAGAACAGACCGTCATGGGAATCCCATCATTATTGGTATTCAAGAATGGAGAGAAAATCGCCCATTTACACAGTGCAAACGCTAAAACTCCAGATCAAGTGAATGAGTTTTTAAATAACCTGTAATAAGCACTTTTCGTAACCCCACATGTGATACATGTGGGGTTATTTGTATGTTGCATGATTAATTTTTAGGGTGTAGATATTATATGAAAATAATTAAGGGAGGAAGCATTTTTGAAAACATTTGATGTAGTCATCATTGGTTTTGGTAAAGGTCATTATTAGGGAAGTAAGGCAAAAAGATCGCACTTATCGATATATCTAAAAAGATGTATGGGGGAGCATGCATAAATATCTTATCTTGAAGCTAGAAAACTACTCAGGAGTGGAATGTATCGGGGATTTTTATACGTACAAATATCGTAGCTTTTAGGCTGAAGTCTCATATATCAGTCAAAATACGTGATATATCGGTCAAACTAGTCACTATATCGGTCTAATCAGATCTTTTATCGGTCAAAACAAGCAAAATATCAGTCAAATCCAAATCCAACTTCACCCATTATGATATTTGTTTGCCACAAAAAAAGGACACTTAAACAAATTGGATTGTTTAAGTGCCCTTTTCTTTATTTCCAGATCACCATCCTTTATAACTCCTCAATTTTTTTAAAGAGTTTGGTATAAAGTTCATTCTCATTCTTTTTATCGTCTAAATGAAAAAACCAAGCATCGTCTTTATTTGCATGATCATCATGCAAATAAACGGTCGTATGCGAACCATCAGTTAAAGAATCAGGGGCTGTTTCATAAGTAATGTCTTCATTAACAAATGGATAGTGCCTTTTACTGGAATTCAGAAAAACAATGGGAATTTCCGAACTAGTGTATACATCGACAAATTTATCGTCTGATGCAGCTTCGAAAACGTCTTTTGATAGCATAACGGCATCGTAATTTGCTGAAATTAGTGTGGATTCTTCAATGAATTTGTCTAATGATAACGGTTCAACGCGAATGTTTTTATTTTGAAATGAAGGAGTCTCGC
This sequence comes from Peribacillus sp. NPDC097295, assembly GCF_044761665.1. Lineage (NCBI taxonomy): Bacteria > Bacillati > Bacillota > Bacilli > Caryophanales > Bacillaceae > Peribacillus > Peribacillus sp. NPDC097295. Next base: position 114,873 of record NZ_JBIWCW010000007.1, read on the forward strand.
CAATTACGGCAATCTTCAAAGGAGCTCCATCATATTTCACCTCACTATTGGAACAAGCAGCTAACAATACCAGGCTTACTAAGATAACGATTCTTTTCATGTAACTCTTTCCCCCTTTTTAGGATCTCTTCTCTTTCTTACTTGTTCATTATTCTGCAAAATATACCAAATTCCTTTTTGTTTCGTCATTCCCTCACTTTCATAAAAACTATCGTCCGTATTAATCCAGGGTGTTGTAATCTATCCATTATTTCAAGGAATGAAATAACTTTACTATTTGATTAAAGTTGTTGGTCAGTAGTATTAATCTTGTATAACTACACAATTATGCCATGAATATGGTTGGAAATACCTATATCAGAATATCTTTTTTAGCCGATATTTAAGTTAATATGGAAAAACCAATACTTTAGTAGGGAGAATGATATGAAGAAGTTAATTATACCGACTTTATGTTTTGCAGTAATGAGCACAGTTGCTTTTGAAGAACATATTTCTGCAGCTCCACTATCATCCGAACAAAAAAATATAGAAGCGACAACGAAATATGTAAATGTAAGTTCAGGATCGCTGAATATGCGCAAAAGCGGTTCGGCAAGCGCTGCCGTAGTGGCGAAGCTATCCAAAGGTACAAAGATAACGGTCTATTCCGAATCCAAGGGCTGGGCAAAAATCAAAGCGAATGGAAAAGAAGGCTATGTGAGTACGACATACCTTTCCACGAAAAAACCAGGAGCGGTTAAGCAAGCAGTGACCGCAACCGTCAAAACGACGACAAAATATGTGAATGTAAGTTCAGGGGCGCTCAATATGCGCAAAAGCGGTTCGGCAAGCGCGGCCGTAGTAGCGAAGCTGAGTAAAGGAACAAAGGTAACGGTGTATTCGGAATCCAAGGGTTGGGCGAAAATCAAAGCGAATGAAAAAGAAGCTTATGTGAGTACGACATACCTTTCCACGAAAAAGCCCGGAGCAGTCAAACAGGCAGTAGCTACACCCGTTAAAACGACGACGAAGTATGTGAATGTGAGTTCAGGTACGTTGAATATGCGCAGAAGCGGTTCGGCAAGCGCGAAAATAGTCACAGAGCTAACGAAAGGCACGAAGGTAACGGTATATTCAGAGTCCAAAGGCTGGGCAAAAATCAAAGCGAATAACAAGGAAGGATATGTGAATACCAAATACCTTTCGGCAACCAAGCCAGCCACGGCAAAACCAGCTTCGACTCCGGTCAAAACGACGACGAAGTATGTGAATGTGAGTTCAGGCACGTTGAACATGCGCAAAAGCGGTTCGGCGACTGCCAGCATCGTAACGGAGCTAACGAAAGGCACGAAGGTAACAGTATATTCAGAGTCCAAGGGCTGGGCAAAAATCAAAGCGAATAACAAGGAAGGGTATGTGAATACCAAATACCTTTCGGCAACTAAGCCAGCCACGGCAAAACCAGCTTCGACTCCGGTCAAAACGACGACGAAGTATGTGAATGTGAGTTCAGGCACGTTGAACATGCGCAAAAGCGG